>CAMCHD010000082.1 GCA_945874545.1 Akkermansia muciniphila | reverse complement strand
GACAACTCGGCCAACAGTCTCGACGGTCGCTACTGGGGCACGGTGGCGGCGGCGGACGTGGTCGGCCGGCCCTTGTTCATCTACTACCCCTTCACCCGGCGCTGGGGCGTGGCGCCGTAGAGCGGGGGACGTCAACAAACGGCCGCGCGGCGGGAGGGTTTTGCGTTTTGGCCCGCGCGGGGTCGTGTTTTGCGTCTCTTCGTCATGCCGCCGCCCGAATCCGACTCCGAACCAGGCCTCCGGGTGGACGCGCGCGCGGTCTCGGCCGCCTGGCTGCGCATCGGGATCGGCGCGGCGGTGGCCGCCCAGGCCATGGTGTTTTCCCTCGCCATCAACCTCACCCCGGCGGAGGGCGCGGCCTACTGGCTGGTGCACGGCGGGCTGCTGGCGAGCGCGCTCGGCGTATTGGTTTTCTTGGGACGGGATCTGCTCGGCGGCGCGGTCGATGCCCTGCGCGCGCGGCGGGTGACGATCGACCTGCTGTTCCTGCTCACCCTGTCGGGCGCCTTGGTTGGTTCGGTCCTCGGCACGCTGACCGGGTCCGGCTCGGTTTATTACGAGGTGGTGGCGGTCCTGGTGGTGGTCCACACCCTGGGCCGACTCGCCGGGGCGCGCTCGCGCGCGGCGGCCCTGCGCGCGGCGGATGCGGAGGCGGAAAAACACGAGCGCTGCGTGGTGATCGAAGCGGACGGGAGGGAAGAAACCCGTCCGGTGGCCGGCCTGCGCGGCGGAGAGCGCGTGGCGGTGGCGGCGGGCGGGGCGATCTGCGTCGACGGGGTGGTCGCGGAGGGCCGGGCCTACGTCGAGGAGGCGGCGCTGACCGGCGAATGGCGTCCGGTGCCGCGCGGGCCCGGCGACCGCGTGTGGGCCGGCACCCGGGCGCTCGACGGCCGACTCGTGGTGGTGGCCGAGGCCGGCCCGCGGCGGCTGGACGGGGTGTTACGCGCGGTGGCGGAGGCGCGGCTGGCGCCCTCACGGTTTCAGGCCCGCGCGGACCGCTTGATGACGTGGTGGCTGCCGGTGGTGGCGGGAGTGAGCGCGGCCACTTTTATCGGCTGGTGGGCGGGCGCGGACGCGCCGTGGTCGCGGGCCTTGTTCAACGCCATGGCCGTCCTGCTGGTGGCCTGTCCTTGCGCGATGGGCCTGGCCACGCCGGTGGCGGTGTGGGGTGGGCTGGCGCGGCTGGCCCGGCTCGGTATCGTGGCGCGCAGCGCGGATTTTTTGGAGGCGTTGGCCGAGGTCGACCTGGTGTGTTTCGACAAGACCGGCACGCTCTCGACCGAGGCGCTGGTGGTGTGCGGATGGACTTTTGAACCGACGTGGGCGGCGCGGGCGGCGGAGTTGCGCGCGGCGGTGGCGGCGATCGAGCGCGGGGTGGATCACCCGGTCGCACGGGCTCTCGTGGCGGAGGGCGGCGTGGGGGGCCTTGCGGTGGCGGTGGAGCGTCGCTTCGAGCCGGGTGCGGGGGTCGAGGGCGTGGTCGAGGCGGCGGGACGGGTGCGGGTGGGTGAGCGGACGTTCGCCGCCGGCGGGGCGGAGGGGCCCGAGGACGGAAAAACCGTCTGGGTGGCGGTCGACGGGGTGCCGGCGGCGCGAGTGCATTTGCAGGAAACGTGGCGGGACGGGCTCGCCGACACGGTGGCGGGGCTACGTGGGCTGGGGCTGGAGCTGGAGGTCTTGACCGGGGACGCGCAGGCTCCGGCGGAGGTCGCGGGGGTGACGGTGCGGGCCGGCCTGACCCCGGAGGAAAAACGGTCGCGGGTGGCGGCGCTGGTCGCGGGGGGGCGGCGGGTGTTGTTTGCCGGCGACGGGGTGAACGATGCGGCCGCGATGGGCGCGGCGACCGGCGCGCTCGCGTTGCGGGGCGGGAGCGCCCTAGCTCGCGCGGCGGCGATGGCGGTCTGCGCGGGTGACGACCTGCGAAGCCTGCCGGAGGCGATGCGGGTGGCGCGCCAGGTGGCGGCTGGGCTGCGGGCCAACCTGCGTTTTGCGGCGGGCTACAACCTCGCCGGCATGGCGCTGGCGGCGGCGGGCTGGCTGCACCCGGTGGTGGCGGCGTTGCTCATGGTCGGCTCGAGCGTCTGGGTGGGCGCGCGCGCGGTGCGCAGCGCGGAGCGCTGAAGCGCGGGCGGGTTAACCCACCTCGGCGGGGTCCTCGGCGGGTTCGACCGTGACGCCGAGGAAGAGGGCGTGGCGGCCGCCGCCGTTGAACAGGCCGCGAATGGGGGAGACGTCGGCGTAGTCGCGGCCGCGGGCGACAACGATGTGGCCGTCTCCGGCGAAGCAGTGGTTGGTGGGATCGTAGTCGATCCACCCGTGGCCGGGCAGGTGGACCGAGACCCAGGCGTGCATGGCGTCGGCTCCGATCAGGCGCGCGCGGCCGGCGGGCGGGCGGGTGAGCAGGTAGCCGCTCACGTAGCCGGCGGCGAGGCCGAGGCGGCGCACGCAGGCGAGGTAAAGGTGGGCGAAATCCTGGCAGACGCCGCGGCGTTGGCGAAGGACGTCGGCCAGCGGCGTGCTCACATCGGTGGCGGCGGGGTCGAAGGTGAACCGTTCGCGGAACACCGTGCCGAGCGCGGCGAGTTGCTCCAGCGCGGGCGCGGCGGGATCGAGGTCGGCCAGCAGGGTGTCGACGCCGGGGAGCATGGGGACGAGCGGGCTGGGGTGTCGGAATTGCTCGAGGGTGAACTCGCCGTCGAGCACGGCGGCGTCGGTCGCTACGCGGGACACGGCGAGGGTCGGGGTATCCGCGGCCTCGGGCAGGACCGGGGCGAGGCGCCGGACCAGACTGGAGGCCTGGACCGCGAAGTGGCGGTGGGTCTCCCGCACGCTGAACACGTGCAGGGTGTTGCCGAAGGCGTCGGTGCGGCTGGCGAGGTCGAGGGCGCGCGGAGTGATATCGAGCTCGAACTCGAGGCAGCGCTGGTCGGGGTCGTCACGCGGGCGCAGGTGCAGCGTCTGCCACGCGGAGGCGGCGGGGGCCTCGTGCCGGTAGCTGGTGCCGTGCTGGATGCGGTAGACGGGCATGGCGGAAAAAGCGGAAAACGGAAACCGGAAAGGCGGAGAATGTGGAAGGCGGGAAGGACTGGAAAAGCGGAGACGCGGAAACGCTGGAAAGCTGAAATCGGAAAGACGCTGGCTACGTGCCGGTGGGATCGGTTTCGGAGTGGGCGAAGTAGATGCGGGCGAGGCGGGCGTTGAGATCGGCGAGGAGGGCGAGTTGTTCGTCGGCGAAGGCGAGCAGGCGGGCGGGGGCGACGCGTTCGGTCTCGCACTCGAAAAGGCGGGCGGCGCTGACCAGCCGGAAGGCGGCGGTGCGGAGCTGCTCGACCGGGCGGGGCGCGAGCTCGTCCGGCAGGGCGGCGAGGTGTTCTCCGAGGCGGTCCGCCTGGTAACGCAGGCCGCGGGGGTTTTCGGGCTCGGCGACGAGCCAGGCGAGGACTCCGCCCGGATGGATGGCGCCGTGGAAATTGGCCCGGTAGGTGAACAGGCTGTCGGCCAGGTGCAGACAGCTTTGCAGGCGGAACTCGCTCGGGCCGGGCTCGGCGGGGATGGCGCCGAGCAGGCCGCGCAGGAGCTGGAGCACGTGGGTGGCGCGCTCCAGGCGGCGGCCGATCTCGAGGAAACGCCAGCCGGTGTCGTGGATCAGGGTTTCGCTCACGATGCCGTCGAGGGTGCCCAGGTGTTCGCGGATCGCGGCCGGCAGGGGCGAGGCCCCCTCGGCGCCGAGGGGGCGGAGCTGGCGGGCGATCTCCCAGGCCTCGGGGGGCAGGCGGATCTTCACCAGATCGAGGTTGCGCGAGAGGCGGAGGAGATTCGACACCAGGCCGCCGGGATGGCGGCGGTCGGCGGCGGTGCGGCGCGCGTGGGCGGCGAGTTCCTCCAGGGTGGCGGCGGCCGGCGGGGGCGCGTCCTGGAGGGCCAGCAGCAGGCGGGCCGCGTCGGCCGCGACGCGGGGGTCGAAGGCGGTGATCTCGTCGCGCAGCAGCGGCTCGAGTTTTTCCAGCAGGCGGGAGAGCTGCCCGGTGCGTTCGAGGTAACGGCCCAGCCAATACAGGTTGTCCGCCAGGCGGCTGGGGGTGGTCGCGCCGTGGCGCTGGGCCGACGCGGGGGTGGAGAGGGCCAGCTGCAGGCCGGGCGAATCGGTCTGGGCCTCGGGGGCGAGCACCCAGGTGTCCTTCGAGACCGAGCCGCCCTGGAGCGTGACGCTCGAGTCCTCGCCCGAGGGGTTGAAGCGGGTGAGGCCGCCGGGCATCACGTGGTAGTCGCCCTCCTGCCAGGCGAGGTAGACCCGGGTGACAAACGGGGCCGGGCGGAGGGCGTCGGCGGCGGCATCCCATGCCGGGGTGGTGCCGAGCAGCACGCGTTCCTGTCCGCACCAGGCGGAGGGATCGGCCCGGATGCGGTCGGCGAGGGCGCCGCGTTCGGTGGCGGACAACACGGCGCCGTAGACGGCGGGCTGCCCGCCGAAGGTCGGCTTCAGCACCAGGCCGTGGAGGTTGTCCAGGATGTAGGCGAGGGCCTCGGGCTGGCCGCCCCACCAGGTGGCGGCGTTGGGCAGGCGCAGGTCCTCGTCCAGCACGCGGCGGCAAAGCGGGGCGAGAAAAGACAACAGCGCGGTGCTCTCCAGGGCGCGGCCGCCGAGCTGGTTGGACAGGGCGACGCGCCCGGCGTGGGCGGCGTGGACCAGGCCCGGGACGCCGAGCAGCGAGCGGGGGTCGAGCTCGAGGGGATCGCAGAAATCGGAATCGATGCGGCGCAGGATCACGTCGACCCGGCGCAGGCCGCCGACGGTGCGCAGGTAGACCTGGTGGTCGCGGGCGAGCAGGTCGCCGCCCTCGACCAGGGGGCAGCCGAGATGGCGGGCGAGGTAGGTGTGCTCGTAGTAGGACTCGTTCGCCGGGCCGGGCGAGAGCAGGACGAGGCGGGGTGAATCGGAACGCGCGTGCAGGCGGTCGAGGGAGGTCCGCAGGTCGCGGGAAAACTGATACAAGCGCCGCACCGGGGTCTGGCCGAAGGCGGCGGGCAGGGCCTGGCGCACGATCAGGCGGTTCTGCAGGGCGTAACCCAGGCCGGAGGGCGAATCGAGGCGGTCCTGCAGCACCCACCAGCGGCCGTCCGGCGAGCGGGCGATATCGGCGGCGTAGAGATGCAGGAAGGGCTGGCGGGAGCGGCCCAGCTCGGCGCAGGCCCGCAGGTAGTGCGGATTGGCCATCGCCAGGGCGGCGGGCAGGGCGCCGGCGCGCAGCAGGCGCTGGGGCCCGTAAAGATCCTTCAGCAACGCGTTGAACAACTGCGCGCGCTGGCGCAGGCCGGTGGTCAGGGCGGTCCAGTCGGCCGAGCCGAGCAGCAGCGGCACCGCGTCCAAGGGCCAGGCGGCCGCGGCCGAGCCCTCGCCGGAGTAGATATTCAGGCTGACGTCCTGCTCGACGATCGCGCGTCGGGCGTGGTCGCCGGCTGCGCGCAGGGCGGCGACGGGATCGGGACCGAGGGTTTTGAGAAACTGGGCCCAGGCGGGGCGGAGGGTGCGGTCGGGGGCGACGGCCTCGTCGTAACGCCCGGGTTGCCCCTGATAGCCGGGCAGGACGGGCGGGGCGGATGCGGGGACGGGCGGCATGCGGGCGAAAGATAAAACCTTGGTGGAGCAACTTTCGGGCTGGCGAGCGGTTTTTCCGCCGCGGGCGCGGCGTGTTTTCCGGCGTGCGCGGGCCGGGCGGCCTGTTTGGCTGGGGCAAATGCAGTCCGTTACCTTCCCCAGTCCGGCCAAGATCAATCTCTCGCTCGCCATCACCGGCCGGCGGGCGGACGGATTTCACGACCTGATCTCCGTGGTCGCGCCGCTGGTCTGGGGTGACACCCTGGAGGCTTCGTGGGCGGGCGATCCCGGGCCGGCCGAGTTGGCCTGCGACGCGCCGGGCGTGCCGACGGACGGGAGCAACCTGGTGCTGCGCGCGGCGGAGGCCTTCGCGGTCGAGACCGGCTGGCGCGGGCGGGTGCTTTTTAAGCTCGAGAAACGCATCCCGGTGGGGGCGGGTCTGGGCGGTGGAAGTGGCAACGCCGTCGCGGCCCTGCGTGCGCTGGAGTCCCTCAGCGGTCGGGCGCTCGGCGCGGAGCGGCGGCTCGCGCTGGCGGCCGGGCTGGGCTCGGACTGCCCCTTGTTTTGCCACGACGCGCCCGTCCTCATGCGCGGGCGGGGCGAGCGGATCACGCCGCTCGGCGCGGAGGCGGCCGGGCGACTGCGGGGCCGGAGGGTTTTGCTCTTCAAGCCCGACTTCGGCGTCGCGACGGCCGAGGCCTACGCAGCGCTCGCCGCGCGGCCCGAATGGTATGCCGACGCGGCGGCGGAGGAGGGCCGCCTGGCGGCCTGGCTGGGCGAGGATCGCGCGCCGGCGGAGGCCCTGTTGGCGAACACCCTGGAGCGGCCGGTATTCGCCAAATGGATCGCGCTCCCTGCCATGCTGGCCTGGTTGCGCGAGCGGCACGGGGTCGAGGCGCGCATGAGCGGAAGTGGCAGCGCGTGTTTCCTTCTGCTCGAACCGGGGCGGGACGAGGCGCCGCTGCGCGAAACCATCCGCGAGGCGTGGGGCGCGGCGGCTTTTGTGCAAGCGACCGCGCTGGCGTGAGTTTTGCTGAAATGGGTCCGGAAACGGGTTGACCCTGCGGGGGTGGAGGGACCTCATGCAGCCACCCCGTCGCCGGTGGTGGGCTCGGTTGTCCGAGATTCCGCCGTTTCCCATGTCCGCCGTTGAAACCATTTCGCGTCCCGAAGTCGTGCTGCAAGGCATCTCCGCCTCGCATGGGATAGCCTACGGCCAGATTTTTGTCTACTTGCAGAGCGATCTGGAAGTGCCCGAGTATCAGGTCGAGCCGGCCGCTTGGGCGGCAGAGACCGGGCGGTTCGAGCAGGCCTTGGTGGCGACGCGGCGGCAGGTGCAGAAAATCATGACCGAGGTGGAAAAAAATCTCGGCGAGGAGGAGGCGCGGATTTTTGACGCCCACCTGCTGGTGCTGGAGGACCAGGCCCTGATTTCGGAGACGCTGCGCGAGTTCGAGAAGACGCGGACGAACATCGAGACCTGCTTCAACAAGGTCGCCCGGCGCTACATCGCGGCTTTCGACGCGATCGACGACGAGTATCTGCGCGAGCGCGGCGGCGACATCCGCGATGTCGCCCAACGCGTGCTGGCCAACCTGCTCGGCCACACCGGGCAGCGGCTCATCCACCTGGCGGACAAACGCGTGGTGGTGGCGAACGACATCTCGCCCTCGGACGCCGCCGGCCTGGACCGGTCCTCCGCGCTGGCCATCGTCACCGATTCCGGCAGCAAAACCAGCCACGCCGTGATCGTCGCCCGCTCGATGAAAATCCCGGCGGTCGTGGGCCTGCGCGACCTCACCACCCGGGTGCAGGCGGGCGACTCCATCCTGGTCGACGGCTACGAGGGTGCGGTGGTGCTGAATCCGAGCGAGGCGACGCTTTTCCGCTACGGGAAAATCCAAAGGGAAAAACGTTCCCGCGAGCACAAGCTTTTTGAGGCGAACCGGCTCCCGGCCGTCACCCTGGATGGCGTCTCCGTCATGCTCCGCGCGAACGTGGAGAAGGCGGACGAGGCCGGACTGGTGAAAGAATACAACGCCGACGGCGTGGGCCTTTTTCGCACCGAGTTTCTTTATCTCGGCGCGGAGTCGGCGCCGACCGAGGAGGAGCAATACACGGCCTACCGCGCGCTGGCCGAGGCCCTCGCGCCGAATCCGGTGACGATCCGCACCCTGGACCTGGGCGGCGACAAACCCATCGCATCGCAATCCCACCTCTTCCCGAAGGAGAACAACCCCTTCCTCGGCTACCGCGCGATTCGTTTCTGCCTCGACCACCACGCGTTGTTCAAGGAACAGCTCCGCGCCATCCTGCGGGCCAGCGCCCACGGCCGGGTGCAGTTGATGTATCCGATGATCAGCGGCAGCCAGGAAATGCGCCGGGCCAACGCGGTGCTGGAGGAGTGCCGGGGCGAGTTGCGCGCGGCGGGCGTGGCCTTCGATCCGGACATGCCGGTGGGCAGCATGATCGAGGTGCCCAGCGCGGCGATGTCCGCCGACCTGCTGGCCCGGGAGTGCGACTTTTTCAGCGTCGGGACCAACGACCTCATCCAATACCTCATGGCGATCGACCGGGTGAACGACCGCATCGCCCACCTCTACGAACCGACCCACCCGGCGGTCCTGCGCACGCTGCGTCACATCGTGGTCGAGGCGCACCGCGCCCGGATCAAGGTGAGCGTGTGTGGCGAGATGGCGGGAGATCCCAACTACACCGCGCTGCTGCTCGGGCTCGGCGTGGACGAACTGAGCATGACGCCCCCGCTCATCCCGGCCACGCGCTACGTGGTGCGAAACCTCAAGCTCACCGACGCCAAACAACTCGCGCAAACGGCGATGGCCATGGAGTCTCCCGCCGCGATCCACGCCCTGTGCGCGGGCTTCGCCGAAGAGCGCTTGCGAGGCTAAGCGCGGCGGGCCTTACCCCTTGGCGGAGGAGAGCTGAACCTAGACCTATTCCCCAACGCATTCGGGCTTCCGTAATCCGTCCGGAGAGTGGACCTACCAGAGCCCCTGGCCCCGTGATCGCCCCGCGACCGCCCGAGGCATCGCGCCCTGCGCACGGAGCGATTCGGAGGGAGACCGAGCCGCACCCGCGAGACGCGTTTGTTCCTTCCCTAGGATTTTGCGTAACCGCAAACCCCGAGGAATCGGAAACGGTCAGCGTTTGCCGTAGAGTTTTGCGCCGAGGGCTCCGACAGCCTTGGGGGCGAAGGGAGAAGCAACGCTGGCGACAGCCTGGGAGGGACGCTTTGCCACCGCTTTGGGCGCGCGCTGCGGGGCCTCGGTGGTCACGGCCGGGAGGGACCGCACGGCGCCGGTCCGAGCAGGGGCGTCGGCCGGGGCGCGGGTGGAAATGAACTCACGAATGACCTCTTCCCGCGCGCGCTGCTTTTCTTCGATTTCGATGTCCTCGCTGGTGCGCTGTTCTTCCTGCTTTTCCAGGGCCTTGCGCATTTTCGAGAGCGCGAGATTCTGGAGCTGGCGAACGCGTTCGCGGGTGACGCGAAACTTGGCGCCGACCTCCTCCAGGGTCAGCTCGTCGCGGCCGTCCAGACCAAAACGGTAACGGATGATCTCGGCCTCGCGAGGCTCGAGGGTGGCGACGAGCGCGTTCAGCGCCGAGGTCTGGCTGTTGGCGCGGAGTTGTTCGAACGGGGTGGCGGCGTTCTCGTCGCCGACCAGTTCGCCGAAGGTCGTGGAGTCGCCGTCTTCGCCGATGGGGGCGTCGAGGGAGGCCGGGCGCACGCTCACCGACTTCAGGTGGGCGACCTTGCTGGTCGGCACCTGCAGCTCGATCGCGATCTCCTCGTCGGTCGGCTCGCGGCCCAGCTCCTCGGTGAGGGCGAGGGCGGTTTTGCGCATCTTGGAGATCTTGTCGACGAGGTGGACGGGCAGACGGATGGTCTTCGACTGGTTCGCGAGGGCGCGCTTGATCGACTGCTTGATCCACCAGGCAGCGTAGGTGGACAATTTGCCGCCCTTGGTCGGATCAAAACGCTCCACCGCCTTGATCAGGCCGATGTTGCCCTCGCTGATCAGGTCGAGCAGGGGCAGGCCGAAATCTTTGTAATCCATCGCGATCTTTACCACGAGGCGCAGGTTGGCGCTGATCATGTGGTCGCGGGCGGCCTTGTCCCCCTTCATGATCCGGTTCGCGAGGGTGATCTCCTCCTCGATGGTCAGGAGAGGGGTTTTGCCGATTTCCTGGAGGTAAAGCTGGAGGTTGTTGCGCTCGGGCGTCTCCGACGGCGCGGCGGCGGCACGGACAGGTTCGAGGAAGGAAGGGGCCGCGTCGGGCGCGGGGGCGTTCAACTGGGCATCACTCTGGGCGCGATCGGTGGGGGAGAGGGAAATCATGGCGGAGGAGGGTGGTGGAGTTGGCGCGAAGGAAGAAGGATGTGTGCCGCTCAGGGAAAACACGGGACGCCCAGAGTGGGAACCCCGGCGGGTGCGGGAGTTCCATTAAATTTCCCCAAAGCGACCCCGTAGGCGCAGGCAGGCCGCGAAAGGTGGGTGAGCGACAACATGTCACCTCGGAGCGGAGGGCATTGGGTCAGGAAGTCAAAGCGACCCGGTAGAATTTTGGAGGGAAACCACGGACTCGGCGGCGTGGGGCCACCCCGAGCTCTCACGGACCGGCGTCGGGCGATGCGGGTTCCCAGGCGCGTTGCAAGGCCAGGGCGTCTTCGTTTTCGGGGTGGGCACGAACGGTTTCCTTAAGAATCAGGCGGGCGTTGGCCGGGAAGGTCGGCTGGATCTCCTGCGCGAGCGGAAGCAAGGTGCCGGGTGCAAGGGAATCGCGGGTGAGCATGGAGCGAACCAACACCTGGAGCAGCAGCGGATCGTCGCCGCGCGCCCGCAGGGGCAGTTCCAGGCGTTCGAGCTCGGCGCGATGTTCCTCGAGCCACGCGGGCTGGGCGCGGCGGCATTCGGACAACAGGGCAAGCGCGCCGGCGGGGGCGGTCGTCCCCCTGGCCTCGAAGGCGGTCTTGAACGCGTCCCAAGTGGCGAGATCGGCGGAGCCGGGGGCGGCGGCGGGCTCGGTCGGGGCGGCGGCGGCGAGGGCCGCCTCCAACCGGGGGCGCAAGTCGCGCAAGGTGCGCGCGTCGGGGAACGGTCCGTCGGCCAGAACCAGGATCTGTCGCGCGGTCTGGGGGCGGCCGGCGTCGAGCAGGGCCGAAATGACGGTTTTGTAGAGCAGGAGAGCGCCGGGGTTGTCGCCCACGACCTCGATCAGGGAGCGCTGGGTGCCGGAGCCGCCGTCGAGGCAGGCCCGGGCGAGCTTGGCCATGGTGTCCAGGTAGGTGACCTCGTCGCGCTTAAGGGCGGGGCCCGGGGCGGCCTGGAGCAGTTCGATTTGCCGGAGCAAGCCGGGCCAGTCCGAGCGTTCGGCGGCGAGTTTTACCCGCGCCCAAAGCAAAGGGTGGAGCGAAAAACCCAGTTCGCGAAGTTCCCGCTCCACGCGGTCGAGCCCCTCGGCATACCCGGTGCCGAGCAGCGAGGTGCACACGACCGAGTAAAAGGCGGGCGTCGACCCATGGCGGAAAATGAGGCGATCCATCGCCGAGCGGGCCGCCTCCGGGCGTCCGGCGAGGTGGTTTTGCACCACGCGAAAAAGCAGGCCGTCGGGGCGGGCGGGATCCAGGCGATCCAGACGATCCAGCGCCGCGTCCATCGCGGATAGGTCGCCCGCCAGGCGCAGGGCCACGATCAGCACGCAGAGCGGCTCGGGGTTCTTCGGGTCGAGCGCGACCCAAGCCTCGGCCACGCGTATCGATTCGCCGGGCTGGTCCACGACATAAAGCTGGGCGAGGAACTTTAGTCTGAACAGATCCTGTTCGGGAAACACCGCCTTCACGTGGCGAGCGGCCTCCTCGCCGCGCCCGGCGTTGCTCAGGGCCTGGGCGAGTTTTTCATCCAAAAAGCGCTGTTCGCCCGCGCTGCGTTCGGACGGCGGCAGGGCGTCAAAGCGGCTGCGGGCGGTCTGGACCACCTCGAGCGCCAACTCGGCCTGATCGGTCACGGAAAGCAGTTCCAGGAGGGTTTCAAGGTAGGCTTTGCCCGGGTAACCGAAAGCAAAGCCATCGCGCAGGAGCTTGATCGCTTGGGGCAGGATACGAATCCCGGCATACACCCGGGCGACGTCGAGCCGGGCCGAAAAATCCTCCGGGACGCGTGCCAAACCCTGGCGAAGAAGAGCAAAACCCGCGGCGGCATCCGTCCCCTGCATCAACTCGCGGCCGTGCAGAATGAGGGCGTCGCCACGTTTTTTATCCAGCTCCGACCACCGCAAGGGCAGGGCGACATCGAGGTAGGACAGCTGGATCTTCGGGTAGCGGGCCACGAGGCGCTGCTGGACCACTCCGGCGGCGAGCAGGTAGCCGGCCACCGCCAAGCCGAGGCACCAGGCAAAAAAGCCCCGCAGGCTAAGGTGGGTGACGTGTTTGCGGCGGGCCTCCAACTCGGCCGGGGCGGGCGGGGTGCGCCGGATCCTGCGATCCCGCTTGGGCACCACCTTCAAATTAATCAACGCGAGGTGCCAGCGCCCGCCGGGCACGACGGGAGTTCCCCAGACAAGGCGTAATGGTTGCGAAAGCATGCACCCGCACCGTGCGGGGGCGTTCGCGGGGCCGGCAATCGCGCCGACGGCCGTCAGGTTACAGCTGCATGAATCCGGTTAATTCCAGGTCACAATCACGTTAAGAAATGATTATTATCGAAACGTTTGCAAAAACCCGATGGCGGTTTTGGGCCGGGTCAACGGGCCGGGGCGACGCCCTCGGAGGTCATGATGACGCGCCGGATCGAGCCATCGGTCTCGTAGTGCAGATAATCGATGCAGACCGAGCGGCGATAGCTACCGCCGTGGGGTTGGATGGAGCCGTTGTGGTAGATGAAGTAATCGCGGCCCTTGAACGTGATGATGGCGTGGTGATTGGTGTTACAGTTGCCGGCGATTTCGTTGATGATGCCGTGTTGTTTCCAAGGCCCGGTGGGCGAGTCGGAGGTGGCGTAGGTGGTCTTTTCGGGAAAGTCGGTCGAGTAGGTGAGGTAGTAGACGCCGTTGCGTTTGTGCAGCCACGGCGCCTCGGTGAAGCGCTTGAACTCGGCGACGGTGTGGATGGGGCCGTCGAGGTGGAGCAGGTCGGGGGTGAGCCGCGCCCAGCGGCACTTGGTGTTGCCCCAGTAGAGGTAGGCGCGGCCGTCGTCGTCGATGAAGACGGTGGGGTCGATGTCGTCCCACCAGATGTCGACATCGGTGGTCATGTCATTGGTCACCAGCGCGGAGCCGCGGGCGTCGACAAAGGGGCCGGTGGGCGAGTCGGACACCGCCACGCCGATGGACATGCCTTTGATCGTGGCGTGCTCGACGGTGGCGAAAAAGTAGAACCTGCCTTTGTGCTCGACGACCTGGCTGGCCCAGGCGGAGCCCTTGGCCCACTTAAAATCGGTCGCGGCGAGCGGCGAGCCGTGCGGGGTCCACGTGACCATGTCCTCCGACGAGTAACACAGCCATCGGTGCATGTGGTAATCGCTCTTGTTGTCCGGCGCCTCGTCCTGGCCGGCGTAGAGATACACCCGGCCGGCGTGGACCAGCGCGGAAGGGTCGGCGGTGTGGACGTCGGTGATGATCGGATTGGCCGCGTGGGTCGAACCCACTCCGGGGGCGAGGAACAAACCGAGCAGGAGCGAAAGGCGCTTCAGGGGGTGGGGTAGGTGGAACATCGATACAAAGATGACCCGCCCGGCCCGGCGTCTCAACCGGTTAACGCGGAGCGGCCTTCGCCGGGCAAACAGAGTGGACGAAACATCAAGTCCCCGCCGACCCGGGGCGCGAGGGTCGGCCAAAGAAACGGCGCCAGCTGAGCGCGAACCCGGTGTAGACCAGCACGCAGGCGCCGAGGCAGGCCAGACCGGCGATAAGTTGACCCGGCCGACCCAGGGCCTGGCCGGTGTGCAGATAACGCAACCACGCGCGGACCTGGCGGCCGGTGCTTTGGTCGGCGTAGCCGGTGCGGGAAAGAATTTCACCGGAGTAGGGATGGAGCACGAGCTGGCTGGTGGCGAAGATCGGGGAGCCGTCGTTCGCGCGGATCGTGGCGCTGTAGGGCTGAGGGCGGCGCGGACCCGCCGGCGGGGTGGCCTCCGCGCCGGCCGGGGCGGCGGGTCCACGTCGGGGCGGCAGGCCCTCGCGAAGCGTGATCTCGGTCCATCCGGGTGCGGCGGCCTGAAACCGGGCGAGGGCGGCGGAAAAGGTGAGCCTTTCGCCAGCGGCCGGGCGCTCGATGGTGACATCGGGGAGAGGCGCCTGGCCCGGGGCGGGTGGGGCTTCTCCGACGGCGCGGTAGGCGAGGTCGGAAGCCCA
>CAMCHD010000081.1 GCA_945874545.1 Akkermansia muciniphila | reverse complement strand
CCGTCTCGGGCCACATCCGCCTGCCTTCCGGCTCCGGCGGTGGAATGACCATCGCGAAAAACAAGATCACCGTCGCCGGCCAGACCGCCCCGGGCGACGGCATTTGTTTTTGGAACAACACCATGAATCTCACCGGCGATGACCTCGTCTTCCGCCACGTCCGCTGGCGCTATGGCAAGCAGGCCGCCGGCGGCGACGCCGTCGATATCAACGGCTCCGAACGCATCATTTTCGATCACTGCGACGTCATGTTCTCGACCGACGAGAACCTCTCTTCCTTCGGCACCGCCCCCGAACATCTCACCTTCCAGTGGTCCACCAACGCCTGGGGCCTCCAGAGCCACTCCGCCGGCGGCCTCTGGAAAATGCGCCACGCCACGGTCCACCACTCCCTCTGGGCCAACAACCACACCCGCAACCCCAAGCTCATCGGCTGCGATGTCTTCGACTGGGTCAACAACCTCGTCTTCGGCTGGAACAACGGCTTCAACCTCGCCCCCGAAGTAACCGGCGGCAACGGCTACGCCTATCGCGTCAACATCCGCAACAGCACCTTCTCCCACGGCGGCTCCACCAGCTCCGTCATCTACGGCGGCGGCCTCAACGACGATGGCTCCACCAAGTTCCAGCTCCACATGTCGGACGCCGCCCTCGACGGAAACAACAACGGCGTCCTCGATGTATCCAAGTCCAACCACGCCATGGTGTCCGCCACCGGCTACACCCAGACACCCTCCGTCTGGCCCCAGACCGCCAACGGCGTCACCGGCGGCCCGGTCGTCGGTGTTCCCGTCACGGTCACCCCGCGCCTCACCGCCTACAAAAAAATCCTCTCCAAGACAGGCGCCGTCCGCATGGAGATAGGTTCACGGCCCCTCCGTGACGAGATCACCGCCCTCTGCGTCTCTCGCGCCGCCGCCCTCCAGCGCGGCATCATCTCCGATCCCCTCGAGCTCGGCCTCTCCACCGGCACCGCCTTCGCCGCCCTCGCCTCCGCCCCCGCCCCGCTCGACACCGATCTCGACGGCATGCCCGACGATTGGGAATCCGCCGTCGGCTACAATCCCGCCGTCGCCGATCACAACACCGTCCTCTCCGCCCCCGAGCTCGCCGCCTCCTTCTTCCCCGCCGGCTCCCCCGTCGGCTACACCCGCCTCGAGGAATACCTCCACTTCAAGGCCGTTCCTCACGGCACCGTCCCGCGCGCCACCGCCGTCTCCCCCGCCTTCCTCGACATCGACCTTCGCAAGTTCACCTCCGGCTTCACCGCCTCCCCGGTCTTCACCCTCGCTTCCGTCTCCGGCGGCAGCGTCACCCGGAGCGGCCCCGGAGGCGCGCTCGTCCGCTTCACCCCGACGCTCGATACCTCCGGCCGCGCCGGTTTCCTCTTCACCGTCACCGACTCCGCCGGCGACACCTGGACCCAGCAGTGCGCCTTTCTCGTATCCACTCAAACCCTACCCCGCCCGGTCACCTGGGTCGGCGACGGCGTCACCAACGCCTGGGATGCCACCACCCCCAACTTCACCTCCCCGCTCGGCCCGGTCGCCTTCGCCGCCAACGACGCCGTCACCCTCGACGACACCGGCTCCCACTCCCCCACCCTCAAGCTCACCGGCGCCCTCGCCCCCGCCTCGCTCACCGTTTCCAACAGCACCAAAAACTTCACCCTCGCCGGTTCCGGCAACCTCACCGGCGCCGGCACCTTCAGCAAAGCCGGCAATGGTTCCCTCACCATTTCCAACACCGGCCCCAACGCCTTCACCTCCGCCTCCCTCGAATCCGGCAACCTCACGCTCACCACCGCCAGCGCCCTCGGCTCCGCCCCGATCAATCTTCTCGGCGGCACCCTCGTCGCCTCCGCCAACATCAACAATTCCTTTGTCATCGCCGGCGACGCCATCCTCACCCCCTCCGGCGCCCGGACCTTCAACGGCGCCATCAGCGGCTCCGGCTCCCTGCGTATCACCAACACCGGCACCAACCTGCTCACCCTCGGCGGTTCCATGTCGTCCTTTTCCGGCAACGTCTCCTTCGGCACCAGCACCGGCAGCGTCCGCCTCAACGGCAGCACCGGTTCCTCCTCCGCCGCCTTCGACCTCGGCACCGGCACCGTCCGATTCTTTTCCCGCAATGGCGGCTCGTTCCAGCTCGGTGCCCTCTCCGGCGGCCCAAACACTTCCCTTTCCGGCACCGACAGCGCCGCCACCGTCAGCACCTACACCGTCGGCGCGCTCGGCGACTCCACCACCTTCGCCGGCCGCATCACCAACGGTGGACAGGCCGCCGCCGCCCTCGTCAAAACCGGCTCCGGCACCCTCACGCTCACCGGCAACAACAACACCTACACCGGCAACACCTCCGTCTCCGCCGGCACTCTCCACGTTCTCGGCACTCTCACCGCCTCCCCCGTCTCGGTCTCCGCCAACGCCACCCTCTCCGGCGACACCACCCTCGGGGGCAACCTGACCACCGCAGCCAACGCCATCCTCTCCCCCGGCTCCGCCCCCGGCACCGCCGGCACAATCGCCGCCGCCTCGCTCGCCCTCACCAGCCCCGTCCTTCGCTTCGATCTCAGCTCAAATCCCGCCTCCGGCAACGATCGCCTCACCACCACCGGCGCCATCACCCTGACCGGCCCCCAGTCCTTCGATTTTAAACTGCTCGACGGCGCCCTCTCGCCCGGCGTTTACGAACTCCTCTCCACACCCGCCACCCTCACCGCCAGCTCCGTCAGCTTCGTCTCCAACCTGCCCGCCGATTCCCGCCAGTCGTTCTGGTTCACCCGCAACGCCTCCGGCTCAGCCCCGGGCTTCGTCCGGCTCAATGTCTCCGGCGCCCCCGCCGATCTCGTCTGGACCGGCTCCGGCGGCGGCCGCTGGGACCGCGAGACCACCGCCGCTTGGTCCGGAGCCTCGCCCGCCACGTTTTTCAACTTCGACCACGTCGCGTTCGACGACTCCGCCACCACCGGCAACGTCACCCTCACCCAACCCGTCGCCCCGCGCTCCATCACCGTCACCAACACCTCCGCCAGACCTTACACCTTCACCGGCGCCCCCATCACCGGCCCCGCCTCCCTCGTAAAATCCGGCTCAGGCACGCTCACCTTAAACCTCCCGCAATACACGTTCGCCAACTCCGTCCTCACCTCCGGCTCACCCAGCGTCACCGTCTCCTCGACCGCCAATCTCCTCCCCGGCATGGCCGTCTCCGGCACCGGTATCCCCGCCGGCACTACAGTCGCCTCCATTCCGTCCGCCACCTCCCTCACCCTGACCCAAAACGCCACCGTCACCAGCTCCGCCACCACTCTCACCATCGAAACCCGCCACACGTTCACCGGCGGCACGTTCCTCAACGGCGGCTCCTTGGTCCTCACCTCCAAGTCCGCCCCCACCGCCGATCCCTCCGCCCCCGCCAACCCTTTCGGTCTCGGCTCCGGCCCGATCACATTCAACGGCGGCTCCCTTACTCTCCACGGTCACCTAGGCAACCTGAGCGCCATCTACGGCGCCTTGCCCAACGACCTCATCGTTCCCGCGGGCCAATCCGGCTCCCTTTTCGACACCGTCCGCGGCTTCAATTCCCTGCCCTACCCTTCGCTGAGCGGCAATCTCACCGGCTCGGGCACGCTCAACCTCACGGTCAACTACTACCGCAGCGCCGTCACCGGCGATTGGTCCGCCTTCTCCGGCACGCTGAACGTCGAGCGCCCCGCCTCCGGCGCCAGCGATCCTCGCCTCCAGTTTGGCGGTCCCACCGGCCTGCCCCTCGCCGCCGTCAACCTCGCCCAGGTCCGCCTCGAATACACCGCCGTCCCGCCCGCCGAGGGCCTCGTCATCCCGCTCGGCAGTCTGTCCGGCATTTCCTCCTCCGTCCTTTCCGGCAGTCAAAACGCCCCCGGCACCGTCACCTGGAAAGTCGGCGCCCTCGACACGTCCACCACTTTCGCCGGCTCCTTCACTCCATTCGTCAACGGCGGCCCGATCGGCCTCGCCAAGACCGGCACCGGCACCTGGTGGGTCACCGGATCCGGCACCGTCAGCGCCGGCATCACGGTCGAACAGGGCACGCTCGCCTACGGCGACGACAACACCGACACGCTTGGCGGCGTCAGCGACATCGTCGTCCTACCCGGTGCCACGCTTCAGCTCGGCCGGGATGCCAGGATCGCGGCGGCCTCATGCGAGATCTGGTCCGGCGCCACCCTTCGCGGCCGCGGCACGCTCCAGGCCCCGCTCGACTCCACAGGCACGATCGCCTTGGAGGGAGGCACCCTCGCGCTCGTCGGCGACGCCCGCCTCTCCGGCGACCTCACATTTTCGACCGCCTCCTCCCGCCTTGCGGTCACCGGTGACGTCAACCTGTCCGGCACCATCACCCTGCCGTCCTCCTACACCCTGAGCGCCGGCCGCCACCTGGTCGCCACCTGCACCGGCGCGCTCACCGTCGCGGACCTCACGGTTCTCGGAACGTCGCCCAACTTCAACGCCGCCCTCGACCTTTCCACGCCGGGCGAACTCGCCGTCGTCCTTACCCCGCGCTACGCCTTCTCCGACTGGCAGGCCGCCCGCTTCGCCAATCCCGCCTCCTCCTCCGCCGCCCCGCTGGCCGACCCCGACTCCGACGGCATGGTCAACCTGCTCGAGTATATGCTCGAGGGCGCCCCCGAAACCGCCGACGCCGCCCGCCTCCCGTCCGCCATCATCGAAGCCGGAGAGTTCGTGTTTACCTTCACCCGCCACGCATCCAGCGCCCTCTACTCGTCGCAAAATTTCGAATACAGTCCCGATCTCGTTTCCTGGACCACCCTTCCGCTCACCGAGCCCGCCGCCTCCGGCCTCACCCTCGGCCCTATCGTATCCGACCTGCAGACCGTAACCATCCGGCTCCCCATCCCGCACGCCGGCCGCCTCTTCGGCCGCCTTCGTGTTTCACTTCCTTGAGGTATCCGCCTCGGCCGGACACACCGATCCGTCCACGACCTCACCCGGCTACCGGCTCTTAACTGCACCATTTCGGAGATTATTCCGAGCCGAGGGCCCCACCGGAAGGTGCCGCGGGTCCGCGTCGATGCGATCGGGACGACTGCATCGAACCGGCTCAATTTTGAACCTCTCCGCCAAGGCACTTGAACAGGTCCCGCAGGTCTTGGTCCAGCGGAGCACTTTCGCCATCGGTGCGGCCGCCCTGGATTGCGCCGGCTTTATCTTCCGCCGGCGGGCGTGAAGCTGGGCCTTCGGACGAAAAGACGGTCTCCCCGGGGCCAGAACGCGTTCCGGCCGCGGAGACGGTGCCCGAGCTCGCGCGCGGAACACTCTTTCGCGGCGCGGGCCAGGGCACAAACCGCCAAGTTTCCGCGCGCCGCATCGTGTCGCCAGGGCTCAGTTCGCATTCTGGTCCGTGCTGTTCCAGTTCGAGCAACCCCGGTCCGGTCCGTTCCGCCAGCCGGTAAATCTCCACCGGGGCCTGTCCCTCGGCCACCTTGTCGGGCGCGGTCGGCTCAAACTCCAGGACCAAAAATCCGCCCGGCACCGACGCCGCGATCACCCCGCGCGAAGGCTCGACAAAAAACTTCTCGTCGACGCGTTCCTGGCCGGGCGCCAACCGAGGCAACCCGATTTCCACAAAGCCGTCCGCATACCGGAACGGCACCGCGGCGTCCCCGGTGCGACGCACCTTTTTGACCGACGCCACCGGCACGTAGACTTTCGCCGCGGGAAGCGCCCGAAGGTTAAACCACAGCCCTTTGCGAATCGTCTTTTCACCGGTGTTGCGCGCCTCGGCCTCGAAGCGGATGCGTCCATCGTCCAATACCGTCCAGGTCTTGGTCAGGGTCACCTGCGACACCGGTGAATGCGGGCCGCGCAACACCAATCGGTTTCGGGTGTGTTCAACTTCCTCATACGGCGCCTCGGTCAGGAATGGGTCCGGCGGCCAGCCCCGAGCCGACATCAAGGGATCCTTCGACACGTTTTGATCCGCCCAGAAGCGCGATTGCGGGCCCAGCCAGACCACCTGCCCCGCGTCCTGCGACCAGGGTGCATCGAGATCGGGCATGCGAGCGTTGGTCGCCTGCTCCCTCCAGTTTTCCGGCCGGGCCTGCAGGAGGTTTTCTCCGCCCGACGCGCGCATGACCACCGTGCGACCGCCGCAGCCGCGGGTCACCCCGATTTCCATGCCGCCACCGACCAGAAGGCAAAGCGAGGCCAGCAATTCCGCGCTCATTTCGGAGGCTCCACAAAGGCCGCCAACGCATAGATCAGCGCCGCGTTCCAGTTGATCGCGATTTCGTTCGTGCGGTAATCGGCCTCGACGTCGAACCAGTCCCGGCCCGTCGGCCAAGGCCCGCCCACGAGGTAGCCCGGCCACGCGCCACCACGCCGGTCGTGCGGATTCTCCGGGGGATTCGCGCCGAGTCCGGTCACATAGGAGCGGCCGTGAAAATTCCGTCCGAATAGATAGGCCAGCGCCTGCTGGGCCGCCCGGCGGTGGGCGGAGTCGGGCCGCAGACGATCGGCCAGATGCAATTGATAGGTCTGGCCCGCCACGCGGCCATTTCCGCCCCACTCCCACGAACCCTTTCGGCCGCCCAAGGGCCGCCCATGCGGGTTGCGTTCGGCCTCGGCAACGATGACGTTCACCCGCGAGAACAACGAGGCGGTGAGACGCGCCACCAGCCCCGCGTCCCGATTCTCCAAACGCGAGGCCTCCAAATACACTCCTAGCGCGAGATCCTCGACATCATACCAGACCGGGCCGCCCGGGTTGAACTCCACCGTCACCACACGCCGTTCGAAATCCCGCAAAAACTCCTCCTCGCCGGTGCTCTCCCAGAGCTCCGCCGCCGCCCACAGTCGGTGCGAGGCGTCATTCGCCGCATAGCCGCCGGTCGCGAACGCGCTCTGGTCCGGCTCCACGTGATCAGGATGTCTCCGCAGACAAGCCCAACTCAGCCGCGCGGCCGCCAGGCAACGTGCGGCGTAAGCCGCGTCGAATTCCTTAAAATGCCTGGAGCCGAGCGCCATCATCGCCACGAAACAGGCCGTCGCGGCCGTGCCCCAGGGACAAAAAAAACGCCGGTCCGTGTCGCCTTCCGGCACGTCGCGATAGTCGAAGGTCTTGGCGGTGAGTTTATGCGCCACCCGCCCGTCCTCGAACTGCATCTTGAACAGCCAGTCGAACTCGTAGCGCAGTTCGTTCAGCAGATCGGGAGTGCCATTGCCGCTCTCCGGCAGTTCGAGCGGCACCGCCTCGATGCGTGCGCGAAAGTGCTCCCACGCGCGAAACATCAAACCCACGCTCACACCGGCGTTGACCACGTATTTGTTGTAATCCCCCGCGTCGTGCCACCCACCGCTTGCATCGCGTCGTGTCCCTGCGGCCCCGCCGACATGGTCCAGATAACCGTCGTCACAGTGGCAGGGGCCGTGCCCATAACTCTTGCCGCGCCATTCTCCGCGCACCGCGCAACCGCACCGCCATAAATACATAGCCCGCGCCACCAGGCGGTAAGGTTCATTCCAAACCGCGCGGCGGATCAAAAAAACCGCCGAGCGTCCCAGCCCCTCGACCTCCAGGAAATAGGCGCCCTCGTTCGCCAGCCCGGAAAAGTCCGCCGTCACCAACCACTCGTCCGTATCCTCCACGCCGGTCCGAACCGGTGGGGAGAATGCCCCACTCCAAACCGCGCCTCCCGTTTCCGCACATACCACCCGCGCCTCGACCGGAGCGATCCCGTCCGTCCCGGCCAGGACCGTCACGCGCTTTACGCCGTCGGGCAGGAAACCGCAGCTGTTGAGGCGGATAGCCGCGCCACGCATGACCTCTCCATTTATCAGGGGGATAGTCTCTTGATTAAGCATTCTTTTGTCGTCTTCGACCGAATCATAAACGATCCTCGAAAAGTGATTTATCACAAAATCAGAAGGATCCTCCTGATGCGAACCAAAGATTTTCCGGATCCCGCACCTCATGGGGTGCCGTCGGGAGAGCGGCCTGGGCGGATGAATTTTCCGAAGAACTATCCGCCTGCCCTCGACCTTGTCAGCGCGGCGATCCTCCATGGTTTCCACACCGGCCCAACGGGCAAGGCGCGCACGCGCGTTTCCGCTACAACCGACTCATGCCCTGCCCGCCGAGCCCCTCTCAAACCGCCCGAATGAAATCGCGTTGTTTTCTGCCCCGGGCGCTGGGTGTGTTCTGCCTTCCCTTCGCGCTCATCGTGTCCGCAATCGGTTCTCCGGCCCTCCCGATCCACCCCGTCTCTTCCACCGTGACTCCCTTCGCCCCTCCGCGCATGTTCTACGCCGATCCCGCCTCGACGCCCAACCAGCGCACGAAGGATCCCAGCGTCGTCCGTTTCCGCGACCGTTACTGGATGTATTACAGCGTTTGGACCGACCCGACCCACACCGCCATCGGCATCGCCACCAGCGAAAACCTGCTCGACTGGCGGCCTCAGGGTTTTCTGCCCCTCGAGGGCTCGGTCGAGGCCGACGGCGTCGCCGCTCCCGGCGCCCTCGTGCTCCACGGGCGCCTCCACCTGTTCTATCAGTCCTACTCACCCCGAGATTTTGGCGGAGCGAGCATTCTACACGCCTGGTCCGACGATGGCATTCACTTCACCCGCAATCCCACCAACCCGATCGTCCGCCCGCGCCACCCCGACGGAAAACCCTACGCCTGGTCCAACGGCCGCGCCATCGACGCCGAGGCCTACGTGATCGGCGACTCGCTTTTTCTCTACTACGCTTCCCGCGATCCCTCCGGACGCCGGCAGATCATCGGCGCCTCCCGCGCCCCGCTCGTCAGCGCGCTCCGACGCGGCGACTGGGAGACCCTTTCACCGGACGGCCCCTTGCTGCAGCCAAAGGTCCCCACCCCCCTCGATCCGCCCGTCCTCGACCTCGGGTGGGAAGGCGACTGCATCGAGGCCGCGTCGATGATCCACCACCAAGGCCTCCACTACCTTTTCTACGCCGGCAACTACAACAAGGCGCCCCAACAAATCGGGGTCGCCGTCAGCACCGACGGCATCCACTTCCGCCGCCTGAACCAAGGCCGTCCCATCCTCGAACGCGGCCAGCCGGGCACGTGGAATCATGACGAATCCGGCCACCCCGGCGCCTTCCTCGACACCGACGGCCGCGCCTATCTTTTTTATCAGGGCTGCAACCAGCGCCTTGATCCGCCCCTCGACTGGCACCTCTCCATGGTGCCGCTCAAATGGCACGCCGTTCCCGGCCAGCCCGACCTCCCGCTTCCCGATTTCGAAGCGCTTGCCCGCTAGGCTATTTTGGGAAGAATCGTAGCCGAAACAGCATCGATTGTTTTGGCCGATGAAGAGCGCAACACGCACAAATAAACAAATTTGCGTCCTGATAGCTTGGTGCTTCCGCGTCTCGTCGAGGCAACCGCTCCGGTTTGAACGTTCCAGGGGGCGTAGATGCCGCCGACACGTTCCCCTCGCCGTTTCCTGCGACGCAAAAACTGCCGGTGCCCCCCGGCCCTTCGGCCCATCGGCGAAGTCGATTCGGCGGGCTTAGGCCTACCCCTCCAGCAGATGATCGAGATTTTCCCGCGACCAGCAAAGATGGGCGCGTAAACAGACCTCGGCTTGGACCGCGTCTCTCGCTTCCACCGCCGCCATGATTTTGCGGTGATCCAGCAACGTTTGCTCGATCAACTCCGCCTTGGTGTAGGTCATAAGCGCGAATTTACGGCCCAAGCCCGGCAACAAACCCCGGAAAATCGTGGCAAAAAGGCCGTGGCCCGCACCCTCGACAATCGCCTGGTGGAACGCGATGTCCTCCTCGCCGAAGCGTTTGAGATCCGCGCCCGCCGCGACCATGCGCCCCAGGCAGTCACGCACCCGCTCGCGGGGCTCTTCGTCACTCGCCAAAGCCAGGCGTTTGACGCAAAACGTCTCCACCATCAGCCGAAGGTCGAGCAACTCGATGTAGGCCTCCGCATCCCCGCGCAACGCGGTGTAGCGCTCCAACGACTCGTGCAGCGATTTTGCCCCGGCGTCCGCCGCCACGTAACTCCCGCTGCCTCGCCTGCTCTCCACCAGCCCGCGCGCCTTCAACACCTGCACCGCCTCCCGCACCGCCGCCCGGCTCGCGCCATATTTTCGCGCCAGCTCCCCCTCGGTGGGCAGTCGTTTGCCCGCGTCCAAGTCGCCGCCCACGATGGCGGATTCCAACTCCTTGATGATGCGTTGCCCCACCGGGGGCCGGGGTTTGCGTCGGCGAACAGTCACGCCGGCAGCCAAGGGCCCGCACATTACGATTGCGAAAAGAAAATAGTTGTCAGACAACTCTTCGACATCCCGGTTGCTATCCATCCCCGGGATGTCGCGGCGACGCCGCGCCCGACAAACTCGACCGCCGCCACCAGCGGCATGCTCCCCCCCTCCGTTTCATGAAATTTTTGCCCGCCCGCCTCCTTTTCCTCCTCCCCGCCATGGCCGCCGCCGCTCCCGAATCCACCCCGACCTCGCCTAGTTCCTCCGCCTCCGCCTCCCGCATCGCGTGGTGGCAGGACGCCAAGTTCGGCCTCTTTATCCACTGGGGCCCGGTCAGCCTCGCCGGAAGCGAAATCGGCTGGTCGCGCGGCGGCGAACGCCGCGGCTACTGGACCAGCGAAACGGAGGTGCCCGCCGAACGTTACGACAAACTCTACCAGGAGTTTAATCCCGTCGCCTACGACCCCGCCGAGTGGGTCGCCCTGGCCAAGGCGGCCGGCATGAAATACATCGTCTTCACGACCCGGCACCACGACGGCTTCAGCCTGTGGGACACCGCTGCCAACGATTACAAGATCACCTCGCCGCTGAGTCCTTACGGCAGGGACATCGTCGGCCCGCTGGCCGATGCGACCCGCGCCGCCGGCCTTCGTTTTGGCACCTATTACTCCCAACCGGATTGGAAAAACCCCGACGCCTTCACCGTGCGCCACGCCGACTACCAAGCCTACCTCGCCCTCCAACTGCGCGAACTGATGACCAACTACGGCCGCATCGATATCGCCTGGTTCGACGGACTCGGCCGGTCCGCGGCCGACTACGGCGCGCCCGCCCTCCACCAGATGATCCGCGAACTGCAACCGCAGATTCTCATCAATGACCGCAACGGCCTGCCCGAGGATTTCGACACCCCCGAGCAGCGCGTCGGAAACATGGAGGTCAAACGCCCGTGGGAGACCTGCATGACGATTTGCCGCCAGTGGGCCTGGAAACCCGACGATCAGATGAAGTCCCTCGACGAGTGCCTGCGCATCCTCGTGACCACCGTCACCGGCGGCGGCAATCTCCTGTTCAACGTCGGCCCCATGCCCGACGGCCGCATCGAACCCCGCCAGGTCGAACGTCTGCAGGAGATCGGCGCTTGGATGAAAAAAAACGGCGTCGCCCTCTATGACACCCGCGGCGGACCCTGGGCCAACGGTTCCTGGGGAGGATCCACCTACCGGGAGCATACGATCTACGTCCACCTGCTTCAGCCCCCGGTCAACGGGCGCCTCCGCCTCGCCGCCCTCCCGCACAAAATCACCTCGGCCCGTCTCCTTCACGGCTCGACCCCCGTCGCCTTCTCCCAGACCGAATCCGCCGTGACGCTCGACCTCGGCGCGACGACCTACCAGGGCCCCGTCACCATCCTCGAACTGACCACCGCCGAACCCGTCACCCCCTACCAGGTCCTCGGCCTCGGCGCCGGCCCTTTCGACGACCAGTCCACCTTCGGCTCCGCCCATCAGGCCGCCGCCGCGACCACCGTTTCCACCGGCGAGATTACATCGGATGGGGATGGCCGCCTCACGGTCAAAACCGACAACGAGCGCCAACCCTCCACCACCTTCGACCTCGGCTCGGTCAGGGAGGTCACCGCCTTCTCCGCCGCCGGCATCGACCACAATGCCTTCAACAGCAACGTGGACCTCCACCTAGCCATCTCCACCGACGGCGAGATCTGGGAGGAGGTTTACCGTGGCTCCTACGGTCTGCCGCAGTGGGAAGTCCCCATCACCCGACACGTCGCCGGCATACAGCAGCCCGGTCGTCCCGCCCGCTACGTGAAGGCGTGGATCGATTACGGCAACGCCTCCGGCTCACTCAAACTCGGCCGGATCACGCTCCACGCGCGCTGAGCCGATCTCCGCCGGGGATTGGTCCGGCGATCTCCCTTTCTACAGTCACCGTGCTTGCCTGGCAGACCATCCGCGACTCATTGATTTATCTTTAAATTGGTTCCATCCATCTTCCCCTCCCGACCCACTTTCCCCATGCCACGCATCCGTCCGCTTTCCTTCCCGAAAAGGTTTCTCTGGGGCTTCGCCGCCGCCGCGCCGCAGATCGAAGGCGCCGCTTTCCTCGACGGCAAGGGACCGTCGATCTGGGACGAGTTTGCCCGCCAGCCCGGTCGGGTCAAAAACGGGCACGACCTGATCCAAGCGTGCGATCATTACCATCGCTTCGCGGAGGATTTTAAACTCATGCGCGATCTGGGCGCGAAGCACTATCGGCTTTCGCTCGCCTGGCCCCGCATTTTTCCCGACGGAGACGGCGCGCTCAATCAGAGGGGCCTCGATTTTTACCACCGCCTTTTGGACTCGATGGAGGACCACGGTCTCACCCCATGGGTTACGATGTTCCACTGGGACCTCCCCCAGGCCTTGGAGGCTCGCTACGGCGGTTGGCGCGATCGGCGCGTCGTCGCCGCCTTCGCCCGCTACGCCGACACCGTCGTCAAGGCCCTCGGCGGTCGGGTGAAAAACTGGATCACACTCAACGAGATCTTCTGCTTCACCCAACTCGCCTACGGCTACGGGGTAAAGGCCCCCGGCCTCCGCCTCGCCGACGACGTGGTCAACGCCACCTGCCACCACGCCCTGCTCTGCCACGGCGAGGGCGTCCGCGCGGTGCGCGAACACGGCGGCCGCGGCGCCCGCGTGGGCCTGACCGACAACCCCGTCGTCTCCCTCCCGCTCCTCGAGACCACCCCCGATATCGCCGCCGCCCGCCTGCAGTTCAAACGGGACAACTGGCGCGTGCTCGACGCCGTATCCCACGGCCACTACGACCCCGCCTACCTCCGCGCGGCCGGCAGGAACCGCCCCGTCGTGCGCAAGGGCGACTTCGCCCTGATTTCCGCCCCGACCGACTTCCTCGGTCTCAATCTCTACTGCGGCACCTTTGTCCGCGCCGGCAAACGCGGCGCCCCCGAGAAACTCGCCATGCCGCCGTCCTTCCCCGAGGCCAGCACCACCTGGCTGAAGATCACCCCGCAGACCCTCTACTGGGGCCCGCGCTTCGCCGCCGAGCTCTCCGGCGCGAAGACCATCTACATCACCGAAAACGGCTGCGGCTACCGCGAGCCCGACCCCGTCGACGGCGAAGTCCAGGACCTGCACCGCCGCGATTTCCTGCGCAACTACCTGCTCGAACTCCGCCGCGCCATCACCGACGGCGTGCCGGTGAAGGGCTATTTCCTCTGGTCGTTCATGGACAACTTCGAGTGGGAGGACGGTTACGACATGCGTTTCGGGGCCGTGCACTGCGATTTCAAGACCCTCAAACGCACGCCCAAACTCAGCGCCCGCTGGTATGCCGAGGTGATGGCTCGCAACGCCCTGGTCTGATCCGCGACCACCCCTCCACCGCACGGGGCGAGCAAGCGGCCGGGCAAAGATAAACATTGCGAAAGCCCACAGTTGTCTGACAACTTTTGGAACCCTTCCCCATGCTGCTTAAAGACAAGGTCATCTTTCTCACCGGTGGCTCCACCGGCATCGGGCGCGATTGCGCCTTCGCCTACGCCCGCCAGGGCGCCAAGGTCATCGTCGTCGCGCGCGACGGCGCCGCGTCCGCCGCCACCGCCGCCGAACTCGGCGCCGGCCACCTCGGCTTTTCCTGCGACGTCTCCAAGGACGCCGAGGTGAAGGCCGCCCTGGACCGCGTGCTCGCGACCTACGGCCGCCTCGACGTCATCCACAACAACGCCGGCATCGCGACCCCCAGCAAACCGCTCCACGAGACCACCGACGCCGAGTGGGACGCCGTATTCAACATCAACCTTCGTAGCGTCCTGCTCAC
>CAMCHD010000080.1 GCA_945874545.1 Akkermansia muciniphila | reverse complement strand
GCTCACGCCGCGCCGTTGGCAACCTGCCGCATCGTCTGCCTCGTAGAGGTCACCTCTACGACACCGGCCTGCCTCGTATGGGTCACCCATACGAGCCAACTTTGCCTCTTCTATCAGCCGTCAACGAGGCACTCGGCCGAGCGCTTACGAACTTTGACTTCCGTAGTCAAACTTTCCCGGGTCAGGTCCTCAGTGTTTCCGACACCCGGTTATCGAAGGGTTCACGGCCGAATCAAATAGTCTTCCCGGCGGGCGGGGTGGTGAGGGGTTGCCGCATGGCATCTTCTTCCGAGGGCAGGTCGAGAAACCACTCGGCCGGGGGACCTACCTGGCGGGTGGTTTTGCGCTGCAGCCACTCACCGTCGATCAGAACGTGTTGGGCAAAGTCCGGCACGCCGCTTTCGTGAACATGCAACATGTTTTCAAGCCGGTTGAGCGCGACCCGCCCGATCCGGTGGTCGCATTGGTGCACCCCGGTGAGGGTTTTTTCGGTCCGGTTGATATTGAAAAATGCCAGCCCGATGTCCCCCGGCACCTTGAGTCCCTCGGCTCGGACCCAGTCGTAGATGCGTTCGTCGTGGGTGATAATTGCGTCGGGACGTTCCCGGCGCAGCCACTTGAGAAAATCTTCCCGGTCCTCCCAGTGCAGGCGAAGGTGCGGCGGCACACGATCCGCTGGCGGCGTCCGCATGTCGTAGGCGCCAAACGCCGACGAGAGCGCCAGGTTCACCCGGCGGTCGTGAACCTCGACCAACGAAAGCCCGATACGCAGGTAGCCGAGCCGCCGCAGCTCCCTAAAGAGCATGAGGGCGGTTCGGAACTGGTGATTGGTCACTCGGTGGAGTTGTGGCTCGGTCAGGCTGTAGCCAAGCGCTACCGCGCTGAAATCGCGCCAGGCGAACTCCGTCAACGCGACCGGCGTGCCCATGGGAAAAACCAGGATGCCCCGTATGCCGCGGGCGAGCAGGCGACGCCGAAGCCCCGAGGGCGTGAGCCCCGGTTCGTGCAACCAGAATTCCTCCAGCTTGTAGCCGAGTTCATCGGCCCGTTCATTGGCCCCTTCCCAGTATTCGTTCAAAGTCTTGATGCTGCGCACCGCTTTCCGATCTGCGTAGCCGTTGAACCAGGCAATCTTGGCTTGAAAGGTGATCGGTCTCGAGGTGGTGCGATAGGCCACCAAGGCGCTGAGAATCGGGTCTGGTTTGTAGCCGAGGATTTTAGCGGCTCGCTGCACTTTGGCGCGCGTGGCTTCGGGTAGTTTTGGGCTGTTCCGCAGCGCCAAAGAGACCGTGGAGATGTGCAATCCGGTCTTTGCCGCAATCCGGCTGAGTGTGACTCGTGGCTGTGCCATGAGCGGAGGCTGCGCCCGGCGAGGGAAACAGGCAAGTGCGTTCAATAGTTTGAACAACGTCAAAGTTGAGTCGGGGAAAAACGGATTCATCCTGCGTCAAGCCAGTAATTCATCTCAGTTAAACCTCAGCCTCCGCCCCGAAATGAAAACGTCCCCCACGCTCCCGAACCGTCCCCGCGCCTTTACCCTGATTGAACTGCTCACCGTAATCGCCATCATCGGCATACTCGCCGCGATTATCATCCCCACCGTCGGCCGCGTTCGCGAATCGGCCAACAGCGCCAAGTGCATCTCGAATCTCCGCCAGCTTGGCATGGGCATATCCCTTTATGTGCAAGCCAATAAAAACAGGATGCCTGGTCCGCTCTACGTGGGCCAGGGACCGCAATATACTCCGGATGGAAAGTTTGGTGGCGGCAGCGTGGGAAACCTGGCGAATATAGTCGCCCCGTACCTCACGAGTTTGTCCGCGACTTCAACCGGGCAGAAGAGACAGAACATGCTCGAGTGCCCGAGTTGGCTTACCAAAACCAAGAGTCTGAGTGCTCCGTCTTTCGTGATTAACTCCAACCCCGTGGAGTTTAAGTACCTGGCCCCGTTTGGCCGGTTGGATAGCGGAGCGCCCTTATCCCAGCCTGTCTCTTTCGGGAAACTGAGTTCGTTTCCGCTTTCGCAAACCTGGCTCATGATGGACGCAGACAAAGAGCAAAGCGCCACTGCGGCAGCGAGCTGGAAGGACCAAATTCCCGAAAGACCCGTGCACGGCTCGAAACGAAATGCCCTGTATTATGATGGCCATGTAAGTTCCGTTCCGATCACAAAGCATAGTATTACAAGTGCACCCTGACAAGATGGTGCCAAGGTTTTTATGTATCACAAACGCTCGGGCCGATGGTTGCACCACAGTCTGCTTGAGTGGCACCATCCCTACGGGCGCCTGGTTGAAGATCGCCATCGGCGTCTTGTCCTTCGGCACGCAGAGAATGTCGTGAAACTTGTACGAGTAGGCGGTGAAGGAGTACAGGCAGGTGAATCCGCGGTCTTTCAGGATCCGCTTAATCGTGGCGGTCGTATCGAGGTAGTTGAAATCACCGTCGATAGAGAACCGCCGAGGCTCGGCGATGAAGACCTTGTCCACCTTGTTGGCGGTGTTGATCCAGAGCACCTGGGCAAGGGTCACCCATGAATTGAGCCCCTCGTTATGAAACGTCGCGAGGAGCACCGAGTAGCTTCCTGTTTTTTCGCGCAAATACTGCTTTCGCCCACTGCCGATGATATCGTCGTGCTTTTCCGAATACGCGCCCACGACTGAAAGCGCCCTGGTTGCGTCCCGCGCTCTGCTCATGGACGCTCAATCGTATTCGAAATCGGACGACACAGAGGTCGTCCCTCCCAGGCGGGTGACCGGGATCGCGGGAGGGTCCACCTCCGTGTGGACCGGGTTTGGGGAAAAGGCGCGGACGAGACGGAGCTCGTCCCTCCCGGACGTGTTACGTGGTTCGAGGGAGGGTCCGCCTCCGTGTGGACCGAGATCGCGGATCGCGCGTTCGAGACGGCTTTTCAATGCACGGACGACAAGGAGATCTTCCCTCCCGGACGGTTGGTAACATGGACGACACGGAGGTCGTTCCGCCCGGGTTCACATTGCCCGGCTGACGGCCAGTTGCGCCCTTTGCCGGGTCATGCCAGTGAAGATCGCGTCGGCCACTGCGCCCGGAAAGTCGGGCGGGAGCAGACCGCGCACGTATTCGATGACAGCCGGGGTGGTGTCCACGATTTGCTCTATCCAGGAGACGTCGCCGCCCAGTCCGCCGGTGCGGCCGATATGCTCCCAGTGGCGTCGCTTGATATCCGCCAGCTTCCAGTGGACGTTTTTGCTGCGCACCGCCATCGCGAGTTTGGCCTTGGGCCAGGCGAGGAGATTCGGCCCGTTTCCGATAATCGGCCAGGCAGAGAGCACGTCGTAAAACGGGGTGAGCCGGTAGCCACCTCCACGTTCATGAAACAAGGAAAAGTTTTTTGCGTGCCCATCCGTGGCGGCCAGAATCCAAAAGATGAGTTGGGCGCGCAGGAAGTTTCGACGATCTTCGTCGGGCTGGGTGCTGCCGGTGAGCACGCGCAAGATGTCTCTCATGCCGGGGCCGCCTTCGGCTTCGTATTTTTTCGACGGCGGACATCCCAGCGCCTGGCAGAAATCTTCCTGTGGCAACCGGGCTATCCAGCCAGATGCCGGTGCACGATCGAAGCGTTTCACGATCAGCACGCGGTGCTCCGCAAAACGCGCCATCTCGCACTCGGCCACGGGCAATCCGTAGGCTTTCAGGATTTGGTGGCACAGCCATTCGTTTTCGACAGAATCCCGCATATCCGCCGCCATGCCGCCGACCAAACCGAGCGGCAGTTTGAAAATGTGGGTGCTCGGTGTCGCTCCGCCCGGAATGCACCAGTTTCCCCTGTGGTAGAGCAGGGCGGTTTTTTCCTGCGCGCCGGCGATGGAGAATCGGAAGTCGCCGGACTCGGCTCCGGCCATGGTCGAACCGTTGGAGAGCGTGGCGCGAATGGCCTGCGCAACGCCGTCTGCGTCGAGTCGCCGGGCCTGAATTTTTTTCACTTCGGGCACTTCATGGGCCACCGGCAAAAGCTGGATCGCACCCACGCAATCACGCCCTATCGCAGCCAAGAGGTCGAAGGCGCTGCCGCTATCTGCCCGGAATCGGGTTTGGATGCGGCGCCGTATCTGTTCGTTATCTGGGAGAAGATTTTCAAAAAAGTTGGCCACGGGCGCGCCACGCAGGGGCTGATTACCCACCGTGAACGGGAGCGACAGCGACAGGACACGCCTCGCCGCGCTCTCCAGCCAGACGTCGTCATACCGGAAAGAATGGGGGCGTCCGGGCGGCGCCGACCACAGGCCGACGCGTTCCCCATTCATCCAGACGGCCAGAGAGTGGGCGCTCATCTTACCAATTGTCACCCGGCTTGGATGTGGCCTTTGCGGCTGGCTTGGAGGCGGCGACGGGGGCTTTTCCCACTACCACAAGATCCCCCCCCAGCAGGACGACCAATTTTGAAATCTGGTCGAACGAGGCCTTCGCCGGGTCAGCTTCGATGCGGGCGATGCGCTTTTGGCTGACGCCGATCAGGGAGCCGAGCTGCGCCTGGGTCAGGCCACGGTGATTGCGCATCGCAGGCAGCACCGCTCGAATTTGCGCAGGAGTGGAGACCGGGTGGTTCATCGCAAACAACACACTACCTCAGAGGAGTAATGTCAATAAATACCCTATAGGGAGTATTTTTAGATTACTATCTTGGCGTGGTGTAGTTGGCTCAATGTAGACCTGATCGGTGATCGGAGCCAAAGCGGGAGGGTCCACCTCCGTGAGGATCGGGTTGGGGGTGTTCGGGATTGGCGACACGGCACGGACGCGGACGACTCGGAGGTCGTCCCTCCGGGGTATCGAGGGAGGGTCCACCTCCGTGTGGACCGGGTTTGGGGATCGGAACGGACGACACGGCGGTCGTCCCTCCGCCGGACGTGGGTTACGCGGACGACACGAAGGTCGTCCCTCCCGGGATCGCTGCCTTCAGCTCCAGCGTTCGTGCTGGCGGAGGCGGAGGGCCTCGGCTCCGGCAGGGGTGGGCTCGACGACTTCGCCGTGCTTGCGCAGCGGACTCGTGTAGCCAGGGCCTTCATCGCCGGTGTCACGCAGCTCTTGCGCCCACACCTGAGCACGGCGGACGGCGCGCTCGGGGTGCAAGGTGTCGAGGTTGCGATCACTCAGCAGGTCGAGCAGGAATTGCACGGGCGCGAAAACAAAAGTGGCCGCGCGACAATCGAGGGCGCTGTCCAAGAGTTTGAGGCAGACATCGTCGCGACGTTCACAGAGGGCTTCGAGCAGCTCTCGGGTATAGAAGTAGAGGCCGAGCAGATAGAGCAGAAAGAGCGCGAGGAGGCCGCAGAGCAGCCAGGGGATTATCGGGTAAGGCCACTCCGTAGGAAGGGAAAAGCCTCGAATGAGCCGAGGAGCGGTGAGCATCCGTTTGAGCGCGCCATTCGATGGAGCAACTTCCTTGAACGGCATCCTGATTGCACGGCCCGCGAATTAGCGCGGCGGGAAAAAATCTCGGAGCCAACCATGTCGATGACGCTCGGCCTGACGAGGCTCTCCCCGGCGATTCAAAAAACCATGCACCTCTTGATCACCACGGAAAGTGCCTACCATTTGGGACTACGAGCCCTGGCCAAAATCGCAGGACAACCCTTTCAAAAACAATCGTCGGCGTTTGCCGCGTTGCTTCGGAGGTGGGGCATTCCGCCTGATGAATCCGTCGCCGAAGAGCTTTGACAGTTTTTCGCGCACAACGGTCGAAGGAAGGATTTCGCCCATTTCACGGGATAAAATCCGAACTCAGCAACAATCCGTCAAAGCTATCGCGGCTACAGAAGTCTCTCGTTGTTAAATAAATGAACCCGAACTTCTACGTTTCCGTAAAAGTTCGGGTTTCGAACCAAAGTGGCTGCCCGACATGGATTCGAACCATGACTAGGTGAGTCAAAGTCACCTGTGCTGCCATTACACCATCAGGCAAGGAAAGGACGGGAGACCGTGCGCGGGTCCGCTTCGGGGTCAAGGCCCGAGATGCCGGCCGGGCCCTTCCCGGGTGCTTTGACGCATCGCGGCGGGGGCTTGGGCGCAGTCGGGGAGGGTGAAAGCGAGGTAGGGCGACTGCTGATTCGGCGGGATGCGCACCTGGAGATACACACCGTCGTCGCGTTGTTCCTCTTGTTGCACGTGTCCGATTTGGTGGGCGCGGGCGACGAGATCGTAACGCGCGTGGGGGATGAGCAGGTTCAGCCGGCCGAAGGCGTCCGCGATCAGCTCGAGGCATTGGTCGACGAGGCCGGGCAGTCCTTCGCCGCTGCGCGCGCTCAGGAAGATGCCATCCGGCGCGAGGGCGCGGGCGCGGAGCAGTTGAGCCTCATCGGCCGCGTCGACTTTGTTGAAGACCGTCAGCATGCGTTTCTCGTCCGCGTGGAGTTCGCGAAGGACGCCCAGGGTGGTGGCGTGGTGGGCGGCGACGTTGGGCGCGGTCACATCCAGCACGTGGATCAGGAAATCGGCGACGATCGCCTCCTCCAAGGTCGCCTTGAAGGCCTCGACCAAGCCGTGGGGCAGGCGTCGGATAAAGCCCACCGTGTCCGTCACCAGCAGTTTCTGGTTGCCGCGCAGCAGCAACTGCCGGGTGGTGGGATCGAGGGTGGCGAAAAGTTTGTCCTCGGCGAGGACGCTGGCGCCGGTGAGCGCGTTGAGCAGGGAGGACTTGCCCGCGTTGGTGTAGCCGACGATGGCGGCGGTGGGCACCGGCACGCGCTGGCGTTTCTGGCGTTGCACCCCGCGTTGTTTCCGGACGTCGCCCAGTTCACGCTTCAGGCGGACGATGCGGTCGTTTACCAGACGCCGGTCTTGCTCGAGCTGGGTCTCGCCTTCGCCGCCCATCGCACCGCCACCACCGCCGCCGCCGCGCTGACGCGAAAGATGGGTCCAGGCGCGGGTCAGACGCGGCAGGGAATACTCCATGCGCGCGAGGGCCACCTGAAGCACCGCTTCGCGGGTGCTGGCGCGGTCGGCGAAGATATCCAGGATCACCTCCTCGCGATCGATCACGGCGAGACCGGAGAGTTTTTCCCAATTGCGCTGCTGGGCGGGGGACAGCGATTCGTCGATCACGATCAGGTCGGCCTCGACGGCTTTGGCGGCGGCGATGATCTCCTCGGTTTTTCCGCTGCCCAGCAGGGTGGCCGGGGTCGGCTGGCGCAGGTTGACCAACTCCTGGGCGACGACGTCGATGCGTAGGTTTTGCACCAACTCCTCCAGTTCCGACAGGAGCTCGGCCGCTTCCCCGGCGGCCATTTCGTGGGTTTGGATGCCGACCAGGAAGGCGCGTTGGCAGCGTTTGGATTCGGTGGAGGGGACCTGATCGAGAAAGTCGGCCATGAAGAGGGGTTTAGCGCCGGCTTTGGACGTGCACAACCTGCATACCGGCGGCACGCGCGGCGAGTAGGCCGGGTTCGGCATCCTCGAACACGAGGCATTTTTGGGGATTCACACCGATGCGGCGGGCGGCCTCGAGGAACATGTCGGGATGGGGTTTGCCGCGTCCCGGCGCCACGTCGTGGGGGGTGACGACCACGGTAAACAACTCGGCCAGCCCGGCGGCGGCGATGGCGGGCAGGGCGATGTCCGGGGTGCCGCCGGTGGCGATCGCCACCGGGTGTTGGCGGGCGACTTCGCGCGCAAAGGCCACCACAGGCTCGATGCGGGTCACTTCGTCCAGCCGTTCGAGATAGAGCTGCTCCTTATGGGCGGCGACCGCCTCCGGACTCGAAATCGGCAGACCGTGTTTGGCCGCGAGCAAGGCTGCGACCTGCAGAGACGGCACCCCGCCCAAAGCGTAGAAGTAGTCCTCGTCGAGATCTTCGGCGAGGCCTTGATGGCGGAGGGCGGCCGCCCAGGCGCGGTAATGCACCGGCATGGTGTCGATCAAGGTGCCGTCGAGGTCGAAGATGTAGCCGGCGAAGTCACCGGGCGGAAAGGCGAGCTGCATGAGGGGTGAGGTTCGCGAAAAACCAGACGAATGCGCAATCGAAACCTTGAGGTGGGACTTTCAGCGCCGGGCGATGGCACTTTTCCTGCGACGCTCGTCGCCATTATTGTATTAGACATGGTAAATCCGAGAACTTATCCGAAACTTGTTAGCCGTGGCGTTACTTATTGATAAGCAGAGTATTGGCTGAAAAGATTGCTTTACTGGATTTTTACCTACGTTTTTAATGCTCTTCGTATGCACCACCGTCCGTTCTCCGTCGCCGCAAAAGACCAGGAGCTACTGCTTACCTTCACCACGCTGCATCTCAGTCAGAATCTGGCGGTGGAGGTTCCCCGGGTGGGGCAGGTGGTGGTGCGCCATGTGGCCACGCGGAAGGCGTTGATCTTGACGCCCCTGCACTGGGGGATTTTGAAGAATTTCGAGGGCGGTCGGACCGTATCCGCGGTATTGCGCCAGTTGATCCATTCTCGGGGGTGTCTGCCTTTGGGGGAGTTTTACGAGTTGGTGGTCAAGGCGCACGGGGCCGGGATGCTGTGCGAGTCGGCGGATCGTGCGGAGGCGGCGCCGCCGTCGTTGCCTTGGACTTGGTCGGCAAACGGGCTTGTGGTGAGGCGTGCGACGGCGGCCCTGGTGTTTATCGCCCTTGTGGGGCTGATTTTAAACCGCGTCGGGCAACCCGCTCATTGGGTGTGGTGGCTGCCGGGATGGCTTTTGAGTTGCCTGGCGATCAGCGCGGGATTCGCGCTGGCGGGTGGTCTCCTGCACGCTGCGGGTCGGGAGATTTACGCCGCTGGCTGGATTTGGCGCACGGCGCTGCCGCGCTTTGAGGTGGAATTGGACGACGATCTGGCCGAGCCGGAGCTCGCGACAAATCTGGCTCTGGCGCGGATTGCCCCGTTCTTCCTTCTGGTGGCGATCGCCGCCTGGTGGGTTCACGACCTTACCCTGCCGCTGATTTGCGGTCTGCTCTGGGAGCTCGCGCCCCGGGCCCGCGGCCCTTTTGCCCGGCTGCTTCGAGCGGTGCACTATGTTCCGCGACCCTCAGCCACTTACGGTTTCGAATTCGATGGAAATCGTCGCAAATGGAGCCGTTTGCGGAGTTGGTTTGAAGCCGGGGAGATACGCCTCGGCTGTATGTGGTTGGGCTATGGGGTGATCTGGGGTCTCATCGCCTGCATGGCGGTCTGCCTCGCGTTCGGGCTGGATGCCCGCGAATTGGTGGCGGGCTTGGTCGACAAGGATGTGCCGGGGCGATCGGCCTTGTTGTTGTTCATGGTGCTCGGCCTGGCCGCGGTGGGAATCGTGGGGTTTGTGTCCATCACCTGGGCGCGCAGAACGTTGGGCCGTGTGCGCCGCTGGCTTGAACGACGCAGGGCGGAAAGGCGGGCGCCGGCTCCCACGGAGCCTTCCTCCCAAGAGATCTACGAGTTTCTCGGTCGCACGCACCCGTTTCAGTTGATCCCCGACACGGAAAGGATGCTTACGGCGGCGGCATTTGAAGCCCAAATCTACGCCGCCGGTGAACCGGCGGTCATGGCGGGCGATCCGAGTCCCCGTCTCCGCATCCTTTACGTCGGACGGGTCGCGGTCGAATCTTCGATGCTGCATCTCAGTCATCACGAGCTGCTTCCAGGAACGATTTTCGGCGAAAACGCTCTGCTGCGCGACGAGCCCCAGCCGCGCACGGTGCGTTGTGCCACCGCCTGTGTGATCATCACCCTGGGGCGCGCGGTATACGAACATCGGGTGAAACGATTTGTGCCCAATCATTTAATCGAAGATGCGGCCCACAAGATCGCGTTTTTGCGGCAGATTCCGATCACTCGCTCCTGGCCTCAGGCTATTTTGGCGAGTTTCGCGCGAAGGGCGGTCGTGCAGACCTTTGCGCGAAATGCCGTGGTTTTGGATCAGGGCCGTGAAAACACGCTGTTCTTCCTCGTTCTGGAGGGGGAGTTAAAGATCGTGAAGGACGGCAGAACCGTGGGGAGGATCAGGCGCGGCGACATTTTTGGGGAAATCAGTCTGCTGCAAAACAGCCTTACCCATGCCGCCGTAGTCGGACATCATGCGGGTAGTTACCTATGCATTTCCAAGCCGGACTTTCTTGCGTTTTTGACCCAAGATACGGCCCTCGCGCTTCAGATCGAGGCCATCGCTTCGCGTCGTTTGGGCACCTCGGTCTTTGCCTCCACGCGAAACAAGGGCAAACGCGTTCGGCGGTGACGCCACTGGTCGTTTTCGCCAAGGGACGGGTCCCACCCGATCTAAGGATTGGCTCCGTATCACGGACGGACGGGGTATAGGCCTGTGCCGGCGCCGGCCAACCGCCAAGGCAGCTCGACACGAACGGTAAGCCAGTGTCGCTTCGCCTCGACCGCCCTCGACGGAATCGGGACTACGAATCGGGCTCGAACCTTCAGCTTTGCGCCGCAGTCAACGCGGTCGCAAAAACTGGCCCCCCGCGCTCCAACTCTGTAAGGATCATCTTATTTATCTAAAGACTAAGGGAATACGGAGCTCCAGGATGTGGACGCGGCGAAGAATCTGCGCCGAACTCGGATTTGTTGGCTTGCTTTAGGTCCTTTTGAGATGGGGCGAAACCTGTCCTTGCTTGAAAAATTCGCTTTACAGCAGGGTTCTTAGGCTGCTTTTCTTAGCCTTTACTCTCTTCAAAACCTTCCTCGACCTACCATGGGCAACCTCAAAAAGAAACGTCGGCTCCAAATGAATAAGCATAAGCGCAAGAAGCGCTTAAAGGCGAATCGCCACAAGAAGCGCACGTGGCAGAAGTGATTCTTGGACTGGTTTGAATGTCCATCGTCCTCACCTAGTTTTTTACCGCCGACCTTGGTTGGCGGTTTTTTTGTGTCGTTTTCCGGCGAAATGTAAAATGGTCTTGTCAGGGCCCATACGGTCGCGATGGTTGGCGTCGAGATGAAGATTTCCAAAAACCTTGGTAAACAGAACCGTGCCGCATCGTGAGCCATGCTGTTTAAGCCGAAAACAAAGGGGTTCGTATTAGACCAAGGAGAATTGGTCTCCACCGTGGCTAGGGTATCGGGGTTCGAAGCGCCTTTCACCTTGGAGGCCCTCGAGGAATTTAGCACCGGCGACGTCGGTGCCATGGGAGCGATTCTGGAGAAAGTCATCGCCGGGAAGCGTTCCGCCTACTTTCATGCGAACTGCGGAGTTTGCCCGGAATCGCGCTTTATTCGCAGGGCCTCCCTCGACCTTAAGCGCATTAAGGAATCAGGCTATTTGTCGGAGATTATGAATAGCCAGTTCCGGATCGATCCTGAGCATCAATCCATAGCCGTGCTGAACGCCTTTGATGGTTCTGAATTCGATGCTTCGAAGGCCAATCCCGCCAAAGAGGTCGTGTTTTGTGGTATGCCGACGGAAACAGCGGAGAGATGTCAGCAAAACCTCCTCGATTCCGGGGTCTTTCCCGAGTCGCTCGAGCTCTCTTCGCTTGCCTCATTGGCCGCGGTGATCGATTTTCTGCGTTTTAGCGATTCGCCAAAGCCGACGATCATTTTGGAATTGGGCAGCGAAAGCACTCAATCGTATATTGTAAGCGCCCGTGGCTTGGAGGCCTCGCGGCCGATCGCCGTTGGTCTGGAGGCGATGGTTCCGGTGGTGCAAAAAGAGCTGGGCCTGAAGGATGAGGAATCCGCGCGTAAGCTTTTCTTTTCCAATACCTTTGACTTTACAGGCATGGGAGCGTCGCTTTGCAAACGTTTGCTGAAGGAGTTACAATCCTCCATGGGCTTCTACGAGGTGCAGACAGGCCAGTCGATCGGTCAGTTGATCTGCACGGTGCTTCCCGCAAAGCTCGCCTGGCTCGAGGGGGTCGTGGCAAGTCAGTTGGGTGTGAGCGTGGTGCAACCTGATTTTCCGGCCTGGCTCACCGCCCGAAAAATCACCCTTGCCCCGGAAGTCGGTGTGGCGCGCCTGGACAACCGTAAGCTCGCCTTGTTGGGATTGATGATGAAGTTTACCTCTCTTAACGATGCTCCCGCTACTTAAAAAAAAGGAGGCCAAGGCCGGAGGCTCCGCGCCGGCCGTGCTGTGGCATCCGGATTTTCGAAACAAGGCGGTTTTGCCCGACACCAAAACGGTTAGGACGAAATTCTTTGTTCACATCATGGTCATTTCGGCGACCTCGGCCTTGGCGCTATATGTTGGGTTTCGTGAGTTTAACCTGGCGGCCTTGAGGTCGGAGTTGGCGGTGGTCGAACAGGAGATCGAGTCCAATACGAAACTGAATGAAAGCGCGACGGCGGCGTATAAGAAATTTCAGGCCGAGGAAGTTCGATTCAAGGAAGCTCATGGGCTTATCAAAGAACCGTTTCGGTTTCCCGATTTTCTGATCACCTTGGGTGATTTGCTGCCCCCGGGGGTCAGGGTGTTCCAGACCGACTTCCGAGGCGTTGGTAAGACCATTGTGATTGGTGGTTCCGTAAGGGGAGTCGACGCGGCGTCTGGGGATGTCGCGTCAGAATTGGTGAAGAAGCTTCAGGAAGAAGAACGTCTGAAGCCTTATTTCGCATCGATTACCCTGACAAATCTGGGCCGGGATCCGGCGAAGGGAAATTTGATTTTCGAGATTCTGTTCACTTTTAAGCCCATTCCAAAGACAGCCGCAAAACGATGAGTATCGACTCCAAAGCGTTTGTAGAATTTTGCCGAAGAAATGTGCTTTTGAGCGCGTGTGTGGGATCATCGCTCGTTTTGCTCGGTTTCCTCTATCTGCGGCTGGACGAGCCCGACCGACTGCAAACCGCCTTGGATGAAAGAGCGGGCCACTTGCGTAAATTAAAGGCCAATATCACGAATTCCAACCAACTGGATAATCATGTCCGGGATCTGGCTGCGGTGAACCAGGACATTGCCCAGAACGCGCTTCGGGTCGGGGATCTGGCGCAGAACTTGAAGGTTTTTTATGAGCTCGAGGCGAAAACAGGCGTCAAGCTCATCGACGTTCGCCCTTCAACCGTGGCTCCCCCGGGAAAAGATGCCGGGCCGGGTTCCTACGCCACCATCGATTTCGCCGTGACCATCCAAGGCGAATACGAGCAACTCTTGGAATTCGTTCGTCAATTGGAGGGCGGAAGGCAATTTTGTCGACTTTCCCAGGCGAACATTTCTGCCTCGGAAGACTCGAGCCAACGGCTATCTTTTAATCTGCAGATCTTGGGGGTTCGGACATGAGAGCGATCCTTTGTTATTCAGGTTGGTTCTTGAGTGCCGGAATCACCGGACTTTCGGGACAGTCGAGCGACATCTCCCCCGTCAAGGTGCGAGAGCAATTGGTGGCGGAAGCACAGAAGGTTCTGGCCGAGAGGTCGGGCGATTTGCCAAAGCTCGAAAAATATCCCAATCCCTTTTTCGAGAAACCCCTGCCCGAGGCGGCGATTGATCCCGCTTCGTTGGAAATGGGTGTTCCGAGCCAGGCCACCGGTCCTTTGCCGAGCGACCTCGTGGTGAAAGCGGCCTTGAGTATTCCTGCTACCGGGACTGCAAGTCTTGGCGGGCAAACCTTTTTGCTTACTGGTCAAAAAAAATTCAAAGTGGGCGACAAGCTCTCCGTCGAGGTTGATGGATTGCCTTACGAGGTTGTGATCAGTTCCATAACGCCGACTTCTTTCACCGTGACCAAAGGTGGTTTTTCCCACACCCGAGCAATCCGTCTCCAGTCAACCACTTCCACTCCAGCACCTCGCCCATGAATACATCCGCGCATCGCATGCTCACCGTGGTGAGCGTCTTAATGGCCCCTCATCTCCTGTCTGCCCAAGACGCGGTTGACGCGAGTGCGCCTCAGCAGACGGCAGCACCGGTCGCAATGGAAACGGAGCCGGTCCCATCCGCGGACCCCGACGCGCCCGCGGCGCCATCGGACACGATTGAGGCGGCGCCTACGGTGGATGCGACTTCGGCTCCGAGTTCTTCCGCGCCGCCCGCTTCCGCCGCGCCGAGCGTCGTTCCCGAGGTCGCCGCAATTCCTCAGGCGAACGCGTCGACGGAGGTGGTTTCCGATGACGAGAAGCCCAAGGATACCCTTTCGGTCGATTTTCCCGACGAGGATATCCGGAACATTCTTCGCAATGTCGCCGATTTGTTTGAGTTGAATATTGTGATTCCGGACACCCTCCAAGGTCGGACATCGCTGAAACTGCGTGACGTTTCTTGGCGGCAGATCTTTAAAGTGGTCCTGAC
>CAMCHD010000079.1 GCA_945874545.1 Akkermansia muciniphila | reverse complement strand
TCCAGCCTTCCACATTGAATACTCCGCATGATTGATCCGGCTCCGCTCCCGCGTTGGAAATGCCTCGTGGCCTACGAGGGCACGGCGTTTTCTGGCTGGCAGGCCCAGCCGGATAAAAACGCGATTCAGGACCACATCGAGCGGCGGCTGGCCGAGCTCCTCCAGACGGAGGTGCGCATCCACGGCAGCGGCCGGACCGACGCGGGGGTCCACGCGCGCGGGCAGGTTTTTCACTTCGACGGGGCGTGGCGGCACGGAGCGGAGCGTTTGCTCGCGGCGCTGCGCGGAGGGCTGCCGCCGTCTATCCAGGTGCGCACGGCCGAGGTGGTCGCGCCGGAGTTTCACGCGCGGTTTTCCGCCGTCGGAAAGATCTACCATTACCACCTCGTCCACGGCGAATGGGCGGACCCTTTTGCGCACGCCACGACGTGGTCGGTGCCGCGCCGGCTCGACGTGGACGCGATGCGCGCGGCGGCGGCGGCCTTGCGCGGGCGGCATGATTTCCGGGCCTTCTCGGCCTTCGGCGGCGAGGAGCGGGAGAACACCGTCCGCACCCTGGCGCGGCTGGAATTGATCGAGGAGGGCGCGCGGCTGCGGGTGGAGGCGGAGGCGGAAGGATTTTTGTATAAAATGGTCCGCAGCCTGGTCGGCGCGCTGGTCCATGCGGGGCAGCGAAAACTCGGCCCGGAGCGCATCGCCGCCTTGCTCGCCGCGCGCGAACGCACCCCGGAGGTCGAGACCGCGCCCCCGCACGGGCTCTTTCTCATGCGGGTCCGCTACCCCGCCCCCTGGGACGACGCGGAGGGCGGTCGGTGAACCCCGGGGACGGTCGCCAGGGCGGATGGTCGGGGCTGGGGCGGGCGCTGCGCGACGTGGTTTTCCCGCCCTCCTGCCTGCACTGCGGGGGGCTGGTGACCGAGGTCAGCCCCTTGCGGCACCTTTGCGAGGGATGCGCGCCGCTCATCCTGCGGGTGGAGCCGCCGGCCTGCCCGTGCTGCGGGCACCCGTTTTTCGGCGAGGCGAGCGGCGAGCGCCTCTGCGTGCACTGCGAGGGTCTGTTGCCGGCGTTTCGCGAGGGGCGCACCGCGGTGCTCTTTCGCGGTCCGGCGCGCGCGCTGGTGCATGAGCTCAAATACCGGCGCGGGCTTTTTGTGCTGGAGGACCTGGCCGGGTTGCTCGCGACCCACCCGCACACGGCGGATTTTTTGCGTGGCGCGGTGTTGGTTCCGGTCCCGCTCCATCCCCGCAAACACCGGGAACGCGGCTACAACCAATCCCACGAACTCGCGGCGGCGGCGGCGGCCTGCCTCGGCGCGGGCACGCGCGTGGCGCAGCTCCTGCGCCGGGTATCGGATACGCAAACGCAAACAAATCTCGATCGCGAGCAGCGCCGGGCGAACCTCAAAAACGCGTTTGCGCTGGCCCCGGGCGCGGTCATTACCACGGACCTTCGGCATGTCCTCCTCGATGATGTTTTCACCACCGGCTCGACCCTCAACGCCTGCGCGGCCGTGCTGCGCCGGGCGGGCGTGGTGACGGTCGATGTGTGCACCTTCGGCCACGGTTGATCGGCCCCTGTTTATCCAATCCCCCGCCTGTCTATGTCGTTGTTCAGCAAGCCAAAGTATTCGACCGTCGTTCTCAAGCGCAAGGACATCCCCAAGGGCCTTTACACCAAGTGCCCGTTGTCCGGAGAGGTCATTTTTAACCAGGAGCTGGAAGCCAACCAGATGGTGGTGCCGAAGAGCGGCTATCACTTCCCGATCGGGGCCCGGGCGCGGATCAAGGGCCTCTTCGATGCGGAGACGTTCGAGGAGCACGACGCCTCGGTGCGGTCGGCGGACCCCTTGAAGTTCGTGGATTCGGCCCCCTACCCGGAGCGCTTAAAAAAATACGAGCGCGACAGCGGTCTGCCCGAGGCGGTGATTTGCGGCACGGGTAAAATCCACGGAATCAAGGTGTCCGTCGCGGTGATGGATTTTCGTTTTTGCGGCGGCGCTATGGGCTCGGCGGTGGGGGAGAAGATCACCCGGGCGATCGAGCGGGCGGTGGCGGAAAAAATCCCCTGCCTGATCTTTTCCGCCTCGGGCGGTGCGCGCATGCAGGAGGGCATTTTTTCGCTCATGCAGATGGCCAAGACGAGCGCGGCGCTCGGTCGCCTGGCCCGGGCCGGCCTGCCCTACGTCTCGATCCTGACCCACCCGACCATGGGCGGGGTCACGGCCAGCTTCGCGGTCCTGGGCGACGTCAACATCGCCGAGCCCGGCGCCCTGATCGGTTTTGCCGGCGCGCGGGTGATCAAGGACACGGTCAAGCAGACCCTCCCGGCCGGTTTCCAGACCGCAGAGTTTTTGGAAAAAAAGGGGCTGATCGATCTTATCGTGCCGCGTTTGGAAATGCGCGACACCCTGAGGAACGTGCTCTGCGCCCTGCACCTGCGCAAAGCCCCGGCCCCGGCGGCCTGAGTCCGGCGGGCGGAGCCGGCGTGGTCCGCCCGATTTTTCCCGACTCGTGAGCACGGCGGTTTCCCCGGACGGCGCGGACGACTACGCCGCGATCTGCGAGCGGCTCTACGCCCTCAAGGCGCGCGGCGTCTCCTTCGGCATCGATCGTATGCGGGCCTTTGCCGGGCGGCTCGGCCATCCCGAGCGCGCCGTTCCCGCGCTGCACGTCGCGGGCACCAACGGCAAGGGTTCGGTCGCGGCCATGCTCGACTCCATCCTGCGCGCGGCGGGTCGCCGCACCGGCCTCTACACCTCGCCGCATCTGGTGCGCCTGGGCGAGCGGGTGCGGGTGGACGGCCGGGCCCTGACCGAGGCGGAGATCGTGGCCTACGTCGGCGAACTGCTGCCGGTCGCGGCGGAGCTGGAGCGGGAGACGCCGGGGGAGGCGCCGAGTTTTTTCGAGCTCATGACCGCGATGGCTTTCCTGCAATTCCAGCGTCGCGCCTGCGCGGCGGCGGTGGTGGAGGTGGGGCTCGGCGGGCGGCTGGACGCGACCAATATCCTCACGCCCGAGGTCGCCATCATCACCAGCATCGGTTTCGACCACTGCGAGCTGCTGGGCGACACCCTCGCGGCCATCGCGGGCGAAAAGGCCGGGATCATCAAACCCGGCGTGCCGGTGGTCATGGGTCGCCTGCCGGCCGAGGCCGAGGCGGTGGTGCGCCGGGTGGCGGCGGAGCGCGGGGCGCCGCTCACGGCGGTGCGGGACGTCTTTGGCGAGGATGTGTCAACCTATCCGCGGTCGGCGCTGGAAGGCGACTACCAGCGGCTCAACGCCGCCACGGCCACGCTCGCCGCGCGGGTGGTCGCGGCCCGTTTCGGGCTCACCGAGGCGCACATCGCGGAGGGATTGGCGCGGGTCTCCTGGCCGGGCCGTTGGCAGCGGGCGCGGCTGGCCGACGGACGTCTGCTCGTGCTCGACGCCTCGCACAATCCGGAGGGCGCGGCGGTCCTGGACGGTCTGCTGGGCAAGCTGGTCGCGGAGACCGGGCGGCGGCCGGTGGTGGTCACCGGCGTGCTCGGCGCGGCGCGGGCGCGGCCCTTGTTGGAGGTCATCGGCCGCCATGCGCGCGAGATCCATCTGGCGCGTCCGCAGCAGGCGCGGGCGTTGAGTTTCGACGAATTGGAGGCGCTGGTGCCGGCCGAGTTTTCGGCCCGCGGCGGGCGGGTGGTCCGGGGCGAGGTCGCCGGGCTTTTCCCCGGGCCGGGGCGCTGCGCGGTCGGCGAGGCGGGGCCGGATGGCGACGTCGTGGTCGTCACGGGCTCGATCTACCTGCTCGGCGAAGTGGTGGCGCGGCTGGAGCCCGAGCGCGGCGCGGGCGAGCAGCGGCTGCAGGATTTCTGAACGGTTACGATGTGTTTCGCGAGGCTCGGGACGGACTGGTGCTCCGCCGCCGCGGCTGCGGTTGCTGGCACAGGCGATGCTGCCGCGCAGCCCATGAATCGACCGCGAGTTTGGCCTTGGGTTTGTCTGGGCTTGGGACTCTCCGGCGCCTCGGTGCGCGGGGCGGAGCGGGTCGAAGTGTTCGACGTTCCCCCGGTCGTGACCAAGCAGGTGAGGCCCGGGTTTCCGGATACGATGTTCCGGTTCGGCAACATCGGTTTGGTGACCGTGATCTTCGTGGTCAACGCGTCGGGTGAAGTCGAGGAACCCAAGGTGGTCGAGGCGACGCATCCGGACTTCATCGGGCCGGCCATCGCGGCCATCAAGGCCTGGCGTTTCCAGCCGGGCCGCAAAGCCGGGGTGCCCGTGGCGACGCGCGTCGCGCAGACGCTCACTTTTGGATACACCGACGAAAAGGGCGTGGAGCCGTTCTCGGTGGGGAAAAAGCCGCCGAAGGATTTCCCGGAGGAGCTGCGTTACGACACGCCACCGACGGTGAAGCGGGCGGTGGCGTGCGTCTATCCCTACGACCTCCTGGTGGCGGGAACGACCGGGGAGGCGGCGGTGGCGTTTTTGGTGGATGAAACCGGGGGCGTCCAAGGGGTAACGGTCCAGAAGGCGACGCATCCCGAGTTCGGCTCGGCCTTGAAGGCCGCGATGGAGGCGTGGCGTTTCGAGCCGGCGCGGAAGAACGGGAAACCGTCGCGGGCGTTGTTGTCCCGCACCCAAGAGTTCAACCTCGGCAATCGCGACCTTTTGATCACGGACGAAACGCGCCGCCTTCGCCGCCTGCTCGGGCGGGATGAGGCGCCGGACTTCCCGTCGCCGGGCGCGTTGGATGCGCCGCCCCGCGCGATCTATCAGATGCGTCCGATCTACCCGCCGGACTTGCGCCAGGTGGGCGAGGCCGGGACGGCGATGGTGGATTTTATCATCGATCGAAAGGGGATTCCCCAGCTCCCGCGGGTGGTGGACGCGACTCGTCCGGAGTTTGGTTGGGCGGCGCTGACGGCGATCCGGGAGTGGCGGTTCTCCCCGGTGACGAGCGGCGGGAAAGCGGTCGAGATCCGCGTGCGTCAACCGCTCGCGTTCGGCTTGGGCGATGCCGAGGGACAGGCGGCGGAGGAGCGGGGCCGCCCGGCGCAGTAGCCCTCGACGCTCGCGACGGCGGGCTCGTGCGGGAGGGCGGGAGACGAAACGCCCGTGGCGCGGTGCCTGATCAGGGATACAGGCCGCGGGCGGCCTTGGCGTCGGCGACGCGCTGGATGCCGAGGGTCTGGGCGGCGAGGCGGCGGGAGAACTTGTATTTCGCCCGCTGGCGCTCCACCGCCTCGCGGGCCTGTTCCAACTGGCGGAAAAGTTTTTCCAGCACCTCGTCGCGGGTCCAGTAGTAGTTCTCCAGGTTCTGAATCCACTCGAAGTAGGAAACGATCACGCCGCCGGCGTTGCACAACACGTCGGGGATGATCTCCAGGTCGGGGCGGTTTTCCTCCAGCCAGCGGTCGGCGGCGAAGGTGGTGGGCCCGTTGGCCGCCTCGGCCAGCAGGCGGCAGCGCAGGCGCGGGGCGATCTCCGGGGTGATCACCCGCTCCAGCGCGGCCGGCACCAAAACGGTGCAATCGAGGGTCAGCAACTGCTCGTTCGTGATCGGCTCGCCCCCGTCGAAGGCGGCCAGGCTGCGGGTGCTGGCGACGCAGGCGAGGGCCTTGGCGACGTCGATGCCGCCGGCGTTGAAATACCCGCCGGTGAAGTCGGAGATCGCGACCACGCGGGCGCCACGCCGGACCAGCGCGAGCGCGGCCTCGCCGCCGACGTTGCCGAAGCCCTGGATGGCGACGGTGGCCTCGGCCATGGGCACGCGCATGTCCTCCAGGTATCGGGCGATCAGATACGCCACGCCCGCGCCGGTGGCCTCGCGCCGGCCCTGGGAGCCGCCGAGGGAAAGGGGTTTGCCGGTGATGCAGGCGGGGGCGAGGTGGCCCACGTGGTCCGAGTAGGTGTCCACCATCCAGCCCATCATGCGCTCGTTCGTGCCGACGTCCGGCGCGGGCACGTCGACCTGCGGTCCGATGAAGGGGAGCAACTCGCGCATATAGCGGCGCGCGAGGCGCTCCAGCTCGGCCTCGGACAGCTGGGCCGGATCGACGATCACGCCGCCCTTGGCCCCGCCGTAGGGCAGGCCGACCAGGGCGGTTTTCCAGCTCATCCACATCGCCAGCGCGGCGACCTCGCCGAGGGTCACGTCGGGGTGGAAACGGATGCCGCCCTTGGCCGGGCCGGTGGACAGATTATGCTGCACGCGGTAACCCTCGAACAGCGCCACGGTGCCGTCGTCGCGGCGGATGGGCAGGGACACCACCACGGCGCGGCGGGGGTGTTTCACCCGGTCGCGCAGGTGCTCGGGGAGGCTGATGGCGTCGGCCGCGCGGTCGAACTGTTTGCAGGCCATCAGATAGACCTCGGACGAATAGATCGGCGTGCTTGGGCGTTTGGACATGGGGGCGGGGGTGGCGGGAACATCCCCACCATGGCGTGTTTCGGGTCTTTCGCAGGCGTAAAATGACCGGTTCGCACGAATCCAACCAAGGGGGGAGGCGTGGGCGGGCGTCGTGCGCAGGCCTTGCCGGATACGGCGCGGAAATTGGCGGCGGCTCGTCTCCGGGCAAAAAACGCGGGATGTTCGGGTCATGAGCACCCTGGTCGATCGCGCGAAGGCCCCGGGCGCGGCGCGGCGGACGAGGCCGGGCTGCGCGCATTGCGGCGCGCCGGTGGCGGCGGGCGAGACCTTTTGTTGCGGCGGTTGCGCGTTGGTCAGCCGGCTCATTCGCGACGAGGGGCTGGACGCCTACTACGACCTGAAGGATCCGGTCACGCCTCCGGCGGACGGCGCGTTGCGGCCGGCGGGGGATTTTGGCTGGCTGGCGGACGCGGCGCGGGCGGCGGAGGCGAGGGTGGCGGCGGAGGGAGGCCGGGGCGCGGCGGAGATCGAGGTCGCGGTGCAGGGGCTCTCCTGCGCGGCGTGCGTGTGGTTGATCGAACGGCTGTATCGGCGGCGCGCGGGCGCGGGTGCGATCGAGGTCTCGGCCGAGACCGGGCGCATGCGTCTGCGGTGGGCGGCGGGCGGCGGATTTGATGCGGCGGAGTTCGGTCGCGAGCTGCAGCGTTTCGGCTACGCGGCGGGCCCGGCCGACGAGGTCCGGGCGGAGGAGCCGGAGAGCCGCGCGCTGGCGCGCAAGGCGGGACTGGCGGCGGCCTTCGCGATGAACGCGATGTTGTTCACCCTGCCGGCCTACTTCGGCCTGGCGCCCGAGGCGGACAACGCGCGGCTCTTCGAGACGCTCGCGCTGGCCTTCGCCACCCTATGCCTGCTCGGCTGCGGGGGCTATTTTATCACCCGGGCGGCCCGGGCCATGCGGGCGCGCATCGTCCACCTCGACCTGCCCATCGCGCTCGGTATCGTCGGGGCCTACGCGGGCTCGCTCTACGGCTGGCTGATCCGGGATCCGGAGTGCCAGTATTTCGATTTCGTGACCGCTTTCATCGCCTTGATGCTGCTGGGGCGTTGGGCCCAGGTCGCGGCGGTCGAGCGCAACCAGCGGCGGCTGCTCCGGGAACAACCATTGGCGGCGCGGGTGCGGGTGTGGCGGGCGGACGACTGGGCGGAGGCGGCGCCGGAATCGCTGGTCGCCGGCGAACGTTTCCGGGTGGCGGGCGGCGGGCTGGTGCCGGTCGAGGCGCGGCTGGAGACGGCGGCGGCGGAGTTTTCCCTCGCCTGGATCACCGGCGAGGCGGAGCCGCGGATCTTCCCGGCCGGCCAGCGCCTGCCGGCCGGCGCCAACGTGGCCGGCGGCGCGGAGGTCGAGTGCACCGCGGTCCAGGGCTGGGCGCAGTCCCTGCTCGCCCGGCTGCTCGCGCCGGTGGAGCGCGCGCCGGAGCGGTCGCGGTTGATCGAGCGGGTGGTGCGTTGGTATCTGGTCGGCATCCTCGGCGCGGCCTTCGGCGCCGGACTGGCCTGGGCCCTGATCACGCGCGACGCGGGGCGCACGGGCGCGGTCGTCATCTCGATCCTGGTGGTCTCCTGTCCGTGCGCGCTCGGTCTGGCCTTTCCGCTGGTGGAGGAGATCGCCACGGTGCGGCTGCGCCGGCGGGGGGTCTTTGTGCGCGCGGGCGATCTCTGGCACCGGCTTTCGCGGGTGCGACTGGTCGCCTTCGACAAGACCGGCACGCTGACCGGCGACCTGCCGGCGCTGATCAATCCGGATGCCCTCGACGGGCTCGCGGGCGAGGCGCGGGCGGCCTTGTTCACCCTCGTGCGGGACAATCCCCATCCGGTGGGGCGGTCCCTGCACGAGGCCCTGTTGCTGCGCGACTGGTGCGAGGCGGCTCCGGGCGAGGTCGAGGAGGAGGTCGGCCGCGGGGTGCGGCTGGGGGAGTGGACCCTCGGCCGGCCGGCGGAGGGCGGCGGCGATGCGGTCCTGGCGCGGGGCGGTGTGGTCCTGGCCCGTTTTGTTTTCGCCGACGTCGCGCGGGCCGATGCGCGCACCGAGCTGGCCGCGCTGGCGCGGCGGGGGTTGGGGCTGGCGGTGCTCAGCGGGGACCGGTCGGAAAAGGTCGCGGCGTTGACCACGGAGCTCGGCCTCGAGGCGCGCTGGGCGCGCGGCGGGCTGTCTCCCGAGGAAAAGGCGGCCTGGCTCGATCAAAATGGCGGCGACGCCACGCTCATGCTCGGGGACGGGGCCAACGACAGCCTCGCCTTCGACCGCGCCCTCTGCCGCGGCACGCCGGCGGTGCACCGCGGCGTGCTCGCGGCCAAGGCGGATTTCTATTACCTCGGGCGCGGCATCGGCGGGGTGCGCGCCCTGCTCGAGGTCGACGACGCCCGGCGGCGCACCCAGGCGGCGCTCCTGATCTTCATGATCGCCTACAACCTCACCGCGGTCGGGCTGGCGGCGAGCGGGCACATGAACCCGCTCTTCGCGGCCGTGCTCATGCCGCTCAGTTCCCTGGCGACGCTGGTGATCGTCTGGATGGGGCTGCGGCGGGCGGGCTGAGCCGCCCGCGGCGGACGAAGGCTATTTCAACACCTGTTCGGTGGCCGCGTCGAAGAGGTGGGCGGCGCCGATCTTGAAGGTGACCTTGACCGTCTGGCCGACCTCGAAGCGGTCGGTCGGGCGCACACGCGCGATGAAGCTCGTCGCGCCGGTGCCGAGGTAGAGGAAGGTCTCGGCGCCCATCGGCTCGGAGACCTCGACCTTCACCTCGATGGTGTGGGCCGGGTCGGGCCGCTCGAGGCCTTGGGTGTCCTGCACGTCCTCGGGGCGGATCCCGAAGACGATGTCGCGGTCGATATGCCCGGCGCCCTTGGCGGAGAGGGCGGCGTCGAGCGTGACGCGCACGGGTGTCGCGGCCGGGTTGGCCTCGACGAACTCGAGCAGGCCTGTGGTGGCGGAGCGTTGCAGGCGGCCCTTGAAGAAATTCATCGGAGGGCTGCCGATGAAGCCGGCGACGAAGAGATTTTCCGGGCGGTTGTAGAGGTCGAGGGGCGCGTCGACCTGCATGATGCGGCCGTCCTTCATCACGCAGATGCGGTCGCCCATGGTCATGGCCTCGACCTGGTCGTGGGTCACGTAGATCATGGTCGCGCCGAGGCGGGCGTGGAGTTTGGAGATCTCGGTGCGGGTGGACACGCGCATCTTGGCGTCGAGATTCGAGAGGGGCTCGTCGAAGAGAAAGACCTTCGGTTTGCGCACGATGGCGCGGCCGACCGCGACGCGCTGGCGCTGGCCGCCGGAGAGGGCCTTCGGTTTGCGGTCGAGGTAGGGGTCGAGCCCGAGCATGGCGGAGGCCTCGCGCACCCGCGCGTCGATCTCGGCCTTGGGGAATTTCCGCAGTTTCAGGCCGAAGGCCATGTTTTCATAGACCGACATGTGCGGGTAGAGCGCGTAGTTTTGGAAAACCATCGCGATGTCGCGGTCCTTGGGCAGGACGTTGTTCACCACCACGCCGTCGATCGCGATGGTGCCGCCGGTGATCTCCTCCAGGCCGGCGATCATGCGCAGGGTGGTGGACTTGCCGCAGCCGGAGGGGCCGACGAGGACCATGAACTCACGGTCGCGGATTTCGAGGTTGATGCCGTGGACGACTTTTACGCCGGGGCCTTTGGTTTCGGCGTAGGATTTTTCCAGGTTGGAGATGACGACGGTGGCCATGGATGGGGGACGAACGGGGTTGGGCGGACGGGTTTCCGTGACGGGGATTTACGGGGGGCGGGTCACGGGCACCGCACTCCGGTCGAAAGCACGGACAATCCCGCGCCGGTCGGTGGAGTCAACGCCGGGCGCGGGCGCGGACGAAGACCCGGAAATCCGCGAGATTTGCATTGCCCGCGTCTTTCGGGCGTGGATACGTGGAACCCTTGGAGTAGGTCCTCCCTTCTTTTTTTATCCGTCCGTTCCAACCCACCATGGCCAAAAAACCCGTTCCCGCCCCGTCCCCCCTCACCTTCGATCTTCCGGTCTCGCTGCTGAACAAGATCGAGGCCCAGCGCAAAAAGCTCGGCCTCGGCTCGACCTCCGAGGTCGTGCGCCACGCCCTGGGCGAATTCAATCTTTCGAAGTTCGAGGCGGACACCGAGGAGCGCCGGCAGATCTCGGTGCGCCTCGCCGCGGCGGACAAGGCCACGCTGGTGAAGGCGGCCAAGAAGCAAAAGGTCAGTCTTGGTGAAATCCTGCGTGCGGCGATCGACGCCCTGCCGGACAAGAAGGCCCCCGAGAAGAAGGCCCCGGAAAAGAAGACCGCGGTCAAAAAATCCAAGAAGTGAATCGGCGCCGCGGTCGGCCGGTCCGGTGAGTCCGGAACCGGTCGGTAGCGCAGCCCGGGATGGCCTCGCGTCCTCCCGCGGTCTTTCTTGTGCCGCCCTGGTTTCACGCCTGCGTCCCTGTTTTTAAGCCACTTTTTTCCATGAGCACCGCCCCCGCCGCCCTCTCCACCTGGGCCCGCAATATCTCGCCTTCGCCGACCCTTGCGGTCGATGCCAAGGCCAAGGCCCTGGCCGCCGCCGGCGAAGACGTCTGCGGCTTCGCCGCCGGCGAACCGGATTTCGACACTCCCGAGCACATCAAGGACGCCTGCATCGCCGCCCTGAAGGCGGGCAAAACCAAATACGCGCCCACCCCCGGCATCGAGCCGCTGCGCCAGGCCCTGGCGGACAAATACCGCGACGACTACGGCCTCGCCGTGGCGCCTTCCCAGGTCATCGTCTCGCCCGGCGGCAAGTTCTCCTGTTACCTCGCCATTCTCGCGACCTGTTCGCCGGGCGACGAGGTCATCATCCCCGCGCCCTACTGGGTCAGTTATCCCGAGATGGTGAAGCTGGCCGGCGCGCGTCCGGTGGTGGTCTTGGCGGACGACACGACCGGCTTCCGGCTCACCCCGGCGCAGTTGGAGGCCGCCATCACCCCGCGCACCCGCCTGCTCATCCTCAACTCGCCCTCCAACCCGACCGGCGCGGTCTACACCCGGGCGGAGATGGAGGCCATCGTCGAGGTCGCCCTGCGGCACAATCTCTACATCCTCTCCGACGAGATCTACGAGCACCTGACCTACGACGGGGCGAAACACGTCGCGCCGGCCACCTTCTCCAAGGAGGTCGAGGCCCGCACAATCATCGTCTCGGGTTTCGCCAAGACCTTCGCCATGACCGGTTGGCGCCTCGGCACCACGGTGGCGCCCGCCCCCATCGCCAAGGCCATCGCCGAGCTCCAAAGCCAGACCACGAGCAACGCCACCACCTTCGCCCAGTGGGGCGCGCTGGCCGCGTTGAAGGAAAAGGAGAAAACGCGGGTCGCGCTCGAGGCCATGTTGGTCGCCTTCGACCGCCGCCGGAAGTTCCTCCATGCCGAGTTGAACCAGATCGACGGCGTGCGCTGCCTCCTGGCCGAGGGGGCGTTTTACCTTTTCCCCAACATCTCGTCCTTCGGGCTCACGTCCGACGAGTTCTGCCAGCGCCTGCTGGAGCAGAAAAAGGTCGCCGCCGTGCACGGCTCGGCCTTCGGAGCCGAGGGCTATCTGCGCCTCAGCTACGCTACGGGCGACGAGACCATCCGAAAGGGCGTTTCGCGTCTGGCGGAGTTCTGCGCGACGCTGCGCGGGTGACGCGCGGCGGTGGGAGAGCCGAGCCAATCGGGTCAGGTGACTGAGGGGCAGCTCTTCCAATTCCAAGGGATCCGAGCGACGCGCCGATTCGCCGAGTAACGCCGTTTCAGCAACACCCATCCCAGTCGTGCTTATCGATAACTACGATATGTCTCATGAGCACGGATTTTGTGTTTTTTGGTCTGCCCCCCGAGCCTGCGCTGCGGCCATCTTCACAAAAGACGAAGAAAGGAAAATCAACAAAACACGGCCTGCCCCCTTTTGTGCGTCGTCGAGAACTTCTATCGACGGATCAGCCTGCGCCACGTCCCCACCACTTACGACGGATTTTCGACCCTGCCCTTCGAATTTTGGCCGGATGCCCAGTTCACCGGCCCGCCGTCCGCTTGGCCCGACTCCTCCACCAACGGCAAATACTTCGTCTTCCTGCACGGCTACAAGGTGGACGCGCAACAGGCGCGCGGCTGGCAGGCAGAGGTGTTCAAACGTCTGCACGTCCTCGGCAGCAAGGCGCGCTTCGTCGGCGTGACCTGGCACGGCGCGACCGGGCTGGATTATCACCAAGCCGTTTTCCACGCCTTCCAGACCGGCGTCGCCCTCGCTGGCTCTCTCAGCTTCACCGGCAACGCTGATGTGACCATCGCCGCGCACAGCCTGGGCAACATGGTCGTCAGCCATGCTATCCAGTCGGGGGGCCTCACCCCGGCGCGTTACTACATGCTCAACGCAGCGACACCAATCGAGGCTTACGACCTCGGCGACGTCGGCCCGAACGAGTCGGCCAACATGACTGAGCTGGCGTGGCGCGCCTACGACCCGCGGCTCTACATGGCCAATTGGCACACGTTGTTTGCTGGCGCGGATAATCGTAGTTCGCTGACATGGAAGGAACGGTTCGTAAACGTCCTGCCCAAAGCTTATAACTTTTACTCCGAGGAGGAGGACGTGGTGGAAGATGCTGACGATAAAGCCTCTGCTTCGATCATGGCCACGCTGCTTAACCAAGGCTTCGACCTCTCCACCGGCGCGTGGAAGGCGCAAGAGCTGGTCAAAGGAGTGGATTGGAAGACCTCGCTGGCCGCCGCAGTGATGGATCGCGGCCAAGGCGGATGGGGCTTTAACAACGCTTGGGATGTATGGAAAAACCCTTATTACCCCGATATGGGCAAACGCCATCGCTACCCGAGCGAAACGCTCGATATCTTTCTCTTTCCCGCCGATCTGAAAGTCCAACCCTTCTTCGGCCCCTTTTTGGAGGCGGATTTAGTCGCTCCTTTGTGGTTGCTGGCTTCGGAAAAAGCGGAGGAAAAAAGGTGCTCTACGATCTCCTGGCCCGCGCCATCCCGGCCATGTCCAATGCAGTTGCGGCCAACTTTATTACGTCGATGGACACTCGAAATTACCCGATGCACTCCGACGGCAAGGCGGCGAGCAACGGCACGTTCCCCACGCCTGGAAACAAGTGGCGGCACAGCGACTTTAAGGACGTGGGGCTGCCCTACGTTTACCCGATGTATGAAGAAATGATCAGCCGAGGATCCCTCAAATGAAACCACTAATGAAACACATGAAACACATTTTGCCCATTTTGGCCTTATTATTGGCTACTCAAATGGCTAAAGGCCAAGTCCCCCGCGATCTCAGTTTGAAGGTGAGCGACGAGACGGGCCGACTATTGAGCGGCGCGGAAGCCGTGATAGGCTTTCAAACGATTCGTGGAGTGGAGGAACACAAGGGATTGACGAATGACGCCGGAGAATTTGCCGCGCGTGAGGAAATGTCACTCGGGACATTTGTTCTGGTGAATAAGGCCGGACACTACGGAGCCAATATTATCGACCTAGCGAAATATAAAATCTCCACAGGCAAGGCTATGCTCCCGCTCGTGCTGCCGCATGTAATTAAGCCGATACCACTCCACGCTGTGCGCGTCAGCTCGATCAAACTACCGCTGCAAGGGGAGTGGCTCGGCTACGACCTGGCGGCGGCTGATTGGGTGCCGCCTCACGGCAAAGGGAAAACCCCGGCACATTCAAGGATCAGTTTGAACGTTGGTTTGATATAAGGAGTTCGTGGAAGCATTGAGCGGGGGACTTCCAGTTGAGGATCTTGCGGGGACGCTCGTTGAGCATCTCCTGGTAGGCGCGGAGCTGTTGATGCGAAACCAAGGAGA
>CAMCHD010000078.1 GCA_945874545.1 Akkermansia muciniphila | reverse complement strand
GCGCCGGCATCCGCGCTTGCGGCGGGCCTTTGGTTTTGGGGTGCGCCCGCGCCCGCCGCCACCCCGCCTCCCCCGACTTTGCCGATGACGTCGGCCGTCGAGTTCTCGCCCGCCGGCTCCGCCACCGTGGCGGAAGCGGGGCAGGGCATCGACGTTTTGGCCGGCGATGATCCGGCCGCCCCGTTGGGCGGCGCCGCCGACCGGCATTCCGCGCGGCCGGCCACGGTCACGCGCACACCGTCACCGAATCTGGACTACGCGGACAAGGACGGCGCCTTCGCGTCGCTCCAAGTCTCGTCTCGCACTCCCCTCGATCCCACCTCCGGAGCGCAGGGGGCCTTGCGGGAATCGGCCTCCCGCCCGGTCGCACCCGCGGTCGATCCGGTTCGCGTGTCCTCGTCCGTCTCCGCGCTTGTTCCCGCGCCGGACGCCTCTTCCTATGCGGCGGAGACGTCCTCCACGGTGCCGGCGGAAAAACAGGGGCCGGTCGCCGTCGCCGCCGCGGGTTCTCTTCCGGGCTTGGTCGGTTCGACGACGGAAGGCACGTCCGCGGGTCCGGCGCGTGGGGAACTTCTTGCCGGTCCGGCCCGCGGACGGGTCGCCGGCGAAGTGGAAGGTGAGCGCTATTTAAATAAAAAGTTAGGTGAACTAAATGGAGAAAAGCGCTTTAAGGAATCGGATAACACGCGTGGCATCGTCTCCGCTTATGGGGTCGGGACAATGCCCTCCGCCCCCGCACCATCCTTGAACGCCCATCCGGACTCCGCGCCCGCCTCGCCGGGCGCACCCCCTCCGGCGGCCGGGGAGTTTGCCTCGGCGGCGGTTCGTCTGGCCGAGCGGGTGGCCGACGTGGCCGACCGGATACGGGAGACGCCGGCCGAGCGGGTGACCTTGAGCCTGGACCTGGACGAGACGCATCGGGTCGAGGTCCGCGTGTCGCTGCGCGAGGGCCGCGTCTTCGCCGAGTTTCGTTCCGATTCGCCGGCGGTGCGCGCGGCCTTGTCCTCCGCCTGGGACGGTTTTGCCGCGCGCCGCGACGTCGGTGCGCCCACGTGGGGCGAGCCTGTTTTTGTCGCTTTGGGAGCGGGCGGCGCCACCGCCGCGCCCCTCGACTCCGCCCGCCCGGCCGGGGGTGGCCTTGCCGACTCGTCGCCGGGTTTTGGCCGGGAGCAGGCGATGGGCGACGGCGATTCCCGACGTCACGGCGCCGGGCAGCCCCACCCCGAGCCGGATGCCCGCGCCGCCGTGTTTTCCCCTTCCTCCGGATCATCCTCTCGCGCCGCCGCGCCCGTCCCGCCCTCGCCGACGCGCGACCGGAGCCGGCTCCTCAGCGTCCACGCCTGACACCTCCCATGACCATTCAAGGCAACACCACCACCGCCGCCGGGTCCGCCGCATCGACCGCGGATCGCATCCCGAAACAAACCCTCGGCCAGGACGATTTTCTCAAGCTCCTCACCGTGCAGCTCTCGAAACAGGATCCGCTCAAGCCGATGGACGACACCGCGTTCATGGGCCAGATGGCGCAGTTCACCGCCCTCGAGCAGAGTTCGCAGATGTCGCGCGAAATGACCGCCCTGCGCGGCGATCTCGCCCGCCAGGCGTCCTACAACCTCATCGGCCGTGAGGTCGTGGTCGAAACCGCCGACGGTGAGATCACCGGCCTGGTCGAGTCCGTGAGCCAGACCTCCGCCGGCGCCAAGATCAGCATCGCGGGCCAGCTTTATCCTTCCTCGTCCGTCACGCGCGTCGCCGCCGCGACCCCCGCCCAACCGCAATCCTAAAACCCAACCACACCATGTCACTCATCGGAACTCTCACCTCGGGCGTGAGCGCCCTCAAAAGCTTCACCAAGGGCCTCGAGGTCATCGGCAACAACATCGCCAACGTGAACACCACGGCCTACAAGGGCTCGACCGCGTCCTTCGAGGAAAGCTTCAGCAACACCCTGCGCGGCTCGTCGCCCTCCAGCGCCTCCACCGGCTCGCCCAACCTCTCCTCGGTGCAGGTCGGCACCGGCGTGAAGCTGGCCTCGGTGAACGCCCGCTTCACCCAGGGCGCGCTCAACGCCACCGGCGTGGTCACCGATCTCGGCGTGTCCGGCAACGGTTTCTTCCGCGTGGTCAACACCACCGACGGCAGCACCTACGCCACCCGCGCGGGTGATTTCCGCATCGACGACCAGGGCTACCTCGTCACCACCAAGGGCTACCGGGTGCAGGGTCTCACCGGTGGCGACTCGACCACCCTTCCCGGCACGGTGGGCGACATCAAGCTCGGCACCCCGCCCGGCACCGCCCAGCTGCAATCCTTCTCCTTCGACCGACAGGGCAACATGGTCGAGTTCTACTCCGACGGCAGCAGCGCCACCACCAACCAGGTATTGCTGCAAAACTACCGCGACCCGACGGCGCTGCAGCGCGCGGGCGACAACCTTTTCACCGGCTTCGACGCGGCCGGCCCGGTCGGCGGCTCGGCCCTGACCGCCGCCAACAACAAGCCCGGCGCGAACGGCCTCGGCACGGTGGAGTCCGGCACGCTGGAGCTCTCCAACGTCGATCTCACCGAGCAGTTCGCCAACATGATCACCGCCCAGCGCAGTTTCCAGGCGAGCTCCCGCATCGTAACCGTCTCCGACTCCGTGTTGGAGGAGATCGTCAACCTGAAGCGCTGAGCGCCCGACTCCCATGGCCGAGAAAAAACCCGAGACGCCTCCGTCCGCCGACGCCGCGCCCGGCGCCCCCGCCGCGGCCGCCCCGAAGGGCGGCGGCCTGCTCCCGGCGCTTCTGCCGGTGGTCCTCGCGCCCGCCCTCACCTGGGCCGTCGCGCAGTTTGTGCTCCTGCCCAAGATCACCGCCGCGCTCACCGCCGATCCGCATGCCGAAAAGGCCGCCGCGCCGGGCAAGGCCGAGGAAAAGGGCCACGGCGCGCCCAAGGGCGGACATGGCGCCAAGGGCGAGGCCGGCGCCGAGGCCTCGACCGGTTACCGCTTCGAGAACGTGGTCGTGAATCTCGCCGGCACGATGGGCACGCGTTACCTCAAGACCAGTTTCCTCGTCACCGGCGAGGAGGACATCGTGGCCCGGTTCGACGCCGCCAAGCCCCAGCTCGGGGACGTGACGCTCGGGGTCTTGTCCTCGCTCACCCTCGCTGACCTCGAGGAGGCCGGCGCCAAGAATCTGCTGCGCGAGCGCCTGCTCGCCGCCTACAACCAGGCCCTCGGGGGCAAGGTCGCGGAGAACCTGTTTTTCTCCGAGTTCGTGATCCAGTGAGCCCATGGCCGACGCCGCCGACAGTCCCTCGTCCGGAATGCTCGATCAGAGCGAGATCGACCAACTGCTCGCGCAGGCCGTGGCCGAGGTCCGTCCGCCGCTGCTCCGTTTCGACGGACGCCGGGGCGACGCCGACGCGGCCGGCCGGGTCGAGGCCTACGATTTTCGCAACCCCGCCTTCCTGACCGAGGTCGAGCTCCGTCGCCTGCGCATCCTCCACGAGGACTTCATTCGTTACCTCTCGGCCCGGCTCGCCTTGTTTCTGCGCATGGAGTGTTCGCTGAAGATGGCGCGGCTCCAGACCCAGACCTACGCCAAGTTCACCGAGGCCCTGCCCAGCCCGACGCATATTTGTCTTTTCAAGGTCGAGCCTCTGCTCGGCGTGGGCGTGCTGGACATCAATCCCCGCCTCGCGCTCACCCTGGTGGATCGCCTGCTCGGCGGGCGCGGCCACTCGGTCAAGGCCGAGCGTTACCTCACCGAGATCGAGATCGCCCTGCTCGAGGACGTGCTCAAAATCATCCTCGAGGAGTGGTGCGCGCAGTGGCGCGAGGAAATGGAGCTCCACACCCAGTTGATCGGTCACGAGAACAACGGCCGCTTCCTCCAGACCTCGCCGCGCGACGCCGTCGTGCTGGCCTTGTCCATCGAGGTTTCCTTCGGCGACTGCTCGGAGCAGATCCAGATCGGGCTGCCCTACTACACCATCGAACCTTTGGTCAAAGCGGTGCAGCACCGCCGTCAGAAGGACTCCACGCCCGACGCCGCGCCCGCCCGGGCCGAATGGCGCGCGGTCTACGAGCACGTCGAGATCCCCGTGATCGCCGAGTGGCCGCTGACCGACATCCCGCTGCGCGAGATCGCCGCCCTGCGGGTGGGCGACGTGATCGAGCTTCCGGTCGGCGTGCTGGACCAAACCCGCGTGCTGCTGAACGGCGCGCCCAAATTCATCGGCACGGTGGGGCTCGAGGGCGACCAGGTGGCGGTGCGCGTCCAGGGCAAGATCGCCCCGCCGCCGGCCCGGACCTGAACCCTTCGGCCACCCCTTTTTTCCCATGGACAACAACACTCTCGATCTCGTGCTGGACGTTAAGGTGAAGGTCACCGTGCAGCTCGGCTCCTGCCTGCTGCCGATGCGCGAGGTGCTCGCGCTCACCCCCGGCTCGGTCATCCAGCTCCAGCACCGGGCCAACGAGCCTGTCGGGCTCTACGTGAACGACAAACTCGTGGCCTACGGCGAGGTCGTGGTCGTCGAGGAAAACTTCGGGATCAAGATCACCGAACTGGTCGGCAAGGCGACGTGAGTTCCCTCGCCCAAACATCTTCCAGCGTTACCCGCTGGCTGCTAGTGGTAGTCGGCTGCGTCGTTTTGGAGACGGCGCAGCCGATGAACGCGGCGGAACCCGCGCCCGCTCCGGCGCGTTCCGCGGATACTTTACTCTACCCCGGCGGAGGTCCCGCCGGCTCGGCCTCCGGGGCGCCGGCCCGCTCCGCCGGAAGCGGCGCCTCCTGGCTCTTTGTCGGCGTGGTCGGCGCCGCCGCCGGCGCGTGGTGGTTCTGGCGGCGGCGCGGGCTCGGGCCCGCCGCGCGCCGCGCCGGCTCGCTCGCCATCGAGGAGACCCGCCCGCTCGGCAACCGCCAGTTTCTCGTGGTGGCCTCGTGCGACGGCCGCCGTTTTCTGCTCGGGGTCGCCCCGGGCGGCATCCAGATGCTGGCGCCCCTCGAGGCCAAGGAGTCCACCCATGCGCCCCGCGCCTCGTAGTCTCCGGTCCGGCCTCGCCTGGTTCGCCTGCGCGCTCCTGCTCGCGCCGGCGCTCTGCGCGCAGGCCACGGACGGCGCCCCGGCGGCGGCCGCCGCCGAACCCTGGCGCCTCGCCATCGACCTGGAGGGCGGCGGCAAGGCCGGCTCGGCCAGCGTCGGCCTGCAGATCGTGGTGGTCATGACCCTCCTGAGCATCGCGCCCTCGCTGCTCCTGCTCATGACCTCCTTCACCCGCATCGTGATCGTGCTCGGCTTTGTGCGCACCGCGATCGGCGTGCCCAGCGCGCCGGCCAACCAGATCATCACCGGGCTCTCCCTTTTCCTCACCCTTTTTATCATGGGACCGACCCTGCAGCGCTCCTACGACGAGGGACTCAAACCCTACCTCGCGGGCGAGCGTCCGACCGAGGAGGCCCTGGGCGCCGCCGCGCAGCCCTTGCGGGAATTCATGCTCAAGCAGACCCGCACCCGCGACCTCGAGTTTTTTCTCCAGATCGGGCGTTTCCCGCCGACCAAGGTCGCCGACCTGCCGCTCCGCGTCGTCGTGCCCGCCTTTGTCATCAGCGAACTCCAGACCGCCTTTCAGATGGGCTTTCTTTTGTTCCTGCCTTTTCTGGTCATCGACCTGCTCGTCTCCGCCGTGCTGATGGCCCTGGGCATGATGATGATGCCCCCGGCGATCATCTCCCTGCCGTTTAAACTCCTGCTCTTTGTCCTCGTCGACGGCTGGCACCTGGTGGTGCAGAGCCTCGTCAACAGTTTCCACGTATGAACGCCGAAGCCGCGGTCGATGTCTTCAAGTCCCTCGTGGTGTTCTCGCTCTACATCATGTCGCCCTTTCTCGGCGTCGTGCTCGCGGTGGGTCTCATCATGAGCCTGCTGCAATCGGTGACGAGCATCCAGGAGCAGACCCTGACCTTCGTGCCCAAGCTCATCGCGCTGGCCGGCGTGCTGTTGTTGCTCGCGCCGTGGACGCTGCGCTTGTTGAGCGAATACACGGTGCAAAACATCGCCCGCATGGGCGCGATGGGGCCCTAGGGGGTGTCTCGTCTCCCGTTCCGTCCATGCCCTGGGAGCCCTACCTCGCCGCGCTCATGGGGTCGCTGCGCGCGCTCGGCATCGTGATGGTGCTACCCCTGCCCGGCGGCCGCGGCCTGCCCACGCCCCTGCGCGCGGCCTTGTCCTTTCTCCTTGGCGGCGCGCTGGCCTCCGCCGTTCCGCTCTCGCCCACCGGGCCGGCCTCGTCCGGAACCACCGATCTGGCGCTGGCGGCGGTGCACGAGGTGTTGCTCGGCCTGGCGATGGGCCTGACCGGCCGCATCGTGCTCTCGGCGGCGGAGCTGGCCGGCCGCGTGATCGCGGGCGAGGTCGGGCTCAACGCCGCTCCGGGTTTCGACGTGCCGGTGCCGGCCCAGGAGCCGCTGCCCTCCTTCACCGGGCTCTTCGCCGGGCTCTTGTTTTTCACCACCCACGCCCACGAGGGCGTGCTCACCGCCTTCGCCCGCAGTTTTGAAATCGCCCCGGCCGGCTTGGGCGGGCTGGCGCCGGGGGCGGCGGCCACGCTGACCGGCGCGGTGGCGGCGCTGCTGGAGCTGGCCCTGCGCATCGCCGCGCCGTTCATCGCGCTCAACTTTGTCATCACCCTGGGATTCGCCATCCTGGGCCGGGCCGTGCCGAAGATGAACGTGTTCATCGTCAGCTACGCCCTGCGGTCGATGATGGGGTTTTCCCTGCTCGCCGGAGCGGGGGCGCTGATCGCGCGTTATCTCGCCGGGGCCTTTGAACAACTGCCCTGGACCATGCTGGAGCTGGTCGCGCGCCGCTGACATCTCGCCATCGCGCTGGCGGCGGGTGGTTTCGTGTGCACGGTTGCCGTCCATGCCGAAGATGCGCAAAAAATCCGATCTGCCCGCCAAGACCTGTGTGGCCTGCGCGCGGCCCTTCGTGTGGCGCAAGAAGTGGGAGAAGGTCTGGGACGAGGTGAAGTATTGTTCCGATCGGTGCCGCCAGCGGAGGGCCTCGGCGTGAGGCGCGAGACCTTCGAAGCGCGGACCCGCCTGCCCGGCGCGGCGGCGGAGGCCTTCGCCTGGCACGAAAGACCGGGCGCGCTGGCCCGTTTGACGCCGCCCTGGGAAACCGTGGTGGTGGAAAAACAGAGCGGCGGGCTGCGCGACGGGGCGGAGGTGCGCCTGCGGGCGCGGGTGGGGCCGTTTTGGGTGCGTTGGGTGGTGCGGCATCGGGACTACCAGGCCGGGCGTTTGTTTCGCGATGTGGCCGAGCGTTCGCCTTTCGCGTATTGGGATCACCGGCACGAATTCGACGACGCGGCGGACGGGTGCGAGTTGCGCGACCGCATCGACTACGCCCTGCCGGGTGGAATCCTCGGTCGCCGGGCGGGCGGGGCCTTCACCCGGGGCAAGCTCGCGGCGATGTTCTCCTACCGTCACGCGGTCACGCGGGCGGACCTGGCCTTTGCGCGCGACGGGGTCGGGCGGGAGCGTCCGCTGCGGATTCTGATCAGCGGGGCCTCCGGGCTGGTTGGCCGCGCGCTCACGCCCTTTTTGACCACCCAGGGGCACACGGTCGTGCGGTTGGTGCGGGGCCTCGCGCGCGGCGCGGATGAAATCATGTGGGACCCGACCGGGGCGGGCGGGCCGCTCGACCTTGGCGGCGCCGGGCCGATCGACGCGGTCGTGCACCTGGCGGGGGCGGGCATCGCGGACGCGCGTTGGACGGAGTCGCGGCGGCGGGAGATCCGGGAAAGCCGGGTCGTGGGAACACGTTTGCTGGCCGAGGCCCTGGCGCGCTTGGAGCGGCCGCCGGGGGTGGTGGTGGGCGGATCGGCGACGGGCTTTTACGGCACGACGGGTGAGACCGAAGTGGATGAAGGAGGGCCGGCGGGCACGGGATTTTTGGCCGGGGTGACGCGGGAGTGGGAAGCGGCCTGGGCGCCGCTGGCGGGACGGGACACGCGCCTGGTTTTTTTGCGGACCGGCGTGGTGCTCTCGCCGGCGGGTGGGGCGTTGGCGAAGATGTTGCCCGCTTTCCGGTTCGGGCTGGGCGGACCGGTGGGGGATGGGCGGCAGTGGTGGTCCTGGATCTCGATCGACGACCTGGTCGGCGCGATCGGCCACGCCCTGCGCGAACCGGCGGTGCGCGGCGCGCTCAACGCGGTCGCACCCGTCCCGGTGCGGAGCGGCGAGTTCGCCCGGGCGCTCGGCGCGGTATTGGGGCGGCCGGCGGTCCTGCCGGCACCGGCCTGGGCCTTGCGGCTGGCGCTCGGGCGCGGGTTGGCGGACGAGGCCCTGCTGGCCATCCAGCGGGTGCGACCGGGGGTGTTGGCCCGGACCGGCTATCGCTTTCGTCACGAAAACGTGACGGCGGCGTTGCGCCACGTGCTAGGCCGGGTTTGATGGGAGGCTTTCGATACCCGTATGCATCACCAGACCATCATCATTGGCGCCGGCATCGCCGGGTTGCTGGCCGCCCGCACCCTGCACGACGCGGGCGCGCGGGTGACGGTCTTGGAAAAAAGCCGCGGGGTCGGCGGTCGCCTCGCGACGAAGCGGGTGGGTGACGCGGTTTTCGACCAGGGCGCGCAGTATTTCACGGTCAAGGATCTGCGTTTCGCGTCCTGGGTGGAGCGCTGGGAAGCGGCCGGGGTGGTGACGCGGTGGGCGGGTGGTCCGCAGACGCGTTACATCGCCCGGCCCAGCATGACGGCGGTGGCCAAGGCCCTTTCGGACGGGTTGGACGTCAAACGGGAGCACAAGGTGACGGCCATCGGCTCTTGCGGCGACCACTGGTGTGTGGACATCGAGGATCATGGTTGCGTGCGGGCGGAGCGCATACTCCTCACCGCCCCGGTGCCGCAGGCGCTGACGCTCTTGAAGGCGGGCGAGTTCGCCCTTCCCGAGGCCTTGGCAAAACGCCTCACGGCGCTCACTTACGATCCTTGCCTCGCCCTGCTGGTCACGCTGGGCGGTCGTTCGCGCCTGCCGGCGGAGGGGGTCCGGCGGGAGGGCGGGGCGATCCGTTGGGCGGCGGACAACCAGGCCAAGGGCGTGTCGCCGAACGTCGCGGCGGTCACCCTGCACCTCGCGGCGGACTTTTCGACCGAGCACTACGGGAGAACGGATGCGGAGGTGTTGGAGCTGATCCGGGCGGAGGCGGAGGACTTGATCGGCGCGCCGATCGCGGGAGCGACGCTGCACCGGTGGAAATTCAGCCACGCGCGAAACACGGATCCGGAGCCGTTCATTTGGTGGCCCGAGGAGCAGCTCGGCTTCGCGGGCGACGCCTTTGGCGGACCGCGGGTCGAGGGGGCGGCGTTGTCCGGCCTGACCCTTGCGGAATGTGTCAAGGCCGAGCTGGCGCGGCAAGTCGGCTGAGTCCACGCTGCGGTTATGCATGACGTGGTCATCGTCGGGGCGGGGATGGCGGGCTTGACCTGTGCGCGGGCCTTGCGGGCCGGGGGCGCGAGCTGCGTCGTGCTCGAAGCGTCCGACGCCGTCGGCGGGCGGGTGCGCACCGACGACGTCGGCGGGTTTCGTTTGGACCGGGGTTTCCAGGTCTTGCTCACCGCCTACCCGACGGCGCGGCGCTGGTTGGACTTTGCCGCGCTCGGGCTGGGGCGGTTCGAGCCGGGGGCGCGGGTGGCGACGGCGCAGGGCGACGCCCGGGTGAGCGATCCCTTTCGGCGGCCCGGGCGTTTGCTCGAGACCTGGCGGGCGCCGGTGGGCACGGCGGGCGACAAGCTCCGGATCGCGGCGTTGCGCCTGGCGGCGACGCTGGGCGCGGGCGACGGGGTGTGGGCGAAAGGCGTGGGGCCGGACGGCGCGATGCGGACGACGGCGGCCGAGCTGGCGGCGCGGGGTTTCACGCCCGAGGTGATGGAACGGTTTTTTCGGCCCTGGCTCGGCGGCGTGTTTCTCGAACGCGACCTGGTGACGCCGGCGGCGATGTTGTTTTTTGTCTATCGCATGTTCGCCCAGGGCTACGCCGCGTTGCCGACCGGGGGCATGCAGCGTATTCCCGAGCAATTGGCGGCCGGGCTGGGGCCGGACGGCGTCGTCCTGCGGGCGCGGGTGGCGCGCACCGAGGCGGGGGCGGTGGAGTTGCTCGACGGCCAGCGGGTGCCGGCGCGGCACATCGTCGTGGCCACCGAGCGCGAGGAGGCGACGCGGCTGGTCGATGAAATCGGCGGCGCCGCCTGGCGTGGGGTGGTCAACGTGCAGTGGGCGGCCGCGCGCAGTCCGCTCGCCGGCGAGCCCGTGCTCTGGTTAAACGGTTCGGGTCGTGGCCTGATCAACAATCTGGTGGTGCCCAGCGATGTCGCGGCGGGCTACGCTCCGGCGGGACAATCCCTGGTCTCGGCCACCGTGCTGGGCGACGCGCCGGAGGATGATGGCGAACTCACCCGCGCCCTGGGCCTCGAGCTCGCGGAGCGTTTTGGCCAGGACGTCTGGTCGTGGAGACCGCTGGTGGTGCGGCGGATCCGCCGGGCGTTGCCGGTGATCGCCGCTCCGGGGACCGGGCGCGAGCCGCGGGAGGCGAGGGAAGGTCTCTGGCTGTGCGGCGACCACCGCGCCTCGGCGTCGATCGAGGGCGCGATGGCCTCGGGCGAGGCGGTGGCGCATACGATTCTAAAACGCATCGGACTCGGCGCGGCGGCGAAGGCGTAGGCCTTGCCCGGAGGCGGGTAGGGGGAAACCCCCGGATCGGGAAAGGGAAAACGCCTGCGCCGGATCGGGTGGGCACCCGGGAGCGGCTGGGTAGCAGGCGGGACCAACCGGGTAGTGGCGGCGGGTGGTCTGGGGTCACGCCCAAGGGGGAATTGAGGCGTGGACCGTCTGCCGGAAACGCCGCGCAAAAACTACCTTGTGGGCATGAAAACGCCCACCGCCGCACGCCTCGTCCGTCGCCTCTCCGCCGTCGCGTTTTTCGCCCTCTCGGCGCTCACCGCCGCCGCGATGCCCGCCAGTCTCCGCCACGGCGCGGCGGCCCGGGCCATCGGTCCGGTGGCGTTGTCCGTCGCGGTGTCCGACGCGAACAGCCTGGCGGCCAAGAAGGGTGACCGGGTGGTGCGGGTCGAGGGCTCCTCGATGTTGCCCTACTTTGGCGATGGCGCGGTCCTCGTGGTGCGCAAGGGCGCGGTCGAGACGCTGCGCGAGGGCATGGTGGTGCTCTACCGCAATCGTTTCAACGAGTTGGTCGCCCACCGTATCGAGGCCCGGAGTGGCGCCGGCTGGACGGTCCGCGGAGCCAACAACGCCGGGGCGGACAGCACGCTGGTCACGGCGGAAAACCTCCTCGGCACGGTCTACGCGACTTTCTACACCGATGCGGCGCCGGTCGCCGGCGCACTCAACGCCGAGGTCGCGCTGGCGGCGCCGGCTCGCTGAGCAAGGCGGAAGCCCGCCGGCGGATCAATAGGTCGGGACGGAAGGATCGATGCGCTCGGACCAGGCCTGGATGCCGCCGGCGACGTTGCTCACCCGCGGGTAACCTTGGGCGCGCAGCCACTCCGTCACGCGCAGGCTCCTGCCGCCGTGGTGGCAGTGGATGAGCAGGTGTTTTTCCCGGGGCAGTTCGGGGCGGTCGAGGTGTTCGGGGATGCGCCGCATGGGGATGAACGCCGAGCCGGGAATACGCGCGGTCTCGTGTTCGAACGGCTCGCGCACATCGATCAGGGCGGTGTCGGCGGGGCGGGTGGCGAGGAGGGCCCGGGTCTCCTCGACGGAGATTTCCAGAGGCACGGGAGCGGAGGTGTTTTCGGCCATGGCGGCCACCGTGCAAAAGTCGGTCGGCGGCGCAACTGCGGCGTTGCGCGCGACCGAGCCGGACGGCCTAGTTTTGCCCGCCATGGCCAAATCCAAACCCGCCAAACCCTCCCGTTCCGCCAAACCCGCGGACCTCTCCGCCCCCCAGCCCTACGTCGTCATCATCGCCGGCGGCAAGGGCGAGCGCTTCTGGCCCCAGAGCCGCGCGGCGCGGCCCAAACACCTCCTGCCGGTGGTCGGCGAGACGTCGCTGCTGGCGCAGACCCTCGAGCGAGTCCGCGGCGTGGCCCCGGCCAAAAACACCTTCGTCATCACCAGCGCGGTGCAGGCCCGCGAGGTCGCCCGGGTGTGCCGGGGCCTCATCCCGGCGGCGAACATCGTGGCGGAACCGGCCGGGCGCGACACCGCGGCGGCGGTCGGCCTGGCGGCGGCGCTGGTCGGCGCGCGCGATCCGCGCGGGGTCTTCGCGGTGTTGCCGGCGGACCACGTGATCCACGACACGGCGGCCTACCAGAGCGACCTGCGGGCGGCCTTCGCGGCGGCCGGGGCGGCGGACGTGATGGTCACCATCGGCATCGCCCCGACCGAGCCGGCGACGGGTTTCGGCTACATCCAGCGCGGCGGCGAGTGGGGTCGGGTCGGCGCGGGCAAGGTGGCGAAGACCGTCTACGAGGTGAAGCGTTTTGTGGAAAAACCCAAGGCGGACGTCGCCGCCGAGTATTTGAAATCCGGTGACTACGTGTGGAACGCGGGCATGTTTGTCTGGAGCGTGCCGGTGGTCGAGGCGGCCTTCGCCGCCCATGCGCCCGAGCTCGACGCGGGACTCGCGAAGATCCGCGCCGCCCTCAAGAAAAAGCAGGCGCTCGCGGCGGTGTTGAAGAAGGTCTACCCGACGCTGGTCAAAATCTCCGTCGACTACGCGCTGTTGGAGAAATCGACCAACGTCGTGGTGGTGCCGTCGTCCTTCGACTGGGACGACGTCGGCGCGTGGCCGGCGGTCGCGAAGCATTTCGCGGCGGACGCGGCGGGCAACGTGGGGCGCGGCGAGGTGATCGTCGAGCAGGGCGGCGGCAACCTGGTGTTCTCCGAGGGCGGCCATCTCGTCACCCTGCTCGGGGTGGACGGTCTCGTCGTGGTGCACACGAAGGACGCCACGCTGGTCATGCCCAAGGCGCGGGCGCAGGACATCAAGGCCCTGCTCGCCAAGGTCGCGCTGCGCAAGGACGCGGCGAAGCTGCTCTGAGCGGCGCGGACCGGCGGCGGTCCACCGGACATGCGTTTCCTCGGCATCGACCACGGCACGCGGCGCATCGGGCTGGCGTCGGGCGACGAGCTGGGTCTGGCCACGCCGCTGCCCGCCCTGGTCGAGGCCGATCCGGCGGCGCGGCGGCGCGCGCTGGCCGGGGTGGTGAAGGCCCGCCGTATCCAGGAAATCGTGCTCGGCCTGCCGCTCAACATGGATGGCTCGGCCGGCTTCAAGGCCAAGGAGGTCGAGGCCTTCGCGGCGGAGCTGCGCGCGGAATTCGGTCTGCCGGTGCATCTCGTGGACGAGAGGCTGACCTCCCATATCGCGGAGGCGGGCATGAACCAGAAGGAACTGCGGGCCATCCGGGCCAAGGGCATCGTCGACTCGCGGGCGGCGGCGGTGATCTTGCAGGACTACCTGGACCAACGATTCCCGCCGGCGCTGCCCGAATGAGGAGGATTATGTGGAAGGCTGGAAGGTGGGAAACGCGGCGGCCGGCGCAGCGATCAGTTTTTCCGATTCCTTCCTCCCTTCCAGCCTTCCACATTGAATACTCCGCATGATCGATCCCGCCCCGCTTCCCCGTTGGAAATGCCTGGTGGCCTACGACGGCACGGCTTTTTCGGGCTGGCAGGCGCAGCCCGATAAAAACGCGGTCCAGGATCACATCGAGCGGCGCCTGGCGGAGTTGTTTCAGACCGAGGTGCGCATCCACGGCAGCGGGCGGACCGACGCCGGGGTGCACGCGCGCGGCCAGGTTTTTCATTTCGACGCGGCGTGGCGGCACGGCGCGGAGCGTCTGCTCGCGGCGCTGCGCGGCGGCCTGCCGCCCGCCATCCAGGTGCGGCGGGCCGAGACGGTGGACGCCGGGTTTCACGCCCGGTTTTCCGCCCTCGGAAAGGTTTACCATTACCACCTGATCCACGGCGAATGGGCCGATCCCTTTGCCCAGGCCACGACCTGGTCGGTCCCGCGTCGCCTCGACCTCGACGCGATGCGCGCGGCGGCGGCGGCGCTGCGCGGGCGGCATGACTTCCGCGCCTTCTCGGCCTTTGGCGGGGAGGAGCGGGAGAACACGGTCCGCACCCTCGGGCGGCTGGACCTGATCGAGGATGGCGCGCGGCTGCGGGTGGAGGCGGAGGCCGAGGGGTTTTTGTATAAAATGGTCCGCAGCCTGGTCGGCGCGCTGGTCCATGCGGGGCAGGGAAAACTCGGCCCGGAGCGCATCGCCGCCTTGCTCGCCGCGCGCGAACGCACCCCGG
>CAMCHD010000077.1 GCA_945874545.1 Akkermansia muciniphila | reverse complement strand
GGCGTTGGTGGCGAGGTTCAGGAAGGAGACGACGGCGCGCACGGTGGTCTCGTGGGTGAGGTCGCGGTTGCCGAGGAGCAGGCCGCGGTCGGTGTTGTCCTGTTTGGAGGCGATGGCGGCGCGGGTGCCGTCGGGCGAGATGGCGATGGCGGCGAGGTAGTTGGGCGTGCCGGCGGCGCGGTCGCCGCCGTCGGTGGTGATGGCGGAGGCGAGGGTAAAGACGCGCACCGGATCCAGGGCGGGTGAGGCGGCGGCGAATTCGCCGACCCAGCCCTGGCGCTCGGGCGAGATGAAGCGGGTGACGAGCAGGCGAGTGCCGTCGGCGGAAACGGCGAGGGCGCGCGGGGTGGGGAAACCGGTGGCGCGGATGGTCGGCGCGGCGGCGGGCGCGGCGGCGGAGTAGCGGTGCAGGTGGCCGGAGCCGTGCAGGGTGACGTAGAGGGACTGGCCGTCGGGAGAGGGGGCGACGCCGAAGGGGGCGGAGCCGTAGGGCAGGGCGAGGGTGTGGGCGAGGGAGCCGTCGGGGTTGAACACGCGCAGTTGGTCGCTGCGGTGGCAGGTCACCCAGTAGCGGCCGAGGGCGTCGCGGGCGATGGAGCGGGGGTTGGAGCCGGGGCCGGTGCTGTGTTCGGCGAGTTTTTCGCCGGTGGCGGCGTCGAGCACGGAGACGGTGTCGGCGTCGGGGTTGACCACCCAGACGCGGCGGCCGGCGGGGTCGTCGCCGACGGCGAGGGTGGAGCTCTGAGTCGGGCGCGGGCCGACGGGCAGGGAGGGCAGGACGAGCAGGTTGAGCGAGCGCGTGACGAGGGCCCCGTGGGCGTCGCGGACCTGCGCGAGCACGCGGGGGCGACCGGGGGCGGCGTAGCTGTGCTGGGCGGAGGGCGAGGCGGACCACTCGGTCCAGGCACCGGCGAAGTTGAAGCGGTAGGCGAGCGGGCCGTCGCCGGCGGCGGCGGCGGTGACGGTGACGGGTGCGCCGGGGGCGGGTTGGTAGGTGGATGCGGTCAGGCCGGTGAAGGCGGGCGGCGGGGCGGCGTCGAGGGCGGCGCCGGTGGCGAAGCGAAACGAGTAGGGCTCGATCAGGTTGCCGGCGGCGTCGTGGAAGCCGTTGTCGTCGGCGAGGTTGGCCGGGGTGCCGTTGTCGTCGGCGACGAAGTCCACCTGGTAGGTGGTGTCGGCGGCGAGCCCGGTGTCTGGTGTGAAGGTGAGCACGCCGGAGAAATCGTGAATCAGGAAACCGGATACGGCCGCGCCGAGGCCGCCGGCGGGCAGGACGGGGCGGACGAGGAAGTCGATCCCGTTGCGCGGGCCGCCGGAGCGGCCGTGTTCGTGGAGCAGGAAACTGAGCGGGGCGTGGCGCGGGTAGCCGGCGCGGTTGGTCTGGGGGATGTGGTAGGTGACGCGCGGGCGGGTGGTGTCGGGCGCCTGCTGGTGGACCCAGACGCCGAGGCCCTGGGAGGTGCCGGGGATGGGGTAGCCGCCGGTGAGCCAGAGGTTGCCGAGCGGGAGCGACATCTGGGAGGTGTTGACCCCTACGGCCGGGGCGGTGACGCCGGCGGGCACGGGCGGGGCGTATTCGTTGAGGGTGAGGGTGATCGGATCGGGGTCGCCGGCGAGCAGGCGGGTCATGTCCACCTTGCGATTGTGGATAAAACCGAACTGGTCCTGGAAAGTTGGATACGAGGCGTTGGTGAAGCCCGGCACGGTGAGGCTGGCGACCAGCGGGATCTCGTCGTCGCCGCCGGGGGTGGCGGCGGCGGTGATGTCGGCGGCCATGAGCACGTCGGTGGAGGAGCCGATGACGTGTAGGCCGGAGCCGTCGCTGAAGAGCGTGGGCCAGTAGGCGGAGAAACCCTCGTTGAGCGAGGCGACGAAAACGGGGGTGACGGAGCGGGTGGCGGGGTCGTTGAAGTTGTTAAACTGCATCCGGTAAACCACGACGCCGTCGCGGCCGGAGCCGCCGCTGCGCACGTAGATGAGCAGGTCGCCGAAGATCATCGGGTGCCAGTCGCCGCCGCCGAAGGGGCCGACGTGGTCGAAGGCGGCGAGGGGGCGGAAGGCGACGTAGCCGTTGGGCTGGAGGTAGGGTTGGCGGAGGTAAAACGTGTCGTCGGGCGAGCCATACCAGGGATTGGAGACGTCCCACGGGCCGGCCTGGCTGGAGCGGGTGTAGCCGAGGGGAAGCTGGGCCAGGGACGGCAGGCCGTGGCCGCCCTCCGCGCCGCCGCGCTGGACGGGGCCGCCGAAGGACAGCACGCGGAGGGGATCGGGGACGAGCATATTGCCGACGCGGGCGGTGCCGTGGGCGCCCCAGCCGTAGTTGCCCTGATACCAGCGGTTGTTCGGGTAGCTGAGGCCGAAGTCGGAAGGCAGGCGGCGGACGGGGTTGGCGGGGTCGGCGAGGTCGTAAACGCGCAGCACGAGGTCGGAGCCCTCGCGGGAGCCGGGGGCCTCGGCGCCGACGATGATCCAGCCGTTGAGGTAGTTGAGCGACGTGGTGCGGCCGATGGGTTCGGAGCCGTTGGTCACCGGGTGGCTGAGCAAGGTGCCGGGGGCCTCGGGGCGGGGGAGGTTCAGGAAACCGGGGGTGGTGACCTGGGCGCGGGCGGCGGGGGCGGATAAGAACGAAAGGCAGGAGATGGCCGCAAAGAGGCGCGGGAGGCGCAAAAAGCCTGAGGCAGAAGAAGTCTGGGCGACGGCGCGGAGGGTGCGGAGCGAGGGCATGGGGACGAAGGGGGATGGTTTCGTTCTCAATACGGCACGGCGGTTGGCTTGTTACGGGTAAATGCAACAAAAGTGCGGCGCGGGTAAAATCGCTAGCCGGTTTCGCGATTTAGCGTGTCGACGGGGTGACTTTGTCGCGGGGCGGTGATTCGGGCGGTGGGTGGTCGGGGAAAAAGCTCCGATGCTCACCGCGCGCGGGAAGGGTGGGTGCGCCGGCGAGGTCGTCCGTTACGCTTATCGATCGTGTTTTACCCACGCGGGCGCGATTGCTTCGTTGTGCCTGTCATGGCGCTTCCGCTTGCGAAATGCGCAGGCGCAGGAAAATCCGGGGCTCATCCCCTATTGGCGTCCAAGCGGTGGGATACCCTCCGGAGCCCTGTTGAACTCGCGCGGACGACCAGGTTTGCAGATCGGTCGAGGCCTCGACGACATACGTCAACTCGGGGCGCAGTTTTGGGTAGCTCATGGCCAGGACGCCGGCAAACGCGTCCGCGAGCGGCATTCCGTCGCTATCGGCCGCGGCCGGATCGAGATCCAGCGCATACTCGAGAAACAGCCCGACGCCATCGCCGTCGTTATCAAAACCATCGAGCGAGGCCACCGGGAAACCATGGTCGATTTTCCAGGTTTCGAAAGCGTTGAGCGTTCTCGCCGTCAGGGTGTTGGAGTAGGCTGAAGCCCCCGCGCCGTTCCAGGCCCGGATGCGGTAGTCGTAGGCGGTGGCTTGAGAAAGGCCGGTATCGGTAAACGAGGTGAAATCCCAGCGCAGCTCGGCGATTTGCTGCCAGGCGCCGGTGCCGCGCGCGCTACGTTCGAGTTTCCAGCCGTATTCGTCGGGGAGCTGATTCCAGGTGAGTGTTATACCGGCGTTGCTGAGCGCCGCGCCGGTGAGATTCTGCGGAGCCGAAGGCATGCCGGCGTAAGCATCGCCCTTGAGATGAACGAGGTAGCCGCGTGAACTCGTCCCGAAGGTGGTGAAGAGTCCGCCGACGAGCAGGCTGCCATCCGGCAAAGGGAGGACGGCGTTGATATTGCCGTTGCCCGGTCCGGCTTCGCAGCGGAAATCAGGGTCGAGGGTTCCGTTGGCGTTGAGCCGTGCAATTTTCCAGCGTGTGGTGTTCGCGACCGAGCTGAACGTCCCGGCAATGATCACCTTTCCGTCCGGCTGCGGGAAAACGCGCGGGCTGGCCGTGTTGGTGCTCGCTCCGGGGTCGAACGACGGGTCCACGGTTCCGTTTGGGTTCAGGCGCGCGATATACTTGCGCGAAACCCCGCTGAGGGTGGTGAAGGAACCTGCGGCGAAATGGGACCCCGAAGGCAACGATTCTAGTGAGGTGATGTTTGACGAAGTGGCCGAGCCGGCGAAAAGGGGATCGAGCGCACCGCTGGTCGTGAGTCGGGCGAAGTATTTGCCTGAAATGCCGTTAATTGTTCCAAAAATGCTGGTAATCAAAAGTTTACCATCCGTCTGTAACGCTACGGCATCGACCGAGCCCTTTGAGAAACCACCAAATGAAGGATCGTTCGAGCCATCGAGATTTAAACGGGCGATATAGTCGCGAGGTGACCCGAAGAATGTTTGAAAGCCACCGTAAACGATCAAGCGACCATCGGCTTGCGAGCGAATGCCGTCGGCAAAGGTCCAGTCTGCGTTGGTGTTGAAGGCCTTGTCCAAGGCTCCGCCGGCGGTGAGGCGGGCGATGTCGTTTCGGGTGCTGCCGCTGACCGTGGAGAAGGTGCCGAAGATGTAGATTCCGCCATCCGGGGCCGACTGGATTTGGGTGATCGAGGAATTGGCGCCCACCCCGGGATCGAAACTCGGATCCAGCGTGAGATCGGGAAGCAGGCGGGCGATATACTTGCGCGGCGTGCCCAGCACGTTGGTGAACGAACCCGCGATCACGATTTTACCATCGGGCTGGCGCAGGATCGCTGAAACCGCGCCGTTCACCGCGCCCGGAGGGAAGGTGTTTTGAAGCGAACCGGCGCCGGACCAAGCGGTGGCGTTGGTCGTGGTCGAAACCGGGGAAGTGAACGCGCTTTCGCCGTTATAGTTCGAGGCGTGGACGCGATAGAACCGTTGGGTGCCGGGGGGGAGACCGGCGTCCGTGAACGAGGTCGAGGCGCCCGAATAGATCTTGGTCCAGTCGGAAACCCCGGTCGGGCTGCTTTCCACGGAATAGGCCGAGGCGAAGGCGCTGCTTCCCCAGGAAAGGGCGATCTGTGTATCGCTCAGGGTGGTGGCGGAGGGCGATGTCGGAGTGACCGGAGGCAGGCTGCCGGCGTCGCCATAGAGACGGACGAGGGCATTCCGCGGGTTCGATGGAAAGCCTTCGAACGCGCCGCCGAGGAGCGGTTTGCCATCGCCATCGAGGCCGATGGCGTAGACGGAACCATCCGGGCCCGTTTCCCCATACCCGGTGGTCAACGACCAATAAGCGATGGAGGAAATGCCCTGATTACTCGAAAAAAACGACAGCGTCGCAAACCTCGCTCTCCCTTGACCGTTTACGCTGGTGAAATCGCCCGCGACCAAAATCTTTGTGGCGTTGGCAGCGAGAATTTTGCGGCAAGGGGCGTCCAGCCAGAAATCAAATTCCGCGTCCAGCGAGAGTTGCCCGGCGAAGTTGGATTTGAGGGACGCGAGTCTACCGCGCGGAACAGCACCCACCCGGGTGAAATCCCCACCGATATACACTGTGGTTTCCGAGGAGGACGGGGGGTTGGTCCAAAGGTCGATCGTGCGGACCGGGCCGTTTAATTCGAGATTGGTTCCGTTCAGCGTGCCCGAAACGCTCGAGAACTGGGCAAAATAGTTGCGCACCGCACCGCCCGCGTCGGTGAAATCTCCACCCGCAAGGAGATTGCCTCTCGCATCCACCAGCAGGGCTCGGACGGTGGCGTTTACACCGCCATTGAAGGTCAGACTGCCGAGGTTTCCGTCGTTGGTGAGCGCGGCCAACCGATTTCGGGTCGTCCCGTTTACGGTGGTAAACTCGCCTCCGAGGTAGAGAGACGAATTCGTCAGCGCGATAGATAACACGGTGCCGTCGCACCCTGTGCCCGGGTTGAAGGTCGGGTCGAGCGCACCGGTGGCGGTGAGTCGGGCGATGCGGTTGCGCGCCACGCCATCGTAGGTGGTGAACTCACCGCCGATAACAAGCCTGCCGCTCGAATCGAGTGCGATCGCGTGGACCGGGCCGTTGGCGCCCGCGCCGGTGGCAAAGGTCGGGTCCGGCGAGCCGTCGGCGTTTAATTTTGCCAGGTTGCCGCGCGCGACTCCCCCGACCAAGGTGAAGTCGCCCGCGATCAGGTGTTTCCCGCCGGAGACGAGGTGCGCCCGCACGATGCCCGGGTCCGCTCCGTTCAGGATCACACCGGCGTTGAAGCCAGGATCGAAGCCTCCTACCTGTGCGGTTGCATTAATCCCAAGCCAACCCAGCAGAAGGATCATTATTCCGATGCGTCGGGCGATAAGCGAAAAAGTCGGGCGCTTATCCGGGAGGTGAGCGGATAGGGCATTGCTGACACTTAACCGGAGTCGGCCAAGGGACCGGGATACGATTGTTGCCTGGGGGAGGCGGTGAAGGTGCGATGCTTTGTCCTGAGACCGTCTTGTCCTCAATCCCGTGGGCTCGCGTTTCACATTTGGGAAATCACTGGTGTTGGCACCGATACGAGCCGAAAAACCCTGCGGTTCGGGGTTTACGGTCGGTGGGCGACGCATTGCAGGATCCAACGCGGCGCATTGGCGGCAGTCAAGATAAGGCCCCGAGGCACCTTTCTCAAACGCCCTTCGGGGCAGGTTGTCCCTTCCGGCCACAAGGATGATCCCGGCTGTCGCGCCTTGGACCACGGCTGAAAGTGCGGAAGGTTGCGGGCGTCCGGTTCGGAACGTCGGTTCAGGCGGGTGAAGGGGGCCTACGATCCGACCGTGGCCGGGATGGGGGCTTGCAGGATGGCGCCATACCAACCGAGGCCGCGGTAGGTCTCGTAGCCGGGGGTGCGATGGTAGGCGAGCAGGCGATTCTGGGCGTCGAGGTGGCGGCCGGAGGCGTGGGTTCCGGAGGGGAGGGGGATGGTTTCGGTCAAAATGCCCTGGCCGTCGGAACTGGCCAGCACGAGGCCGCGGGCGTCGAGCAGCAGCACGCGGGTGCGGGCGCGTTCCTCCGGAGTCAGGCGCACGCCTTTCACGATCGTCTGGGCCTGGGGTTCCCAGTCGAAGTGGATGCCGATCACCCCGAGGGGGCGGCCGTGGACGTCGCCGCCCTCGCGGATGGCGGCGGCGTAGGTGGCGACGGCGGCGCCATCGAGCGCGGCCGGGCGGGCCACGTCGGCCACCGCGAAATGATCGCCCGACGCGGAGGCGAGGGCCTCGCGGAACCAGCGTTGGTCGGCCACCGAAGTGCCGGCGACGCGAGGGTAGCGGTCGGGGCGGCCGTGGGTGAGCACGCGGCCCTGGGCGTCGCAGATCCAGAGGTCGAGGTAGACGGTGTAGGCGCCGAGGATGACGCGCAGGCGGCGGGAGGCGTGGGCCAGGACCTCGGGTTCGGGGCGGGTCAGGGCCTCGACCACGGCGGCGTCGGTGGCCCACCAACGCACGTCGCAGGTGCGTTCGTAGAGATTGCGATCGGTGATCTCGATCGCGTTTAGGGCCAGGTCGACGAGGCGGGAGCCGCGGACCTCGGCGGCCATGGAACGACCCACGTCGCGCAGGGCGTCGAGCGCGGTTTTCAGCTCGCTCTCCATCTCCCCGGAGATGCGGGCGACCTGATCGGCGAGCGATTTCACCTCCACGGCGACCGCGGCGAAGCCCCGCCCGTGGTCCCCGGCCTTGGCGGCGGTGATGGTGGCGTTCAGGGAAAGGATGCGGGTTTGGTGTGCGATCGCATGAATGGCCCCGAGTTTGCGATTGGCGACGGTGGCCACGTCCTCGGCGAGTTTGAGCACGTTCTCGGGGGTGGCGTTTACGGTGGTGGTGTGGGACGGGTCCATGACGGGCGAGAGTGTTCGGGCCTTTAGCTATCGGACCGGGCGGAGGCGGATTAAGCCGAGGGTGTTCGCCATCCGGAAATCCTACAGGGACGCCAAAAGTATCGGGGCGGGGTGAATCAAAGCCGTCGCGCGGCGGAAAGCTCGGCGGCGGTGGGGAAGAGTTCGCCGTCGGGCTCGCCCTCCTCGAGCACAAGGTCGGGAATGCGTTGAAAGGCGATGCGGATGGGGGCGTAGGCGAGGGCGCCGAGGGCGCCACCGTAGACGACGGAGTGTTTACCGAGCTTTTTGTTGATGTGGTCGAGGGTCGCGTTCAGCGCGGCGCGGCGGGCGTCGTCACCGGGGCGGGCTTCGAGGATGCCGGGCAGGGCGCCGGTGTGGGAGCCCTCGGGCACGAGGGCGAAGAGGGTGACGCCGACGGAGAAATGATCGACGCGGCGGGCGGGTCGGCGATCCCAGAGCAGGTTGAGCACGCGGATGAGTTCCAAGGTGTCCTGGGTGTCGGCGAAGGTGACGGCGTGGCTCCAGCGGGTGCCGCGGTATTTCAGGGCGAGGTGGAGGCCGCCGGCGTAGAGGCGGCCGTGGCGGAGGCGGAGGGCGGCCTTTTGCAGCAGGCGGTGGAGGGTGGCGCGAGCGCCCTCGGGTTGGCGCAGGTCGGGCCCCAGGATCTGGGCGTGGCCGATGGAGCCGGTGTGGCGGGGCGGGAGGGGCACCTCCTCGCCGCGCAGGCGGCGCCACATGCGCTCGCCCTCGATGCTCCCCCATATGCGGCGGAGGTCGCGGCTGGAGGCGGCGCAGAGTTTCGCGACGGTGTCCACGCCTTCGTCGCGCAGGCGTTGTTCGATGTTTTCGCCGATGCCGGGCAGGTCGCGGAGTTCGAGGGCGTGGAGGCGGTCGGGGAGCTCGTGTTGCTCGATGACGACGAGGCCGTCGGGCTTTTCGAGATCGGAGGCGATCTTGGCGAGCCAGGCGTTGGGGGCGAGGCCGACGGAGCAGGTCAGGCATTCGCCGGCGATGGTGGCGATGGCGCGTTTTATCTTCCGCGCGATGGCGCGCGCGGCGTCGGGGCTTTGCATCCCGGGCGGTAGGCGGCACCAGACCTCGTCGATGGACCAGACCTCGGTGACGGGCAGGCAGGTCTCGACGGCGGTGAGCAGGTTTTGGTGGTGGCGCAGGTAGATCTCGGGACGGGACTCGACGATGGCGATGCGCGGGCAGAGGCGACGGGCCTCGGGGACGGGGGTGCCGACCTTGATGCCGGCGCGTTTGGCGTCGTAGGAGGCTGCGATGCAGGAGGTGGTGTTGCTCATCACCGGCACCACCGCGACGGGCCGGCCGCGCAGCTCCGGGCGTTCCTGTTGTTCGCAGGAGGCGAAAAAGCCGTTGTAGTCGATGAGCAGGGATTGGAGCACGACGGGCGGTTGGCAGCCAACGATGGGGGCGCAAAAAAGCCACGCGGCGATAAGACACGCGTGGCTGGAAGCGAAAGGCGAAGTCTTGGACTAAAGGACGAACCTATCTCCTTGTGCGGCCTGCATACCCAAGGTTAAGGCGCTCTCCAGCATCAGACGCACGACGGGACTGCAGTGTCGGAAGCGGAGTTTCCGGCGAGCGTCCAAACCGTGTTGGGCAAACAGCGGGACGATAAGAGCGTTGGCGAAGGAGCTGTTCACTCCGCGCACGCCTTCGAAATCGAGGGCGATTGTTTCATACACGCCGAAAACGGGTTCGATGTGGCGGAGGCGATACTCTGCAGCACGCGCCCCTTCGGCCAGGTAGGTGCCGAGATCACGGGAGAGGAAAAGCTCGTGGGTCATGGCTCGAAAAGATCCTCGAAGGCGGAGGAATCGCCAAGGAGGTGCAAGTTTTGTTTGGCGGCGTGGAGGAGTTGAAAGTGGTTATACAGTTTGGCTCTAGAGACTTGAATTGCACAAACTGTGCCGGGAAATCTGGCGGGTAGAAGGGTTTCGGAAGGAAACTCGTGGCAGTCGCGATGGTTTGATTTATGGAAGCCGGAGCCGCTGGCGAGGTTGAAACATCCATCGGCCACCGTGGCCAACTCCTGAAGGATGGATAGTCCGACTCCGGCGTTCACCGCTTGGCCCCAGCCGGAGGCGACGTGCAATTTGGAAGAAACGCGAGGTTTGAGGGCGAGCCGCACCGCGTCGAGTTCGCTCATTTCGGGGGCCCAAAAATCAGGTTTGTTTTCTTCAAAGCTACCTCGAATGCCTATGCCGTAATCGGCGATGGCCACGCATACCTGATCGCTTCGAGGGTAGGCTTGGGCCATGAGGAAGCCTGGCGCACGGGCGTGTTGGAGCACGTTGTTGGATAACTCGGTGACGGCATAAGCGACATGGTCGAAGGGGCCGGTCAGCTCGGGGTCGTCTTTGTCGGCGAGTTCGGGAAAGATGCAGGCCGCGATTTGTTCTGCGAGACGATCCACGTTACCCACGCTGCGCGCGTCGATGGCGGCCAGCGGGACGAAGCGGTTGGTCGCATCCCGGCGCGGAGACGTGTCCATCGGGTCGATACCGCAATGGTGGAAGAAATCCATGCGCCGCAGGTAGGTGAAAGCCGGCGCTATCTGGTGGTTGAGCGGGGTTACTGCGACGCCTCGGGATTCCAGTGCGTGGAGCACGGCGAGCAACGCGGTGAGCGCACCCGGTTCGTAGAAGCGCACCTCCTGAAAGTCGAAAAAACGGGGAGCGGAATCTTCGGGATTCGAAAACAGGGCGAGTTGGGTGAGAAAAAGATCCAGCCCGTCATCGTAAACCACGGCGGGGAGGCGGAGCGGGAGGTGAGCGGCCATGGTGGTGGTGGAATTGGCTCCGAGCGGTGCGGAGGCTGCAAGCCTGGCTGGAGCCTCGTCGGCAGCCCGTCGAGGGACAGGGCTCAGGATTCTTATGCCAAGTGTGATACTCAGGGCTGCGGGTTGTGGAGAAAATCCGCCCAATCGACGAAGCCCTCGTCCGCGTAGGTGTTGTTGGGACTGGAGGGCAGGTCGGCGGGGCGGGTGGTTTTGTGCCAGGCGCGGTATTCCGCGGAGTTTCGAAGAGCGAGGGTGCGGACGTAGGCGCGCGCGTCCTCGAAGGGGCGGAAAGCTCGATTCTAATGTGCGACGTTACCGCTGCCGAGGAAGTCGGGCCAACTCACCCACCCTTTATTTTTATAGGCGGTTTGGGGAGAAACCGGAATGTTATCAGGTAGAAGTCCAGACTCACGGCTCGCCCATGCAGTCCATTCGATACTCGTTTTAAAGTTCAATTTTGAGGCAAAGGCCCGCGCTTCCTCATACGTCATGAAGCCCCTATCGTATGGTGCTGTTGAATTGGTTCCAATCCAATGGCCCCAGTTTATCCATTCGCTCGGATACGCATAGCGAGGCGATGCAGGGATATCGTCTGGCTTTGGTGAAACCCCAGCTAATTCGCCTTTTGCATAGCGCCTCCATTCCGTTGAGCTGGATATATTTAAGCTATGAACAAATGCTAAAGCATCAGCAAATGCCCGCCACTTTCCCCGTTTTAATTGAATTGGGGCGGGTATCTCCGGCACTTCACAACCTAGCCAATCCGACCAACTAACCCACCCGGTAAATCGATATCCGACAGGTGGATTTGTTGGGATATCTTTAGGACGATCACCAGATGCCATATACGTAGACCACTGTCCGCGGGTTTTCAGATTTAAAGAATGCACGAAATCCCGTGCGGCAGCGTAGTCCCTATACACTAGCTTCTTGGTCGCGACTGTGTCCGTGCCTAGCCAATCTGGGTAACCGGCCCAGCCTTTACCAGCGTAAGCTTTTTCTGGCGCTCTGGGTATGCCAGGCGGTAACGCAACTGCTTCCGGTAAGGCACCCGAACAGTAGTCCCGCCAAGCTTTTTGGCCTCTGAGTTTAAGATTGCGAGCGAACTCTCGGGCTAGCTCAAACGGTAAGCTTTCTGCTTCCACATAACGTGGGCCCCTTGATTTTTGACCAAGCCAAGTAGGCCAATCAATCCAGCCACGATTTCGGTAACCGTGCGACGGGTTACGAGGTATGTTGTCTGGCAAGGGCGGGAGATTTGGTAACCCTTTCCGCGCGTAAAGAGTCCATTCTTTTCCGTTTTTAAGACCTAACTTTGAGCTGAACTCTCTCGCGTCGTCATACGGTAGAATTGCTTTACGAGTCACTGGCCGACGAAATCCTAAGAAATCGCCCCAGTCGATCCAGCCAATGCCTTTGTAAACGTTGTATGGAGCGCTTGGAATGTCGGGGGGTAACTCACCTGCGCGCCAGAGTTTAACCCAATCAGTTGATTTATTGATACCACTTTCGAGCGCCCATTTTCGAGCCTCCTCAAAGTTGCGCCACCTGAGCTTAGCCAAAGCTTTCCAGCACTGCAGTAAGATGGCTGAGCTAAACTCTTCGGGAGTGATGCCTATGGCTATGGCGGCCTCATCAATTCCCAGCTGGATCAGATCCCCAGCAACGTCTGTTGGCTCCTTGGTCTGCTTAGCTTTTATCCAATCTACGATTCGTTCGTCGTGTGCGGCTAGAGCACGAAGCACGAGAAGCACGAATTTGAACCCGGTGCTTTCAGCGATGTCCTCTGGCGTCGCGCCGTCAGGCACGACGAGCGGGAGCAGAATGTAGCCGAGTTTCTTGCCTGATTTTGGATCAAGACGCAGGGCGCGGCCGGTCGCTTGCACGATGTCGATGGTGCTCCCTCTGGGGTCGGCGAAGAAGACGCAGTCGATGCCGGGGACGTCCACGCCTTCGGTGAGGCAGCGGGCGTTGGTCACGAGCGAAGGCTCGACTTGTATGAAGCGCTCCAGCTCCCGCGCGCGGGCGGCGCTGCCCATCTTGCCGGTGACGTGGAAGGCGCGCACGGGGGCGGTGTCGGGGAGGTGTTCGTTGAGGCGGTTGTTGAGGTCGCGGAAACGCGCGGCGCGGGCGATGCTGCTGTGGAAGGAGACGGTGTGGCGCACGCCATACTGCGCGGTGGCTCGGCGGAGGGCGACGAGGCTTGCGAGGGCAAGCGAGGTGACCTCGTCGAGACCGTCGGGGGCGAGGTCGAGCCAGCGGTTTTCCTCCACGAGGGCGCGCACCTCGGACTCGCGCACGCCGATGGTGAGGAGGCGGTAGTCGCAGAGGATGGGCGGTTCGGCGGCGATGGCGGCTTTGAAGGTGAGCAGGTCGATGGTTTCGCCGTAGAGGTCGGGGTCGTCCATGGAGACGATGTCGTCGCTGCGGCTCGACGCGAAGCGGCGTTCCGTGGCGGTCATGAAGAGACGGCGCGGGAGCGGGAGGTTTTCGTCGTGGAGGAGGTGGGCGAAGTAGCTGGAGACGATGCCGGTGGTCTTGTGGGCCTCGTCGCAAACGCAGAGGTCAAAGGCGGTGCCGGCGGTGCGGGCGGCCTGGGCGAGGACGGGCGAGCTTTGGTAGGTGGTGAGGACGACGAGCAGGCCGGGGCGGGCGGCGGCGGTGCGGAGGTGTTTTTCCAGCTCGGCGGGGTCGGTGTCGCAGGGGAGGCCGAGCTCGTGGATGCGGGCGACGAGTTCCTCGTTGTCGAAGTCGGAGGCGATCTCGTCGTCGCTGCAGACGCAGAGCCAGTCGGCGGAGCGGCCGTCGGCGAGGGCCTCGGTCATCCAGGTTTCGAGCGTCTGGCGGACGAGGGCGAGGCTGGGCACGGCGACGAGGACGCGGCGGGCGTCGAGGTCGCGGGCGATCCAGTAGGCGGTGAGGCTTTTGCCGGCGCCGCAGGGGTGGATCAACTTGCCGCGCGTCTGGCCGGGGGTGGCGAAGTAGGCGACGGCGCGCTCGATGGCCTGAGTCTGATGCGGACGCGGCGGGCGCGGGATGAGCGGGGGCGGGGGCGTGGAGGCGGGGGCGGTGAACGACTCGAAGAAGGCGGCGGGTAGGGCTGCCCAGGTTTCGGCGGTGAGTTCACCGAGGTTGGCCAAGCCGGAAAGGATATCGGTGATGCGCGCGGTGGTGGTGCAGACGAGCGCGTAGGCGAAGGCACCGGCGCAGACGTGGAAGGCGAGAGACGAAAAGGTGGAGAGTTCGCCGAAGGTGATCGTGCCGGCGGAGTCAGTGCGGAATTTCGCCTGTATGGCCCAGAACTCGCCGGTGTGGGTTTCGGCGACGAGGTCGATTCCTTTGTCGCGGTCCGGCAGGCGAAGTCGGGCGCGCAGTTCGGCGGGGACTGCATGGTGACGCCAGACGTGGGCGAGTTTGGTGCGGTAGATCGGATCGGTGCGCAGGTAGTGCGCGACCAGTTGCTCGAAGGCGTCGCCCTTGGCGGTGGTGTCGGCGAGCGTGTCGAGGGCGGCGACGAAGTCGGACCACGAACGGGCTGTAGCGACAGGTGCGGGAAGAGCCATCGGGGCAGGATTTTGCGACGGCCGGGCGAACGCGCAAGGGGTTCGTGAGCAGTCTTGAATTTCGAATAGGCGGGCGCCTCCGGAAGGGCGGAGGGGGCTTGGTCTACTTGGCGAAGTTCACCACCACCGGGGCGCGCTCGAAGTGGGACGCGTTGAGCAGGGGCTCAGGGGAGAGTTTGCGCAGGGCGGCGATCCAGCGGTCGGGGACGATCTCGAGGCGCGTTGCGTAGTGGGAGGCGATGTCGTTGTAGTAGGCCCGCGCCAGCGCGATGCGTTGCTCGGTGTCGATCAGGGCGCGTTCGAGCGCGGCGAAACCTTCGTGCGCGCGGAGCTCCGGGTAACGCTCGGCCACGACGCGCAGCTCCGCCGCCAGGCCCTCGAAATCCGGACCCGGCGCGCCCGGGCGGGTGGCCTCGGCCTGGGCGCGCAGGCGGGCGAGCGAGGTCAACACCGCCT
>CAMCHD010000076.1 GCA_945874545.1 Akkermansia muciniphila | reverse complement strand
ACCAGAAAGCCGATCCCGAAGGCGTCGCCCGATTTGTTGCCGGCGAAAAGGTCGCCGGTGATCGCCCCCACCGGTGCGACGGTGGCGGCGATGCGCACCCCGGTGAGAAAGGAAGGCATCGCGGCCGGGATCTTGAGCCAGAGCAGGGTCTGGCGCGGGGTGGCGCCGCAAACCGCGAAGAGGTCGAGCAGGCCCCGGTCCACCGACGCCAACCCGTGGGCGGTGTTGGCGACCACGGGGAAAAAGCAGATCAGGAAGGTGATCGTGACGACGCTGGGCAGGCCCTGGTCGAGCAGGAGCACGCAAAGGGGGGCGAGGATGACCACCGGGATCATCTGGAAAAACGTCACCCACGGCGAAAGCATCTCCCCCAGCCACCGCCGGCTCGCGAGGGTGAGGGCGATGAGAAAGCCGAGGCCTACCGACACCACGAAGCCCAGCGCGGCGCCGAAGCCGGTCTGGCCCAGGGCGCGCACCAGCAGCGTGCGCTCGTCCCAGCCGGCGCGCAGGATCTCGGTCGCGCCGGGCAGTTTGTAACTCGGTAGGTGACCGCTGGCGCGCAGGGCCTGCCAGAGAGCGAAGAGCAGGAGCCCGAAGAAGCCCGGGAGGAGGAACCGGCGCAGCATCGGTCGGGGCCGCCCTTTACGGCGCGGGCAGGAACTCGGTCGTGGCGAGATCGGCGGCGGTGAACGGGCGCTTCACGAGGCCGGCGCCCCGCAGGATGGCGAGGTCGGCGTCGAGTTTGGCCAGGTCGAGAAACATCTGGCCCTGTCCGCTCTGGCCCTCGACCATGAGCGTCTCGTTCAGGGTGCGGCGGACGAAGTCGATGTAGTCGGGCGTCATCGCGGGATTTTTTTCCTGGATGCGTTTGTCCGCCGCGGAGGCGTCGCCCTTCAGGTAGCCCAGCCAACCCTGCCGGGACGCGGCGACGAAGCGACGCACCACGTCGGGATGTTTGGCGGCGAACTCGCGGGTGGTGAAAATGACACGATAGGGATCCCAGCCCGTGTCGCCGAGGCGGAGGACATGGATGTCCGCGCCCTTTTTACGCGCGAAGTAGGGCTCGTTGGTCACGAAGATCTGCTCGATCGCCATCTGGGTGGGATCGGCCATGAAGCCGGCGATGCTGGTGGTCAGCGGGGCGATGCCGAAATCGATGCCGGATTTTTGTTTCAGAATCGGGATCCACGTCGCCCCGGCGAAAGCGGTGACGGTGCGGCCGCGCAGATCCTCGAGGGTTTTGACCGGATGCGACGCGTAACTTATCAACCCATACGGGTGATGCTGCATGATCGGGGCGATGATCACGAGGGGGAATTCCTTGTCCACCGCCAGCATGATCTCGTCCGACCCGCCGAGGCCGATCTGGGCCTTTCCGACCGCGACGTTCTGCGGGGTGCGGTCGTAGGGGCCGCCGTGGCGGAAGGTCACGTCCAGCCCGGCGGCGGCGTAGAGGCCGGTTTCGAGCGCCTGGAAAAAGCCGCCCTGCTCGGGCACGGCCAGCCAGTCGTTTTCAAAAACGAGGGCGAAACGCGCCGGCGCCGCCGTTGAACCGGCTGCCGCCGCGCCGGATTGGGCGGCGGGGTCGGGTTTGGCGCAACCGGCGAGGAAAAAGGTGGCGACGGCGGCGAGACACGTGGCGTAACGGGCGGCGGTTTTCATGCGGTGTAGTCGGCGCCGAGCCCGAAGCGACGGAGGGCGTTGCGAAAGTGGGTCGAAAAACGGTCGGCGCGGATGTGGAACTCCTCCGCGAGGTCGAGGGGCAGTTCCTCCGGGCGCTGGGACTCGACCATGGGGCGATCCTCGTTGAGCACGTTTTCCTGGAAACGCATGATTTCGGCGGTGTCGGCGTCTAGGCCGTAGTCCTGGGCCATGAGGAAAAACACCCGCGTGCGCCGGGCGGAGACCGGCGACGGCAGGTCCCAGAGGTAGTAGTGTTTGCCGTCGGAAAAATTGATGATGAGGAAGGTGAAAAAAGGGAAACGCATGCGGTATTGGTAGAGGATGCGGGAGGTGCCGTTCGGGTTCGCCGCCATTTTGTTCGCGTCGAGGTGGTAGGGCGCGTCGAAGCTTATTCCGTGCTCATCCTCGGTGACCTCGTAGCGTTCGACCTCGGGGCGGTCGCGGTTGCCGAAGGTGCCGGTATGGACCCAGGAGAGATGGGAAACGTCGTTGAAATTCTCCGCCTGGCGCGGCGCGGCGGCGCGCCAGTCCTGGGGCGGAAGGCGCATGTGTTTCAGGGTCGGATCGAGCTGTAGTGGCCAATCCGGGATGGGTCGGATCGGGTCGGGGGACAGGCAGACCCAGACGAGGCCGTAGCGCAGCTCGGTCGCGAAGGTCTGCATGCAGAGTTTTTTCGGAATGGCGGCGTCAGGCTGGGCCGGCACCCGGGTGCAACGACCGTCGGCGGCGTAGCGGAAACCGTGGTAGGCGCAGACGATCTCGCCGCCCTCCAGCCAGCCCATCGAGAGCGGCGCGCCGCGGTGGATGCAGAGGTCCTTGGCCGCGACCACGCGGTCGCCGGAGCGGAAGAGGACGAGCAACTCGTCCAGCAGGGTGCGTTGGATCGGCTTGTCGGCCGGGAGTTCGGATTCGTAGGCGACGGGATACCAAAAACGCGCGAGGGCCGCCCAATCGGTGGGCGTGAAGGTGCAATCGCGGGGCGGACGGGGCGGATTCGGAACGGGAGAAGGAGCGGGGGCGGACATGGGAAGTGGATTAACTAGACAAGGGGTGGCCCAGGCCGAGGTCGCGGAGAGCGCGGCGGTAGGCGGCGGACAAGCGGTCGGCGGCGATGTGGAACTCTTCGGTGAGGTCGAGCGGGATCTCCTCCGGACGCTGGGCCTCGACCATCGGTTGGTCTTCGGCGAGCACGCGGCGTTGCAGATCCTCGCTGGGTTCGGCCGATCCGCCGAGGTCGAAATCCCGGGCCATGCGCATAAAAATCCGGCAGCGGCGGCGGGAAACCGGCGCGGCGAAATTGTAGATGCGGTAATGGGTTCCGTCGGGAAAATGGATCACCAGCCGGGTGCAGAAGGGCAGATGCAGGTCGTAATCGAGCGTCAGATCCTCGACCTGGCCGGCGCCGGTGGCGGAGTCCTCGGTGTGGGCCTCGACCGAGCGGCGCGGGTAGCGGATGGCGAAGTGGTAGCCGGCGCCGCCGGGCAGGTCTTCGAGCTGGTAGGCGGGAATCTCGGGCCGCTCGCGGTTGCCAAAGGTGCCGGTGTGGAGCCAGGAGAGGTGCGCCACATCCATGAAGTTCTCGATCTCGCGCGAGACCGAGCAGGCCCACTCCAAGGGCGGCAGGCGCATCTGCTTAAGGGTGACGGTATCGGCCAGCTCGGGCCAGGCCGGCAGGTCGTGGGTGGACTCGCCGGCGAGACAGCCCCAGACGATTCCGTGGGTGACGCGGTGACGGACGACGTAGAGGCCGCCCTCGGCGGGGTGGGAGAGACAGGCCCCGTCGGCGGCGTAGCTTCGGCCGGTGTGGGGGTTGACCAGCACACCGTCGGTCACCCGACACCCGGCGAGGTTGGAGCCGCGCAACGGGCAAAGGTCGAGCACGGTCACGAAGGCGTCGGCGGATGCCGGCGCGGCGCACCACAGACGCAGATCCAGATCGAGGAGGCGGAGGGCGAGGGTTTGCCCGGGAGCAACATCCTCGGCAAAGGCCAGCGGATGCCAGAGGGCGGCGAGGATACGCCAATCCGTCGGGTCGAAGCTGGAGGCCCGGGGTGGCTGGGCGACGACCTGGCTCATGGCGAGGGCTTGGCGGGGGCGGCGGGCGGCAGCTCCCACTTCAGCACGCCAAGCGCGGAGAAGACCCCGTAGGCGTCCCAAAAACTCCAGACCTCGACGATGCGGTCGTCGGCGACGCGGAAAAGGTCGGCGCCCTGATAGGTGAGGGTTTTGCCGGTGGCGGGGATCTCGCCGTAGAGGCCGTCGTGGGTGGCGACGGTTTCCCAGCGGATGGCGACGAGGTCGCCCTCGGCCACGAGGTGGGTGATCTTGGTGGTGCTTTTCGACCAGCCTTTGAAAAACCGTTCCGCGTCACGCACGAGGTTCTCCGGGCCGCCGTGCTCGAGCTCGGTGATCCAGACCTTGGCGTCCGGGACGACGCGGCGGGCGACGGCGGAGACGTCGCGCTTCACCCAGAGTTCCTCGATGAAACCGGACACGACGGCCTTGTTGCGCGCGGTGGAGTCGAGCTCGTGGGCGGTGCGCCACTCGACGACCTTGCCGGCGCGAACGACGTAGTAATCGATGCCGCGGCCGTTGTAGGGTTTCACCTCGCCACGCGGGTGGCTGACGCTGGACCAGCGCAGGAAGACCGCGCCGTCGGGACCACCGGCGCTGGCGGAAAAGGTCGAGCGGCTGGTCTCGGCCCAGGCGTAGTATTGGGCGGCGTCGGCGCGCAGGGCGGCGCGTCCGGACGCGGTGGAGTAGGGGGTCTGGTAGACGAGGTCCTCCGCGACGAGCTCGTCGAGCACGGAGAGATCACGCTGGTTCCAGAGGCGTTCGTTCAGGTCGAGGACGAGCCGGCGGGCGGCCTCGGCCTCGTCCGTCGCGGCCCGGACGGGCGCGAACAGGGCGAAGACCAGGCCGAGGCCGGCGAGGAGGATGCGGCCGGAGGGTGGCATGGGAGCGCGGGAGCAGGCGGCGGGCCCGCGCTCAGAACGTGTAGGCCACGCTCAGGTCAAACGTGGTCGGCTCGCTCGGCAGCACGAGCAGGTCGTCCCAGAAGACCTGTGGGGTGAAGTATTTCTCGTTCGTGACGTTCCGCACGCGGAGGGTGATTTCCCAGCTCTTGTAGGTGTAGAACACCGAGGCGTTTACCAGCACGTAGGAAGGCAGCTTCACGTGGCCGAAGTAGCCGGCGTTGACCTCGGGCACGTAGGTGCCGCCCAAGGTAAGGCCCAGATTGATCGGCGTGATGTAGGTGCCGTAGAGGCTAAGGACCTTGTCGGGCTGGCCGGGGGCCTCGAACTCCTCGGGAAAGCCGAGAAACTCGGCCGTGCTCTCGACCACGCCGCCGTAGTAATCGGCCGGGTCGATGTCGGTGCCGAGCAATTCCTCGACCTCTTCCAGGGGCACGCGCACGAAGGTGTTGATGTCCTTCTGCACCGTCTTCTGCCAGGTGGCGGCGGCGGTGAGGGAGAAGCTCCGGCTCGGGGCGTAGCGCAGCTCGGTCTCGATGCCCTGGCTCTCCAGCTCGACCGGGTTGCCCAGCGCGTCGGCGCGGGAGCGGTTCTGCTGGTAGGCGGCGACGGTGGCGAAGAGCGTCCGGTCGAGGAACACGCCCTTCACGCCGATCTCGAACATCTCGGCGTCCTGCAGGTAATCGCCGCTGGCCACGAGGGCCTGGTCGAAGGTGCCGCCGTTGCTGTCGTTCAACAGGTAGGCGCTGTGGGCGTAGGAGACGTAGGGGATCAGGCCGAGCGGAGCCTTGTAATTCAGGCCGATGCTGCCGCTCAGCGCGCCCTGGGTGTCGTCGGCGGCGCCGACCGAGAAATCGCCGTTGCTCACCGTTTCGACATCGAAGACATCGTAACGCAGGCCGGCGAGGGCGCCGAGGCCGCCCGGCAGGTCGATGTCGCTCTGCACAAAGACGCCGGTGTTCCAGTAATTCGACTCGTCGTCGAAGGACCAGGAGCGAACGCCGCCGAAGGCGGAGATGAGGCGGTCGTTGGGCGTGGCGCCGACGGACAGGTCGCGGCGGTCGGCGTGCTGCATGCCCTGGCCGAAGGAATTGAGGCCGGTGCCGTCGTAGTAACGCACCGATACGCCGGCCACGGTATTGGCGCTGATCACGTCGAGGTCGGTCTTGAACTCGAGGCTGGCGCGGTCCTCCAGCACGTAGGAATCGAAGTAGCCGGAGAAGCCGTAGCTGGCGTAGTTCTTCGACTCGTAGGTGTCGAAAAAGATCTGGTTCTTGAACACCACGCCGTTGTCCGAACGGTAGATGGCGTCGGCGTAGGCGGTGAGGTTGTCCACCCACACGAAATCGATCGAGTCCACCAGCGTGCTGGCGCGGTCAAGCTGAGTGGTGCCGGTCGAGGTCAGACGCCAGAGCGAATCGCCGGGGCTGTTGGGGTCGTCCGGCGGGATGGCGCCGAAGGGGTAGAACACGCGGAAGTTGCTCCCGTATTGGAAGGGCTGGCCGTTTTGCGCCGGATTTCCCGAGGCGATGGAGAAATCGCTCGGGGTCAGGGTGGGACCGTTCACCCCGTCGAAACCGTTGATGTTGACCGGCTGGCCGGTGACGTAAGTGCCGTTGTCGATCAGGTCTTGGGTGACGCGGTTCCAGCCGATGTTGTTCTTACCCTCCCAGTCGAAATACATAAAACCGGCTTGGCCCGTCCACTTTTTGCTCAGGTTCAGGTCGACCGAACCCTGGACGAGCAAGCTCTCGTCGTAGTCGTTGTGGTAAAAGCTTTGGGCGTCCACTCCCTCAACGTAGAGGAACGCGCTGCCGGCGGCGCCGTCCTTGCCGAGCGGGGTGCCGTATTCGAGCGCGCCCTTGTAGTAGTCAAAGGAGCCGGCGGTGACGGTCACCTTGCCGAAGGGTTTGGCGGCGCCGGTCAGGTATTCGGAGGCGGCGGATTTCGGCACGAAATTGAGATAACCGGAGTTTCGGCTGGGCCCGAACACGGCCGAGGCGGGCCCGCGCACCACATCGATCTGCTGGGTGGCGCCGAGCGGGGTGGGGAAGAGGGCGGTGTTTTGCAGTTTACGGAAACCGCGGAAGTAGATCTCGCCGTCCTCGCCGCGGATTTTCACGCCGCCGTCGATGCCGTAGTTGGACGGGGTGAAGGTGCCGGGAACGATGCTGATCAGATCGCGGGTGGAGCGGATGCCGTAGCGATCGATGGTGTTCGCGCTCACGGTCGAAAAAGAGGAGGGCACCTCGGCGGGCAGCAGGGCCGGTCCGAACAGCGTGCCGACCGGCGCGGTGGGCAGCAGATTGGCGAGGTCCGACTCGACCACGTCGAGCTTCTCCAGTTGCACGACCTCGCCGCCGGCGGCGGGAGCCGGCGCGGCCGACTGGGCGAAACCCGGCGTGGAGGCCGCCAGGGAGAGGAGCAACGCGAGGCCGGCGGATTCCCTGCGGGAAGCGACGCCGGACAGGGCCCGCCGCGCGAGGCGGCCCGTGGGAGAGCGATGACTTGTATTCATGGTGGGCTTGGCGGATATTGTTCAACCGGTTGGTTGAACAAAAAATGAGGAGCACGGCCCGTGCCAGCGCCGCGGGGCGGGCCGGCGGAGGCGGTCTTTGCGCTTGGCGGCCGGCGGGCGGCGGGTGAACGTGGGCCCTTCATGGCTCTGAGTGCGCGCGAAAAAATCCTCAAGGCGGCCTTCCGCGAATTTGCCCGGCGCGGGTTTGCCGGCACCCGGGTCAACACCGTCGCGACCAAGGCGCGGGTGAACAAGCAGCTGATTTATTACTATTTCGGCAGCAAGCAGGGGCTTTACGAGGAGGTGGCCCGGGAGATCCACGCCGAGCGCGAGGCGGTCATCGGGCGGGCGCCGGACGCCTTTGCCGACAACCTCGCCTACTGGCTGCGCCGCCATGCGGACGACCCCGACTACCTGCGCCTGCTCATGTGGGAGAGTCTGGAGGCGGCGAAAAAGCCGCCGGGCGAGGAGAGTCGTCGGCACTTTTGGGCGGAGTCGATCGCCCAGGCCAAGCGCAACGAGGCGGCGGGCCTGTGGCCGGATGCGGGCGACACCGGCCATGCGTTGTTGTGCTGGTTGGGCGCGGTGATGTTTCCCCTGGCTTTTCCCCAGCTCACGCGATTGATCGCGGGCAAGGCGCCGGACGACGCGACCTTCCTAGCCGAGCGCGAGGCCTTCCTGCGGGCCTGGGCGGGGCGCCAGATCGGGCGCTAGGCGTGAGGCCCGGGCGAAAGCGCAAAAAAGCCGCGTCCGGGGCGGGACGCGGCAGGAGCGCGGGGCGGGGTGGTGCGGCGAGGCTCCACCCCGGCGCGGCGGCTTATTTGCCCGACTTCTTGGCCTTTTGGCGCTCGCCGCTGTTCAGGATGCGTTTGCGCAGCCGGAGGTTCTTCGGGGTGACCTCCAGCAGCTCGTCGGCGGCGATGTATTCGATCGAGCGCTCGAGCGACATCTTCGCGGCCGGGATGAGGCCGGTGGCGACACCGGAGCCTTGGGAGCGGAAGTTCGTCAGGGCCTTTTCGCGCACGGCGTTGACGGAGATGTCCTCGTTGCGCGGGTTTTCGCCGACGATCATGCCCTCGTAAACCTGTTCGCCGGGGCCGACGAAGAGTTTGCCGCGCTCCTGGCACATGAGCAGCGCATAGGTGGTGGTCTCGCCCGCCTCGGTGGCGCAGATCACGCCGGTCATGCGGGTGAGGACTTCGCCGGCGTAGGGCCCGTATTCCTTGAACAGGTGGCTGGTCACGCCGCGGCCGGAGGTGGCGTTGATCACGTCGATCTCGAGGCCGATGAGGCCGCGGGTGGTGATGGTGGCCTCGATCATGGTGGTGTGGGCCTGCTTCTCCATGTTCGTCAGCTGGCCTTTGCGGTTGGCCAGGTTTTGCATGATGGAGCCGACGCACTCGTCGGGAACCTCGATCCATACGGTCTCGTAGGGCTCCATGCGGACGCCATCGACGACCTTCTCGATCACGGTGGGGCGGGACACGAGCAGCTCGTAGCCTTCGCGGCGCATGGTCTCGACCAGCACGGCGACCTGCATGGAGCCGCGGGCCTTCACGTTAAAAACACCTGCGCGGTCGGCGTCGTCGATGTAGATCGAGACGTTGGTCTTCAGCTCGCGCATCAGGCGCTCGCGGATCTGGCGGGAGGTGACGAGTTTGCCTTCCTGGCCGACCAGCGGGCCGTCGTTGACGGAGAACTGCATCTCCAGCGTGGGTGGGTCGATCTGGGTGAAGGGCAGGGGATGGGCGTCGTCGCGCACATCGAGCGTATCGCCGATATCCACATCCTCGAAGCCGGAGATACCCACGATGTTGCCGGCGTGGGCCTCCTCGACCTCGCGCTGGCCGAGGCCGGTGAACTCGAAGATCTTGGTGATCTTCGCGCGGACCTTTTTGCCGCCCTCGGCGTGGCGGAGCACGAACACGGGGTCGCCCACCTTGGCCGAGCCGCCGAGGATCTTGCCGACGGCGATACGGCCGACGTAATCGGACCAATCGATGTTCGACACCAGCATGTGGAAGGGGTCGTTCGGCTTGGCGAAGGGCGGCGGGACGTGGTCGATGATGGTCTGGAAAAGAGGGGTCATGTCCTTCTTTTCCTGGCCGAGCTTATACATCATGTAGCCGTCGCGGCCGGAGCCGTAGACCACGGGGGCGTCGAACTGCTCCTCGGTGGCGTTGAGCTCCATCAGGAGTTCGAGGACCTTGTCATACATCTTCACCGGGTCGGCGTTGTCGCGGTCGATCTTGTTGATCACGATCACGACCTTCAGGCCGAGGGCGAGGGCCTTGCGGAGGACGAAGCGGGTCTGGGCCTGGGGACCGTCGTAGGCGTCGACGAGCAGCAAAACGCCGTCGACCATACGCATGGCGCGCTCGACCTCGCCGCCGAAGTCGGCGTGGCCGGGGGTGTCGAGAATGTTGACGATCTTGCCCTGCCAGTGGACGGACGTGTTCTTCGCCTTGATGGTGATGCCCTTCTCCTTTTCGAGGTCCATCGAGTCCATGGCGCGCTCCTGGACTTGTTGGTTGGCGCGGTAAACGCCGCCCTCCTGGAGCAGTTTGTCGACGAGGGTCGTCTTGCCATGGTCGACGTGGGCGATGATGGCGATATTGCGGATGTTTTGGTTCATTTGGGTGACGTGGCGCGCGATGGCGGACGGAGTCGGGTGTTTTGCGAAAACGGTGAGCCTGCCGGGCGGGCGCGGGCGGAGGCAAGGGCGAACACGCGAGTTCGCACGAAGGTGACGAAACCCGGTGAATGGGCGGCCGCCGAGCGGCGGTCAGGGCGCGGGCAAAAACGACCGGCCGCGCAACCAGTGGATACAATCGGCGTCCCAGAGCGGGGCGTCTTTGCCGTGTTCCGGCAAACCGAGGCCGTGACCGCCCTTCTCATACACGTGCAGGGCAAAGGGCACGCCGGCGCGGCGCAGGGCGCTGGCGAAGAGCAGGCTGTTTTCCACCGGGACGGCGGGATCCTCGGCGGTGTGCCATAAAAAACATGGAGGCGTGGCCGCGCTCACTTGGGTCTCGTTGGACAGCGCGGCGAGCAAGTCGGGCGCGGGGTTTGCGCCGAGCAGGTTGGTTCGCGAGCCCGCATGGGTGAACTCGCCGAGGGTGATCACGGGGTAACAAAGGATGCCGACGTCCGGGCGGGAGCTTTCGCGATCGATGGGATCGGCGGCGTCGGCCTGGCCGGCGTCGAAGCGGGTCAAGAGCGTCGACGCCAGGTGCCCTCCGGCGGAGGAACCGATCACGCCCACCCGGGCGGGGTCCAGACCGTCGCGGCGGGCGAACGCACGCACGGTGCGCAGGGCGCGGGCGGCGTCCTGCAGCATGACCGGATGACGGTATCCGTTGGAGCCGAGGCGGTATTTCAGCACGTAGCAGGTCACCCCGAGGCGATTGAGCCACTGCGCGTAGCCCGCGCCTTCGTGCACGGACAGGTGGCGGTAGCCGCCGCCGGGCAAGATGAGCATCGAGGCCCCGTTGGCGGCGCCGGGCGCCGGGAGGTAGGCGGTCAGTTCCGGTCGGTCGGTCGGGGCGGAACCAAGGGCGCCGGGCGCGGCTTCGGACCACAGCGGCAGGGGGGCGGCGAACGAGTCGGGCATGGTGAAAAACAGGGCGCAAAGCAGCAGGAGCCGGCGAAGGGGCGGGGTGAGGCGCATGGGCACGGCGGACCCTGGCGAGCCTGCGGCCGGAGTTAAAGCCGGAAGCGCGGTCCGTGCGGCGCGGGTTTTTCGGTGTTGCGCGCGAGGCGGCGCGGCCGACTTACTCCGCCTTTTCCCCGCGCATGGCGTTTAATCTCAAACTGGTGCTGAAGGCGTTGCTCTTCTCCTCGAGCCAGCCGCTCACGATCAAGGAGATCCAGGCGGTGTTCGGACGCTACCACGATCAGGCGCAGCCGTCGGCCGGGTCGCCCGATGTCGCGGTGGAAGAGGTCGGTTCCGAGGGCGGGCCGGGCGAGGCGCCGGCCACGACGGCCGAGGAAATCGACCCGCTCGGGCTGGCCCCGGTGGACGAGGAGCTTTACGCCGACGTGCCTTCGCTCGTCACCGCCGCGCAGATCCGGGACGCGATGGACGCGCTCGCCGAGGAGTTGAAGGCGCAGAACGACATTTATCTCCTGATCGACGGCGCGCAGGGCTACCGGCTCGTCACCCATCCGCGCTTCGCCAAGTGGATCCGCATCCTCCGGGACGAGCCGCCGCCGGTGAAGCTCACCCAATCGGCCCTCGAAACCCTCGCGGTCGTGGCCTACCGGCAGCCGGTCACGCGTTCCGAGCTCGAGGCCGTGCGCGGGGTTTCGGCCGAGGCGGGGCTGGGCAAGCTGCTCGAGCGCGAATTGGTCTACATCGTCGGGCGCGCCGACCTGCCGGGGCGTCCGCTGCAATATGGAACCACCGACCGGTTTCTCGAATTTGTCGGGGTGAAATCGCTGGTCGAGCTGCCCGCCTCCGACGTGTTGTCGCCGCGCCAGATCGACGAGTGGCTCAATCGCGCCGCCCAGACCACCCCGCCGGCCGACGCGGAGATGGGGTTGCCGCTGGAGGATGGCGAGGGCGAGTCGCCCTCGTTGGCGGCGGTCGAGATCCGGGCCGGCGATGCGGACACCGGCGTCGCGGAGAGCCCCGCCGAGCCGGGGGACGACGTGTCCGCCGCCGGGCCCGCGACCTGATTTTCCCAACTCCAACTCATGTCCGCAGACCCGCTCCTCCCCATCCGCGAAGGCATCGACCGGCTTGACCGCGAGCTGGTGCGCATCCTCAACGAACGCCTCGCCCTCGCCTGCGAGATCGGCCGCCTCAAGCGCAGCGCCGGCGGCCAGATCTACGTGCCCGAGCGCGAGGACGCGGTCTTCCGCAAAGTCACCGCCCTGAACACCGGGCCGATCCAAAACGAGGCCCTCCAGGCCATCTACCGCGAGATCATGTCGGCCGCGATCGCCCTGGAGAAGCCCCTGCAGATCGCCTACCTCGGGCCGGAGGCGACCTACACCCACGCGGCGGCGATCAAAAAATTCGGCGCCAGCGTCGACTACCAGCCCATCGCGACCATCGCGGACATCTTCACCGCGGTGGAAAAAGGCGAGGCCGACCACGGCATCATCCCGATCGAGAACTCCACCGAGGGCTCGGTGCGCGAGGCCCTGGACGGCTTTGTCGAGAGCGACCTCAAGGTGGTGGCGCAGGTGTATCTGGAGATCAACCACGCGCTCATCTCCGCCACGCCGCTGGAGCGGATCGAGAAGGTGTGCTCCAAGGACCAGGCGCTCGCGCAGTGCCGGGCCTGGTTGCAGCGCCACCTGCCGCACGCCCAGCTGGTCGAGACGGCGAGCACGGCCAAGGCGGTCGAGACGGCGCGCAGCGAGCCCGGGGTCGCCGCCATCGCGGCCGAGCTGGCGGCGCAGGCGCGCGGGGTGCCGGTGCTGGCCCGCAACATCCAGGACCGGAACGACAACACCACCCGGTTCTTCGTCGTGGGCAAAAAACCCTCGGGCGCGGTCGGCGGCGGCCGCGACATGACCAGCCTGGTGGTGTCGCTCGGCGAGGCGGCGGCGGCGCATTCGGGCTCGCTGATGCGCATGCTCACCCCTTTCGGCGCGCGCGGGCTCAATCTCTCCAAGGTCGAGTCGCGGCCGAGCAAACGCCGCCCGTGGGACTACCTTTTTTTTATCGACGTCAGCGGTCACTACGAGGACCCGGCGATGAAGGAGGCCCTCGACGAACTGCGGGCGTTTTGCCCCCTGGTGAAATGGCTCGGCAGCTACCCGAGCGTCACCTGATTCCGCTCCGGTTTGCCCCGGATACCGCGCTATTTCGTCCGGATGATCGGCGGTGTCGGGACTAAAAGCGGAAGCTGCTGCTGACCTTGAAGACGGCGCTGACGATGGCGTAGGCGATGAAGGCCACGAAGCTGAAGGCGGCCACCAGCACGCCGGCGCTGATCGAGGTGGTGAAGGTGTTGAGAAACTTGTCCAGCTGCGAGCGGCAGGTGCGGGCGATGTCGCGCAGGCCGGGGGCGAGGCTGCCGGTTTGTTCGGACACCGACAGGCGGTCGAGCAGCAGGGGTTCGAAGATACCGGTGCGGCCCAGGGCGGTGGAAAGCGCCTCGCCTTCGAGCACGCGGTTGGTCGCCTCCTGGAAGCGGGCGCGCAGGGCCTCGTTGGCCACGGTGCGCTCGGCGAGGCGGAGGGCCTCGGCGGTGGTGATGCCGTTTTCGAGCAGGACGGCGAGGGTGTGGGCGAAGTTCAGCACCGTGCCGCGGATGGCGAAGCCGCTGAGGATGGGCAGGCGCAGGGCGAGGGCGTCGGTCGCGAGGCGCCCGGCGGCGGTGCGGCGCGACTGGGTGAGGAAAATCACGCCGACCACGACGGCGATGATGCCGACGACGCCGTAACGGAGCAGGAATTCGGAGCTGTTGACCAGCAGCTTGGTCGCCCAGGGCAGCTCGCCGCCGAGGGAGGAGAGCAGGCCCTTCAGGCGGGGGAGCAGGAAAAAGAGGAAAAACAGGATGACGCCGCCGGCGAGGAAACAGACGAAGACGGGGTAGGCGAGGGCGGCGGCGAGTTTGGCGCGTAATTCCTTTTGCTCGGTGAAGTGGGTGATGAGGCGGTCGAGGACGTCGCGCAGGTTGCCGGTGGCCTCGCCGGCGGCGACGAGGTTGATGGTCTGGCCGTCGAAGACCTGGGGGAACTGGCCGAGGGCGCCGGAGAGGGTCTGGCCTTCACTCAGGCTGGACCAGAGCGAGGCGCAGAGGGAGCGCAGGCGGGGTTGGGAGACGCGGACGGAGAGCAGGCGGACGGCCTCGCCGGCGGAGAGGCCGCCGCGGATGAGGTCGGCGAGGGACTCCATGAAGGGCAGGCGCTCCTTCGCGGTGGGGGTCGATTTGGAGGCGGGCAGGGCCTTGACCGGCGCGGCGGCGGCGGCGTGGGGGGCGGCGGATTTTTTGGCCGAGCGGGCGGGCTTGGCCCCGGTGGACTCGGTCAACTGGGTGGGTTGGAGACCGCGCGTCTGCAGGCGGCGGAGCGCATCGCGTCGGCTGGGGGCGTCCAGGACGCCACTGGAGGCGGCGCCGGACTTGTCGCGGGCGGTGTAGGTGAAGGAAGGCATTTGGGCGGTCGCTACGCTCCCGAAAATCCGAAGGACGAAATCCGAAGGACGAAATTCGGACGCGGGCGGAGGAGGGAAAGTTTCTGAGAATTCGTCATTCGGGTTTCGGCATTCGGATTTTCGCGCCGCCACGGCGGCGCGGTCAGTCCGTCGTGCTCAGGGCGCGGAGGAGTTCGTCGAAGGTGGTTTGGCCGCCGCGGACGCGGTCCCAGCCGGATTCGGACAGGGTGGTCATGCCGTTGGCGACGGCCTGCTCGGTGAGGGCGCGGCCCGATTCGCGTTTCACGATCAGGTCGTGGAG
>CAMCHD010000075.1 GCA_945874545.1 Akkermansia muciniphila | reverse complement strand
GCGAAGCGCGCTGGCCTTCGGGCCGTGGCGCCTTTGGGTTGGCGGTGCATGAGTCTCTCTTTTTTGTCGCCCGGCGGTGTCCCGGTCTCGCCCCGCATCCGGCGGGTCGACGGCTTCGCCGAACTGCTCGTCACGCCCTTCGCGGACGGGGTCAACGCCCTCTGCTGGCCGCGCGTGTTGGCGGGGGATTTTGCCGAGGTGGTCCGGCTGATCGGAGAAGGAGACGGCGAGGCGATCACGGTGCTGGACGAGGCGCGGTTGCGGGCGCTGCCGCTCTCGGCGGCGGGGCGGGTCGCGGTCGACGGGATGCTGGAGGATCTACGATGGCTCCGGGAGGCGGAGCTGGAGCCGGTGCTCAACTGTATCCATGGCTACCCGCGTGACGACGACGGCGGGCCGGTGGTAACGGATGTGTTTTCCTACCATGCCGACAGTGCGCCGGTGCCGGCGGCGACGTGGCTCTGCACCTATCACGGCCCGGCCAGCGAGGGTTTGTCCAACGAGGAGGCGGTGCGGCGGGTGGACGTGCCGGAGACGCGCGCGGCCTTATGGGCGCTTTACGGCGGGACGGACGAGGCGGGGTTTCGCGAATTTCTGGCCGACCACTGCTACGACCTGCACTACGCGCCGAAGGAGGGCGCGCGGCCTTATGGCTTTGGGGTGGGGAACCTCTGGCGCATCGCGGTGCAGCATCCGGGCTGTCCGGTGCCCCCCTGTGTCCACCGCGCACCCGAGACCGCGCCGGGGCAGGCGCGGTTGTTGTTGATCAGCTGAGGTCGGAAGCCGGCTCGGGGGCGGGCTCAGGAGCCGGCGGCGGCTTTGCGGGCGTTGATCCAGGCGTGGGTCTCGCGCTCCAGGGTGGTCAGCGGGACGGAGCCTTGGCCGAGGACGAGGTCGTGGAAGGCCTTGAGGTCGAAGGCGGCGCCGAGCTCGGCGCGGGCGCGGGCGCGCAGGCGAAGAATGGACTCGCGGCCGACCATGTAGGTGGTCGCCTGGCCGGGCCAGACGGCGTAGCGCTCGACCTCGGTGACGATGCTGGAACGCTGGTCGCCGGTGGTCGCCACCATGTAGTCGATGGCCTCGTCGCGACTCCAGCGTTTGTGGTGGAGGCCGGTATCCACCACCAGCCGGGCGGCGCGGAAAAGCGCGGACTGGAGGTAGCCGATGCGGCCGAGCGGGTCGGCGGAGTAGACGCCCATTTCGTCGACCATCTGCTCGGCGTAGAGCGCCCAGCCCTCGGCGTAGGCGTTGAAGCCGGCCAGGGCGGTGCGGAAAAACGGAAGATCGGGCAGTTCCTGCTGGATGGAGATCTGCATGTGGTGGCCGGGCGTGGCCTCGTGGTAACTGAGGGTGGGCAGGGTGAAGCGGGGCCACTCGCCCACGTCGCGCAGGTTGATGTAGTAGGCGCCGGGGCGGGAGCCATCGAGGGCGGCGGGTTGATAATAACCGCCGGGGGCGCCGGCCTGGCTGTAGACGGGCACGCGTTTGATCTCGACCCGGGCCTTGGGCAGGCGGCCGAAGATCTCGGGCATGCGGGCCTCGATCGCCGCGCACTGCTGGTTGAGGTCGGCGATGAGGGCGGCACGGCCTTCGTCCGAATCGGGGTAGAGTTGACCGGGCAGTTGGGCGACCCGCTTCAGGCGTTCGGTCAGAGGGCCGGGTGCGATGCCGGCGGCGGTGAGGTCGTGGTCGATCTCGCGGCTCAGGTCCGCGACGAGTTTTTTGCCCAACTCATGGATTTCGTCCGGGCTCAGCGTGGTGGTGGTCTGGGCCTTCAGGGAGGCGGCGTAGTAGGCTTCGCCGTCGGGCAGGCGCCAGACGCCGGGGGAGGCGGAGGCGCGGGGAAGGAGTTCGGTCAGCGCGGCTGCCTGGCGGCGGTAGGCGGGCAGGACCTTTTCGCGCACGATCACCTCGGCCCGGGCGGCGTAGTCGGCGGCGGTCTCGGGAGCGATGCCGGGGATCTCGGCGGCGCGGCGGCGTATCGAGGTGACCAGGACGATGTCGCCGGGGGCCTTGGCGGCGAAGGCCTCGAGCTGGCGGATCGCGCCCTCGAGGGCGAAGTTGGGCGGCAGCACACCCTTTTCGGCGTCGGCTCGGATGGTGGCGGTTTCCTCGTCGAGCACCCGCTCGAAGCCGGCCAGGCGGGCGAGGTAGGCGTCGGCGTCCGCGACGGAGCCGACCGGCTGCATGCTATCGAGGAAGTCGGGCATCTCGAGGTAGGACCCGGTGAGCTGGGTGACATGGTAGGGGCTGAAGCCGCCGAAGCCGTAATCGCCGTAGCCGAAGGGCGCGCCGTCCAGGCCGGCTTCGAGCAGGTTCAGGGCGACCTCGACCGATACGGCGTCCGCGGTCGACAGGGTGGCTCGATCGAGGGCGTCGAGCCGATCCCGGAAGCCTTGAAACAATCGCACGCGGGCGGCGACGGCGGCGGGGGAGCCGTCGGTCAGCCGCGCGGCGAAGGGCCCGCCGGCCTGCGCCTCGGTGACCGCCAGCATGGTGGCGTATTCGGGGAACTCGTGCAGCACGGCGGTGGAGAGTTCGTCCAGAATGGTGGCGACCGGGCCGGCCGTGGGGGTGGTCGCCTTGGCGGTGGCGGAGGGAGAGGCGGGAGCGGCGTCGTAGGCGTGGACGGCGGCGGGAGAGGCCCCGATAAGGGCGAGGACGAGGGCGAGGGAGCGGTTCATGGCGGGCGTGATATGGAGGTTTCTCTGTCCGGATCGGATATAAAATCCAATCCAGATGTTCCGGGCGAAGTGGCCGCGGGCCGCCGGCCGGACAAAAATTGGTGTGGCGTCGGGGCGCGCGGCCTTGTGGGCTCGCGGGTCCCATGAACCCCGTTCTCAAGCTGTTGCTCGAAGGTGGCAGGCTCACGACCGCGCAGATGGCGCAGGTCGCGGGCCTTTCCGTCGCCGAAGTCGAACAGCACCTGGAGCAGCTGAAAAAAGATAAAATCTTCCTCGGCTGGCGTCCGGTGCTCGATCTTTCCCGCGAGGCCGCCGCCGGGGCCGCCGTGCGCGCGGTGATCGAGGTCAGGCTGACGCCGGAGCGCGGCGGCGGCTTCAACCGCATGGCCGAGCGGCTCTGCCAGTTCGAGGAGGTCGAGTCGTGCTACCTCATGTCGGGCGCCTACGATCTGCTCGTGTTTGTCAACGCGCCGACCCTGCAAAAGGCGGCCGCCTTCGTGTCGGAGAAACTGTCCACCTTTGGCGGCGTGCTCTCCACCAGCACCCATTTCCTGCTGCGCTCCTACAAGGAGGGCGGTTTCCGGCTCGACGACGGCGACGGTCCGGGCGACCGGCTCAACGTCAGCCCCTGAGCGGAGTTTCCCCATGAGCAACACCGGCAATCGCTGGGTGGCGAGCCACGTGGCTTCGCTGCCCCGGAGCGGCATTCGCGACTTTTTCGAACTCGTGGCCAAGATGAAGGGCCAGGACGTGATCTCACTCGGCGTCGGCGAGCCCGACTTCGTCACCCCGTGGCATGTGCGCAAGGCCGCCATCACCGCGATCGAGGAGGGCAAGACCTACTACACCTCCAACCTCGGCCTGCTCGAGCTGCGCCGGGCGGTCTCGACCTACGTCACCGCCCACTTCGGCGTCGATTACCGGCCAGAGGATCAGATCATCATCACGGTCGGCGTCTCCGAGGCGCTCGACCTCGCCTTCCGGGCCTTCTGCAATCCGGGCGACAAGGTGATGTATCATCAACCCTGTTACGTCTCCTACCACCCCAGCATCGCGCTGGTGCATGGCGAGGGCGTGGCGGTGCCGACCTACGCCAAGGATGGTTTCGCGCTCACCGCCGAGGCCTTGCGCGCGGCCTGGGTGCCGGGCTGCAAGATTCTCATGCTCAACCTCCCGTGCAACCCCACGGGCGGCACCTGCGACCGGGCGCAACTCGAGGCCATCGCGGCCTTTTGTCGCGAAAAGGATCTGCTGGTGCTGAGCGACGAGATCTATTCCGAGCTGACCTTCGAGGGCGTGCACACCAGCATCGCCAGCCTGCCGGGCATGGCCGAGCGCACCATCTTCCTGCATGGTTTTTCCAAGGCCTTCGCCATGACCGGTTGGCGCATCGGCTACGCCTGCGGCCCGGCCGAGCTGATCGACGCCATGATGAAGGTCCATCAATACGCCATGATGTGCGCCTCGATCATCGCCCAGGAGGCGGCGCTCGAGGCCCTGCAAAACGGCTGGGAAAACGTGTGCGAGATGCGCGACCAGTATCATCAACGCCGTGACCTCGTGGTGCGACGGTTCAACGAGATCGGCCTCGTCTGCCACTCGCCGCGCGGCAGTTTCTACGCCTTCCCCAGCACCGCCGGTCTCGGTCTGACGGAGAAGGAGTTCGCGGTCGGGTTGCTCAAGGAGCAGAAGGTCGCGGTCGTGCCGGGCACGGCGTTCGGCGCCAACGGCACCGGGCACGTGCGCGCCTGCTTCGCCACCAGCTACGAGCAGCTCCTGGTGGCGTGCGACCGCATCGAGCGTTTTATCGCGACCGCGCGCCGCCCCGAGGTGGTGGCGAAATAATCCGAGGGGACGACGCTTCGGACGCGTATCATCCACGACCGGGATTTACGCCCGGGCTGATTTTAAACCAAACTCCCAACCCAGATCCGATCATGAACCTCCTCCGCTCCCTCCTCGCCCTCGCCTTCGCCTCCACCCTGGCCACCGCCGCTTTCGCGGCCGCCGGCGACGCCTGCAAACCGTCCGACGAAAAAGCCGCCAAGGCCCCCTGCGGCTGCGTCGTCAAGGCCGACGGCAAAGTTTGTGGCGTCGACACCAACTGCTGCTGCACCGGCGAAAAGGCCACCAAGGCCCCCGCCAAAGCGGACACGCCGGCCGGCAAGTAAGGGAGCTCCTGTAAGGTATCTTGCGTTCAAGTTGATTTCTTGGAGTGCGGCGTCTCGACGCCGCTTTGGGCGGTGCGCCTCGGAGCGCCGCCCTTTTTTCTGCGCCGAGGCGCAGAAACGAAAGCGGAGCCAATGCTCCGCACTCCATGTCAATCGCCTGAATACGATCCGTATGAGCGGGGAGTGGAACCATGCCGACGGCGCAGGGCGAATGGTGAAAAATGGCCTTCGCGGCGCGGCGTCGCTCGTGCACGTTGAGCCGTAACGCATGGACGCCACGCCGCCAAACTCTCCGACCCGGGCCCCGCTCGAGCTCCCGCCTTACGAGGCGGAACCGAGCCTGTGGAAAAACGCGTTCCTCACCCGGCACGCCGACCGCATCTGGGCCTTGCTGGTCTTCGGGCTGACCCTGCTCGCGGGCACGGCCATGATGCCGCCCTCGCGCTACCCGGAGCTCGCCTATGTGTTCGCCGCCCCGGCGGTTTTCTGGGCCTACCGCGCGCCCCGGTGGAGGCTGTATTTGTGGGCCACGCTCGGTGCGCAGGCGCTCGCCTGGACAATCACCCTCGGCTGGCTGCGTCATGTCACCTGGGCGGGTTTGTTGCTGCTCGGGCCGGTCATCGGTCTGTGGGTGGGAAGCTGGTTTGTGGCGGTCCGCTGGGTCATGCCGCGCCTGATCGGGCGCCCCTGGATACAGCGGGTGTTCGCGGTCTTCGGCCTGGCCGGTCTTTGGGTGGGGATCGAGTGGACGCGCACGTGGGTGTTGACCGGGTTTCCTTGGTTGCCCCTCGCCGCGACCCAGTGGGAACGCCTCAGCGTCCTGCAACCGGCGGCCTACGCCGGGGCCTGGGGCGTTTCTTTTGTGCTCGTCACGGTCAACGTGGCCTTCGCCGCCTACGCCTGGAAACTCCTCGGGCCCGGCGCGGACCTGGACCGGGCGCGTTCGCGTTGCCCGGAATTTTTGGCCGCCATGGCCCTGCTCCTCGGCTGTCTGCTCCTCACCGCGCGGGAGACCATCAACCGCGGGCGTTTTTTTGTGCACTGGGCCAATGTCGGCATCGTGCAACCGGCCATCCCGCAGAGCGTGAAATGGGACCCGGCCGGGGCGGCCGACATCCTGCGCACGCTCGAGGCGGAGACGCTCACGGTCGCGGCCGCGCGGCCGGATTTGTTGCTCTGGCCGGAGGCCACCACGCCGCTGGCGGTGCTGGGCGACGACGGCATGCGCCGCTGGACCGAGGATCTGGTGCGCCGCGCGGGTGCGCCGCTGCTGCTCGGCTCGATCGCGTATGAGCGGGTGGATACGCCGGAGGAACGCTGGTCCAACGCCGTGTTTTCGATTTCCCCGACCGAAGGGCTGGCGGCGGACTTTTACGCCAAGCGGCACCTGGTGCCCTTCGGTGAATACGTTCCCGTGCGGCCGCTTCTGGGCTGGTTGGAAAAGGTCGTGCCGGTGGGCGGGGACTTTCGACCCGGGGAGGATGCGGGCTTGTTCACGGTGCCGGTCGGTTCTTCCGACGGCACCCGGGTGGGCGCGCTGATTTGTTACGAGGACATCTTTCCGGACCTCGCGCGGGCCAGTGTGCGGGCCGGGGCGGAGGTGCTGGTGGTCAACACCAACAACGGCTGGTTCGGCGAGGGCGCCGCGGCCTACCAGCACGCCGCCCATGCGGTCCTGCGCGCGGTCGAGACGCGCCGGCCGGTGTTGCGGGCGGGCAACGCGGGCTGGAGCGGGTGGATCGACGAGTGCGGCGCCATCCGCGCGGTGTTGACCCGCGACGAGGCCGGCGCGATCCGCACCGTGCCGCCCGCGCGGGGCGAGGCGCCGGGCACGGTCTATTTCCGGGGCGGGGCGAATTTGCAGGTGGCCCGCGACGCGCGCTTTTTTGGCCGGCAGAGCCGCTACGTCGCCTGGGGCGACTGGTTTGTCGGCGTGAGCGCGGCTCTGGCGCTGGGGGCATGGGCGCTGCTGCGCCGTCCCTACGTCGCCCCGCCGGAACCGGAGGCGGCGGCGAGGCCCTTCGGGCTCGGGTGAGCGGTCATCGGGCGGGGTTACCCTTCACCCGGGCGCCGGCCGGGACGGAGCGGGTGACCACCGCACAGGCGCCCACGATGGCACCGGCGCCGATGGTCAAGCCGGGTAGGACAAAGGCGCGGGCGCCGACAAACGCGCCGGCTTCCACCCGAATCGGCGCGGATTGGAGGGGAAGCGAGGCCACGGCAAAATCGTGGGTGGCGGTGCACAGGTAGGCCTCCTGCGCGATGATGGCGTTTGGTCCGATGTGGATCTCGGAGACGCTGTAAAGATTGGCCCCGTCGCCGAGGCAGGCGCCGGCGTCCAAGCGGATATTCCACGGGATCTGGATGCGCGCGCGCTGGTGCACGAAAGGTCGGCCGTCGATCTTGGCCCCGAAGAGACGAAGCACCATCAAGCGCCAGGGGTAGAGCGGTTTGGGTGTCCAGCGACAAAGCAGCGTCCAGGCGTATTCCCAGGCCAGCATGGCCGCCTTCTGGCGCAGGGTCCAGGGGGAGGCGCCGAGGTGCGCGGCGCTGGCGGCGTGGGTGTGGTAGGGCGACGGGGAGCTCGGGTTCACGGGACGGGGCGGTGAAGGCGCAGTCCGCCGCTTCACCGTCGGGAGGCAAGAGAACAAAAAGCCCGGCGCCTGAGGGGCGCCGGGCGGGAGAGGACCGAGTGAAGCCGCGCGCGGCTTGAAGCGGAGGACTCAGGGCTGGTCGTTGCTGGTGATGATCTGGGTGGGCTGCTCGATGATCACCTGCACCTGGTCGCCCACTTGGAGTAGATCGGGCGCGATCTGGCTGAGGATTTCGGTCAGCGTCTCGGCGGAGATGGTTCCGACCACCGGTTCTCCCACGGTCTCAAGGTCGCCCTGCTCGTTGACCTCAAACTTCACCTCGACGTCCTTGCCACCCTCGATCGGCACTTCCACGTTGGCGGAGGTGATGAGCACCACCTTACCCTCGGCGGTTTCGATCTTCAGGGTTTTGGTCTGCGGGTCGAAATTCACCCGGAAAGTCGTGCCGCGCACGCCGGCGACGCCGACCGGGGTTTTGACCACGTAGCTCGACTCGGCTTTGAGTTTGCTCACCCGGCTGGTGATATTGCCTTTGGCCAAGGTGATCTCGATGGAGGAGACGGAGGGCTCGCCCTTTTTGAAGTTCACGGTCGCGGCGTCAAAGGTCTGCTGCTCGAACTTGCTCACCGTCACCTCGGCTTTTTCGCCGATGGTAGCCGTGGCGCCGCTGGCGAACACGAGGGTGAGGCCACCGCCTTCGCCGGTCGTGATGACGGCGCCCTCGACCAACTCCTGGTTGTTGACCAGGGGGCGGGTTTCTTTGGTGAGCGGGTTAAACCATTGAGCGGAGCCCTTTACCGAGGCGGCACGGTAGGTGCCGGGCGCCAGTTCAGCGGCCGCCGAGGTTTTCGCGACAAAGGAGCAGGCGCCGAGAAACACGGCGATGATGTATAGGATTTTCATTTTGTTTCGGTTCTAAAGGGTGACGGGAAAAATCTGGTTTTGCTAAAACACTGGAATCAAGGGTGCTTCCCTGCGGAATGACCACGAAAAAAGAGGTAGGTGACGACCGGTGGTGATGGTGCGAAAGGATCGGACAAAGCCGGCTGGGAAGTTTGAATTAAAACGATTTCAGCAGGTTTGATTCCAAGATCATGGGTATTCCTCGTGAATGACACTTGATTGCAAGTGGAATGTATTGCCTAGGCGCAAGTCATCGGCGCCGAGGGGGGGCGCCGTTTGCTCGTGCCCGCCGGCCACTTTGACCTTGGCCCGCGGATGGTCACTCCAAGGCGCGGTGGGCGATAAACACCTCGCGGAGGGCCAGGCTGAGGCGGTCTTGCAGCGCTTGGATCTTTTGGTAGCGGGCGTGGTTTTTGCGATCCGGTTTACAACGGGTTTGTTCGTCCACCGCCACCACCGCGCGGGTAAAGTCGGCCAGGCGGGCCTTCTTGTTGCCGTCCCGGAGCGCGACGCACCAGGCGGCCTGCAGGGCGCCGCCGAGAGCCGCGCCTTCGTCTTCCATCATCGCCACCACCGGGACGCCGAAAATGTCGGCCATGATCTGGCGCCACACGGGGGATTTGGCCCCGCCGCCGGTCACCCGGATCTCCTTGGCCTTGACGCCGAGGACGGCGAGGCGGCGCAGCCCGTAGTTCATGCCCAGGGTCACGCCTTCCATGGCGGCGCGAGCCAGGTGGGCCGCGTCCAGGGTCTGGCGGGTCAGGCCGAGGATCGCCCCGGAGCCGGCCGGGACGTTCGGGGTGCGCTCTCCCGCGAGGTAGGGCAGCATCACGAGGCCATGCGCACCGGCGGGCACGGATTGCACGGCGGCGGCGAGCGCGGCGTGGTCCTGGCCGAAGAGCTGGCGGACCTGCTCGGTCACGGTGGTGACGTTCATCGTGCAAAGGAGCGGCAGCCAGCCGCCGGTCGAGGAACAGAAGGCGGCGATCTCGCCGGTCGGGTCCACCACCGGCTGGTCGGCGTGGGCGTAGATCGTGCCGCTGGTGCCGAAGCTGGCGCTGATCACGCCGGGGGTGACGTTCCCGGTCCCGATCGCGCCCATCATGTTGTCACCGCCGCCGGCGGAGACGACCACGCCGGGCGGCAGGCCCAGCCGCTCCGCGAGTTCGGGGCGCACCGCGCCGGGGGACTCGTGGGCCTCGGAAAGCGGCGGCAACCACTCCGCGAGGCGCGGGTCCACCGCGCGGATCGCGGCCTTGGACCAGGCGCGTTTACGCACGTCGAAAAGCGCCGTGCCGGAGGCGTCGCCGCACTCCATAAAATAGGCGCCGGTGAGATGGAAATTGAGGTAGTCGTGCGGCAGCAGCACGTGGCGCAGGCGTTTGTAGTGGGCCGGCTCGTGGCGTTTCAGCCAGAGGATCTTCGGTGCGGTGAAGCCCGGCAGGATGAGGCTCCCGGTGTGGCGCAGCGCGGCTTTCGCGCCGCCGAGTTTTTTGGTGATGAGGGCGCACTCCGCCACGGTGGAGGTGTCGCACCAGAGCTTGGCGGGGCGGATCACCGCGCCGTCGGCGTCGAGCGGCACGAAGCCGTGTTGTTGACCCGAGACGCCGAGACCGCGGATCTCGACCGCGCGCGGACCGACTTGGCGAACCACGTCCGCGATGGTGGTCTCGAGCGCGGCGACCCAGTCCGCCGGGTGCTGCTCCATGTGCCCCGGGGGCAGGCCGGCGATCAGGCCGTGGGGCGCGCGGGCCTCGGCGATGACCTTTTTCGCGGCCAGGTCCAGGATGACGGCCTTGGTGGATTGGGTGCCGGAATCGATGCCGAGAAAAAGACTCATGGTTTGGGGAAACGGAGGGTGGGGGAGCGAGGTGGGAAGTGGCGAAGCTGGCCATGAACGGCGGGCCCGCGCCAGCCGATTTCTCCGCCCCGTGGAACGGACGTTGCGGCGCGCGGCGGCCGGGCCACTCTGGCGGCCATGATTTCGCCCAAGCTACTGCTCACCCACCCCGGAGGGGCCCACAAAGACGAGTTTCTCGCCTGCTGCGTGCTGCTCGCGCGTCACGCCGTGCCGGTCGAGCGGCGCGAGCCCTCCGCGGCCGACCTCGACGATCCCGCGGTGTGCGTGCTCGACGCCGGGCTGCGCCACGAGCCGGCGCTGAACAACTTCGACCACCACCAGCTGCCCCGCGAGCTGGCCCCGACCTGCGCGCTCTCCCTCGTCCTCCAGCACCTCGGGCTTTACGCCGACGCGCGGGAGTTTTGCGAGTGGCTGGAGACGGCCGAGTGGTTCGATTGTCGTGGACCGGTGGATACGGCCAGGTGGCTCGGGGTCGAGCGCTTCGCGCTGGCCCGGCTGAACTCGCCGGTCGATCTCACCGTGCTGCGGCGTTTCGCCCAGGCCTCCCGCCTCGAGCCCGGCCAGCCGCTCTGGGAGGTCATGCGCATGGTGGGCGAGGACATCCTCGGCCACGTGACCCTCTCCCGCGCGCGGCTCGACCAGCTGGCGCGCCAGGTCGTGCTTTGGCGTCTCGAGATCGGGTCCGCCCCGGCCGTGGTGGTGTTCGTGCCCCGCGGCGACGGCGACGCCGACGAGGCGGTTTCCGGGCTTGACCGCTACATCGAGCGCCAGGCCTGGGCCCGCGACGTGGTCGGCTCGGTCTATCCGGATCGCCGCGCCGGCGGTTACGGACTCGGTCGTTTCCGGGACAACCCGCGCCTCGACTTCACCCGGATCGCCGACGAGCCCGACGTGCACTTCGCCCACGCGCGGGGATTCGTGGCCAAGACCTCCGCCTCCGACGTCGGCCGGCTCCAGGCCCTGGTCGTCGCGGCCGGACGGGTGTGAGTCGGCGCGTTTTCGCCCCCGCCGCATGAGCCGCGTCACCTGCTACCGTTGTTTCTGGCCCGAGGCGCTCTGCTGGTGCCGTTCGATCCGCCCCATGCGCACCCGAACCCGCTTCGTGCTCCTCATGCACCCCAAGGAATTCAAACAGGAGAAGGCCGGCACCGGGCGCCTCACCCACCTCTGCCTGGCCGACAGCGAGATCCAGGTGGGGACGGATTTTGACCGGCACGAGGCGGTGCAGGCCCTGTTGAGCGACCCGGCCCTTTACCCGGTCTTGCTCTATCCCGGACCCACCGCGCGAAATCTTTCGCGGGGGGAGTTGCCGCCGTCCGAGCTCGGGGGGCGGCGCCTGGCGGTGCTCGCGCTCGACGCCACCTGGGCCTGCGCCCGGAAGATGCTGCGCCTCTCGCCCAGCCTCCAGGCGCTGCCGCGGATCATGTTCACCCCCACGGCGCCCAGCCGTTTTGTGATCAAGCAACAACCCCAGGCGGGCTGCCTGAGCACCCTCGAGGCGACGCACGAGACGCTGCTGGCCCTGGAACAGGCCGGTCTGGACGCCTACCCGGACCGGGCCCAACTCCTCGATCTGTTCGACCGCATGCAGCGCATCCAGATCGACTGCGCGCTGGACCCGAATCGCGGCGGTTACCGGCGCAAGCCCTACGGCGAGCCCGGGGAGCGCCTGGCCGCCCGGGGAAAAAGCGCTTCGCGGCGCAATTTTCTTCCGTCGCCGGGCGGCGTCGCATTTCCGGGCGTCTGAGCGGTGCCGCGCGCCGCTACTTCGCGAGGCTTTTCACCACCAGGGTGCGGCCGGCGCAGGAGACCACCGCGCCGTGCAGGATCTTTTTGCGCGCGGCGGTTTCCACCACGCCGTCCACCGTGACCTCGCCGCGGTTGATCGCGTGCTTCGCCTCGCCGCCGCTGTCGAAAAGCCCGGCGAACTTCAGCAACTGGGTGAGCTCGATCGGGTCGGCGCGGATCTCGATCTTCTCCGGGGCGGTGGTCTTGGGCGTGGTTTTGGCGGTGCTCATGGCCCGAGCAGGCGGCCTGCGGCGCCCGACGGCGAGCCGCAAACACCGGGTTTGCCCGGCCGGCCCCTCGCGCCCGCCTGCAAATGCCTTTGACCGTCGGCCGGCGGCGGGTTGGCTCGTCGGCTTACGTTCCTCCCCTCCTCCCATCGCGCCATGTCCGCCGCTCCTTCCATCCTCTACACCATCACCGACGAAGCCCCCGCGCTCGCCACCTACAGCTTCCTGCCGATCGTGCAGGCCTACGCCAAACACGCCGGCATCCAGGTGGAAACCCGCGACATCTCCGTGGCCGCCCGCATCCTCGCCGCCTTCTCCGCCGTCCTGCCCGCGTCGCAGAAAACCCACGACGCCCTCGCCGAGCTCGGCGCCCTCACCCTCAAGCCCGAGGCCAACATCATCAAGCTGCCCAACATCTCCGCCTCCATCCCGCAGCTGAAGGCCGCCATCGCCGAGCTCCAGGCCAAGGGCTACGCGCTCCCCGATTTTCCGGAAACCCCCGGCACCGACGCCGAGAAAGACGCCCGCGCCCGCTACGCCAAGGTCCTCGGCTCCGCCGTCAATCCCGTCCTCCGCGAGGGCAATTCGGACCGTCGCGCCCCCGGCGCGGTGAAGGCCTACGCCAAGAAACACCCGCACTCCATGGGCGCCTGGTCCCCGACGTCCAAGACCAACGTCGCCTCCATGACCGGCGACGACTTTTTCGGCAATGAACAGTCGCTCACCGTCCCCGCCGCCACCACCGTGCGGATCGAATTGGTCAAGGCCGACGGCACCGTGCAGGTCCTGAAGGAAAAGACCCCGCTGAAGGCCGGCGAGATCCTCGACGCCACCGTGATGCGCCAAAAGGCCCTCGTCGCCTTCTACGAGTCCGCCATCGCCCGGGCCAAAAACGACGGCGTGCTGCTCTCCCTGCACCTCAAGGCCACGATGATGAAGGTCTCCGACCCCATCCTCTTCGGCCACGCCGTGAAGGTCTTTTTCCGCGACGTGCTCGCCAAACACGCCGCGACCCTCGCCTCCCTCGGCGTGGACCTGAACAACGGCCTCGGCGACCTCGTCGCCAAGATCGAGAAACTCCCCGCCGCCGAGAAGGCCGCCATCGAGGCCGACCTCGCCGCCGCCTACGCCGCCGGCCCGGCCCTCGCCATGGTGAATTCGGACAAGGGCATCACCAACCTCCATGTGCCCTCGGACGTCATCGTGGACGCCTCCATGCCCGCCATGATCCGCACCTCCGGGCAGATGTGGAACGCCGCCGGCAAACCGCAGGACACCCTCGCGCTCATCCCCGACCGCTCCTACGCCGGTGTTTACCAGACCGTCATCGACTTCTGCCGCGAAAACGGCGCCCTCGATCCCCGGACCATGGGCTCCGTGCCCAACGTCGGCCTCATGGCCCAGGCCGCCGAGGAATACGGTTCCCACAACAAGACATTCGAGATTCCCGCCGACGGCACCGTGCGCGTGGTGGACGAGACCGGCGCCACCCTGCTTTCCCACGCCGTCGAGGCCGGTGACATCTGGCGCGCCTGCCAGACCAAGGACGCGCCGGTGCAGGATTGGGTAAAGCTCGCCGTCAACCGCGCCCGACTGAGCCACACCCCCGCCGTTTTCTGGCTCGACGCCCAGCGCGCCCACGACGCCCAGATCATCGCCAAGGTTGACACCTACCTCAAGCAGCACGACGTCACCGGCCTCGATCTGCGCATCCTCGCTCCCGCCGAGGCCTGCCGGTTCACCCTCGAGCGCATCGTCCAGGGCCTCGATACCATCAGCGTCACGGGCAACGTCCTCCGCGACTACCTCACCGACCTCTTCCCCATCCTCGAGGTCGGCACCTCGGCCAAGATGCTCTCCATCGTCCCTCTGATGAACGGCGGTGGTCTTTTCGAGACCGGCGCCGGCGGTTCCGCGCCGAAGCACGTGCAACAATTCACCGAGGAAAACTTCCTCCGCTGGGACAGCCTGGGGGAATTCTTCGCCCTCGCCGCCAGCTTCGAGCACCTCGCCATCACCCAAAACAATCCCCGCGCCCAGGTGCTGGCCGAGACGCTCGACGCCGCCAACGGCAAGTTCCTGGAGAACGACAAGAGCCCGGCCCGCAAGGTCGGCGCCGGCATCGACAACCGCGGATCGCATTTCTACCTCGCCCTCTACTGGGCCCAGGCCCTGGCCGCCCAGGACAAGGACGCCGCGCTCAAGGCCGTGTTCACCCCCCTCGCGGAAAGACTCACCACCTCCGAAAAGGACATCGTGGCCGAGCTCATCGCCGTGCAGGGCAAACCGGCCGACATCGGCGGCTATTACAAGCCGGACGACGCGAAGGCCTCCGCCGCGTTGCGCCCCAGCGCCACCTTCAACGCCGCTCTCGCGACCCTTTAACCCGAAACCCGATTTTGGAGTCGATGATATGGCGTAAGCTGATGGAGCAGATGCGTGTGAGGGAACCCCGAGGCGCACTGGATAGTGCGTCGAGGCGGTGAGCGAACACGCAGATGCCCGGCAGATTATGGCAGATCGCGATGAT
>CAMCHD010000074.1 GCA_945874545.1 Akkermansia muciniphila | reverse complement strand
AGTTGGGCGTCGATCTGCTGGCGGGCGAGGGCTTCCGGTGCGGTCGGCAACATGTCGGTGATCAACAATCTGTGAATGCCCCGGGGCGGAGGGCAAGCGGGGTAACGAAGGGAAGGCGGAAAATCGGGGCTCCGGGCTTCGCGAGATGGAGCCGACGGGCGGGCGGGCGAAAATTTCGCATCGACGCGCTGCGCGGGGGCGGAAACGTGGCAAGCTCCCGCATGACCGTCCTGCCTCTGCATCCCGCCCAGAACGCCACTCCGGAGGCCTTGCGGGGGTTTCTGGCGGGGTGTCAGCTCAAGGCGGCGGCCGACGGTCTCCCGGTGCTGGCCAGCATCTCGCTGGTGGTGCCGGCGCTCGATCCGTTGGCGGTGCTGGAGGCGATCTTCGAGCCGACGGAGCCGCATTTCTACACCGAGCGCCCGACCGAGGGCAGCGCGCTGGCCGGGGCCGAGGTGGCGACGCGACTGGTCGCGCACGGGCCGGAGCGCTTCGCGGCGGTGCAGCGCTTCGTGGACGTCACCCTGGCGCGCACCGTGGCGGTGGGGGACGTGAACGCGCCCTTCGGCGGGCCGCATTTTTTCGCGAGCTTCGCTTTTCATGACGAGGTTGAGCCGGGCGAGCCCTTCGCGGCGGCGCAGGTCTTCGTGCCGCGCTGGCAGGTGGCGCGGGCGGGCGACGCCACCACGGCGGTGGCGAATCTCCTGGTGGCGGCGGACAGCGATCTCGACGCCCTCACCGCGCGGGTCTGGCGGGCGCATGCGCGTTTCGCGGCCTTCGATCCGGGCGAGGCGGCGGCGGGTGGGGACGAGGCGGCGGCGGTTTTCCACCAGACCGAGGCGGGCGATTACCGCGCGGCGGTGACGCGGGCGCTGGGGCGGATCGCGGCGGGGGAGTTTGAAAAAATCGTGCTGGCGCGGGCCATCGACCTGAGCGCGGACCGCGCGCTGCATCCGCTCACCGTGCTCAACGGCCTGCGGCAGCGTTTCCCGGACTGTTACGCCTTCTCGGCCGCGAACGGCGGCGGGCCGAGCTTCATCGGCGCCTCGCCGGAGCGGCTCCTGCGGGTGAGCAAAGGCCGCATCGAGACCGAGGCGCTGGCCGGCTCGGTGCGGCGGGCGGCGGGGGCGAGCGAGGACGCGGCGCTGGCGGCGACCTTGTTGCGCAGCGAAAAGGACCGGAGGGAGCATCGCCACGTCATCGGATCCATCGTCAGGCGGCTCGCGCCGCTCGGCGTGCGTCTTGACTACCCGGATACGCCGGGGGTGAGAAAACTGGCCAACGTGCAACACCTCCACACCCCGATGGGTGGTCCGCTGCCGGAAGGGGTGCGCCTGCTGGACCTTTTGGCCCGTCTGCACCCGACCCCGGCGGTGGGTGGCTCGCCCCGCGAGGCGGCGGTGGCGGCGATCCGCGAGTTGGAGGGGTTTCCACGGGGGCTCTATGCCGGGGCGCTGGGTTGGCTCAACGCCCGCGGCGGGGGCGAGTTTTTTGTCGGGCTGCGCTCGGCGCTGGTCGACGGTCCCCGCGCCCGGGTCTATGCCGGCGCGGGAATCGTGGCGGGCTCGGAGCCGGCGCGCGAATGGGCGGAGACGGAGCTGAAATTCCAGGCGCTGCTGGCGGCGCTGCGGGGGTGATTTTTTGGCCCACGAAACACACGAAATGACACGAAATCCGGAGTTTTTGTTTTTCGTGTGATTTCGTGTGTTTCGTGGGCAATGGTTTGAGAAAATGAACCTCGATTTTCGAAACACGAATGCGCTGTGGTGCTCGGTGGCGGCGGAGACGCTGGCCCGGGCCGGGGTGCGGCACGCGGTGATTTCGCCCGGTTCCCGCAACACGCCGCTCACCCTCGCGCTGGCGGCGCATCGAGACATCGAGGCCATCGCGGCGCTGGACGAGCGCTCGGCGGGTTTTTTTGGTCTGGGGCTGGCCAGGCGCACCGGCGTGCCGGTCGTCCTGCTCTGCACCAGCGGGTCGGCCGGGGCGCATTACCTGCCGGCCTTGATCGAAGCGCGGGAAAGCGGCGTGCCGCTGCTGGTCTTCACCGCCGACCGTCCCCCGGAGCTGCGCGACTGCGCCTCGGGCCAGACGGTGGACCAGCAAAAGCTCTTTGGCGGCTTCGCGGTTTTTTTTCACGAGCTCGCGGTGCCGGAGGCCAGGCTGGAGCTGTTGAAATACCTGCGCCAGACGCTGCGGCACGCGCTCGAGCGGGCGCGGGCCGGCGGCCCGGTGCACCTCAACGCGCCGTTCCGCGATCCGCTGGCGCCGGTGGCGGACGGCACGGCGGACGGGCTCGCGGCGGCGGTCGACTGGGAACGGTTTTTCGCCCTGCCCCCGGTGCCGCCGCAGGCCCATCCGCGCGAGCAGATGTTTGACCGCGATTTCGCGGCCGCGCCGGGCGTGATCATCTGTGGCGCGGGCTGGGGCGAGGAAGTGGAGACGGTGTTCTGGGCGGAGCGCCTCGGCTGGCCGATTCTCGCCGACGCGCTTTCGCCGCTGCGGTTTCGCGGCGCCGGCGGCCGGTCGGTCATCGCCGCCTACGACGCCATCCTGCGCGACCCGAGGGCGGCGGCGGCGCTGCGGCCGCGTTCGGTGCTCATCCTGGGCGATATCCCGACCAGCAAGCCGCTGCGTGCCTGGCTCGCCGAGGTGGATGCGGACACGATTCAAGTCGGCCGTTCCCCGGAGAATCGCGACGGACGCCATGGGCGCACCCTGCGCATCGCGGTGGGGGCGGCGACGGTCAACCGGTGGACCCTGCCCCATGGCGTGCCCGCCGACCCGGACTGGCTGGCGGCCTGGATGCGGGCGGAGGAGGCGGCGCAAACGGTTCTGGCCGGGGCCGAGGAGATCGAGGGTTTCGAGGGGGGCTTTACCCGGCGGCTGGCCAACACCCTCCGCCGCGGTCAGGCGCTTTTTGTCGCCAGCAGCATGCCGGTGCGCGACCTCGAATCCCTCGCCGTGGCGCGGGGCGACGGGCCGGCGGTTTACGCCAATCGCGGCGCCAACGGGATAGACGGGACGCTCTCCACCGCGCTCGGGGTGGCCCATGGTGGTCCGCCCGCGGTGCTGTTGACCGGCGACCTCGCCTTCCTCCACGACACCAACGGCCTGCTGCTCGCGCCCAAGCTCAAGGGCTCGCTCACCGTCGTGGTCATCAACAACGCCGGCGGCGGCATCTTCGGCCACCTGCCGATCGCGGAGTTTGATCCTCCCTTCGAGGAGTATTGGGCCACGCCCCAGGGGGTGGATCTGGCCCGGCTCTGTTCGGCCTACGACGTGCCGCATGAAGCGGTGGCCACGCCGGCCCGGCTGGCGGAACGCCTTGGCCAGCTCCTGGGCGCGCCCGGCCTGCGGGTGCTGGAGGTCCGGACCGACCGCCGGCGCGACGTCGCGGCCCGTCGCGACCTGTATGCGCGGGCGGCGCGGGCGGCGGGCGACGTCTGCGCTTGAGCGCCGCCGCCGGCTTCAGAGCTGCACGGGCAGGCCGATCTCGATGATCTGGGTCGGCATGATGCGGTAGTAGTCCTTGATCGGCGACGCGTTGCGACTAAGAAAGGCGTAGAGCGATTTTTGCCACTCGAACATCCGGGCGTTGCCACCGGTGATGATCATCTCGCGGTTAAAATAGAACGTCGTCGCGGCGAGATTCAGCGGCACGCCCTGGCAACGGATGCGCTCGACCATGCGGGCGACGTCGGGCGACTCCATGTAGCCGTAGCGAACGACCGCGCGCCACACGCCTTCGCCGACGGACTCGAGGCACATCCGCTCCTCGTCCTCGACCGTCGGCCGCGCCTCGGTGAGTATGGTGAGCAGCACGACGTCGGTTTGCAGACACTTGTTGGCCTTCAGGTGATGGAGCAGGGCGAGCGGTGTGCCGTGGGGCGTCGCCACCATAAACACGGCCGAGCCCGGCACGCGGACGATGTTCTTGCTCCGGGCCACGCGGCCGAGGTCCAGCTCGGCCACGGCGGAGCCGTAGACCTTTTCCTGGATCTCGTTGCGTCCGCTTTTCCACGTGTGCATCAGCGCGATCAGGGCCACCGCCACCAGCACCGGCAGCCAGCCGCCGTCGGCGAACTTGTGCAGGTTCGCGACGAAAAAGCTCAGGTCGACGACCAGGAAAAGGCTGATCAGGGCGGCGGCCGGGAACACGCCCCAGCGCCAGTGACGGCGCATGACTCCGTAAAGGGCATAGCTCGTCACCGCCATCGTGCCGGTCACGGCGATGCCGTAGGCGGCGGCCAGGGCGGCGCTGGAGCCGAAGGCGATCACCACCGTGATGGACCCGGCCGCGAGCAGAAAATTGATCAGGGGCAGGTAGATCTGGCCCTCCCGGGCGGCATTGGTGTGGAGGATCTTCAGCCGGGGGAAATAGCCCAGCTGCACCGCCTGGCGGGTCAGCGAAAACGTTCCGGTGATCAGCGCCTGGCTGGCGATGATCGCGGCGAGGATGGACAAGATCACCAAACCGATCCGCAGGGGGCCGTCGGGGGCGAGGGCGAAAAAGGGGTTGGTCGTGTCCTCCGGATGGGCGATCGCGTAGGAGCCTTGGCCAAAGTAGTTCAACAGCAGGCTGGGGCACACCACCCAACGCCAGGCCCGGGCGATGGCGCAACGGCCAAAATGGCCCATGTCGGCGTAGAGCGCCTCGGCCCCCGTGATGGTCAGAACGATGGAGCCCAGCACGCCGGCCGCCTGGGCGGGGTGGTGGATCAGCAGGCGAAAGCCGTGCAGGGGATTGACCGCCGCGAACACCTGACCGCTGTCGAAAAGGTGCACCGCGCCGAGCACCCCGAGCACGGTGAACCACACCAAAATGACCGGGCCGAAGACCACGCCGATGGCGCGGGTGCCGTGTTTCTGCACGTAAAAAAGGATCGCGAGGATGGTCACCGCGATGGGCACCACAAATTTCTCCAGCTCGGGGTTGAAGCTCTTGAATCCTTCCGCCGCGCCCAACACCGAGATCGCCGGCGTGATGATGCCGTCGCCGTAGAGCAGGGCCGCCCCGAAGAGGATGACCAGGGTCGACAGGCCCACGCCGCGGGTGCCGGCTTTCGGGGGGGCGGCTGCGGCTCCGGCCCGTCCGGCGCGCAGGGCGAGCAGGGCGAAGATGCCGCCCTCGCCCTGGTTGTCGGCCCGGGACACCACCGCGATGTATTTGAAGCTGACGGTGAAAAGCAGGGTCCAAAGCATCAACGAGAGCACCCCGATCACCCCCTCCGCGCGCGACACGTCGGGCAGGTGGTGCAGGCACTCCCGCATGGTGTAGAGCGGGCTCGTGCCGATATCACCGAAGACCACGCCGAGGGCGCCGAGGCTGAGTCCAAGATTGGAGCGAAGCGAGGAAGGGGACGACGCAGGGGCGGTGCTCATGCAGCGGAGGGAGGAGCAGGGCACACCGGCGCGCGGCGCGAGTCAACGGAAGGGATGCGGCGCGGGCCGGCGTTGACGGAAGCCGCCGGGCGCGCAGGTTGACCCCGCCATGAAACCCATCGTTTGGAATACCGTGCAGACCTACTCCGACATCCGCTACGAAAAGGCGGACGGCATCGCCAAGGTGACCATCAACCGGCCCCATCGCCGGAACGCGTTCACCCCCGACACGGTGCATCAGCTCTACGCGGCCTTTCTCGACGCCCGCGAGGATCCCGCCGTCGGCGTGGTGCTGCTCACCGGGGCCGGCCCGCACACCGACGGCAAATACGCCTTCTGCGCGGGCGGCGACCAGGGCGTGCGCGGCTCCGCCGGGTATGTCGGCTCGGACGGCGTGCCCCGCCTCAACGTGCTCGACCTCCAAAGGCTGATCCGCTCCATGCCCAAGGTCGTGATCGCCCTCGTGGCGGGCTACGCCATCGGCGGCGGCCATGTGTTGCACGTGGTCTGCGATCTGACCATCGCGGCGGACAACGGCGTCTTCGGCCAGGTGGGGCCGCGCATGGGGTCTTTCGACGCCGGCTTCGGCAGCGGCTACCTCGCCCGTCTGGTGGGGCAGAAAAAGGCGCGGGAAATCTGGTATCTGTGCCGGCAATACAACGCGCGCGAGGCGCTGGACATGGGGCTGGTCAACGCCGTCGTGCCGGTGGCCGAGCTGGAGGCGGAGGGCGTGCGCTGGGCGAACGAGATCCTCGGGCACTCGCCCCTCGCCATCCGGGCGCTGAAGAGCGCGTTCAACGCCGAGCTCGACGGCCAGGCCGGTATCCAGGAGCTGGCGGGCAACGCCACCCTGCTCTATTACATGACCGACGAGGCGAAGGAGTTTCACGGCGCCCAGCGGGAGAAGCGCAAACCCGATGCACGAAGGTTTCCCTGGCTGCCCTGAGCCGGTAGGGCGGCGGGGAGCGATGCGAGGTTGCCACGCGGGGGCCGGGCGCGCCACGTTCTCAGGCATGCCTCGTCCCCGCCCGTTTTTTTGTCTCCTGATCGTCGGCTTCCTGCTTTTGGCCACCGGCTGTGCGACTTCGAAAAAGAAGGATTACCCCGAGACGGTCGCCCGCTTCCTGCTCGAGGCGGGGCCCTACGAGGCCGGCGCGACGGTCCGCCTGCCCCGCAGCGGCACGATCATCCAGGTGGCGCCGAAAACCTACTTTACGGAATACGACATCGTCAGTTGCACGGCGGTCCTAAACGAGCTGGGCCGCAGTCTCGTGTTCAAGTTAACCCCGGAGGCCTCGCGCGATCTATTTCGCCTCACCGCGACCAGCCGGGGAAAACGACTGGTCACGGTGGTGAATGGCGTGGCCATCGGGGCGCGCCGGATCGAGGACCCGCTCTCCGACGGCTACATCGTCACCTACGTCGAGATCGATGACGAGCGCCTCGACGAGTTTGCCAAAAACATCGTCAGCACCTCGGTCGACGGGCGGAAGGAGCTCGAAAAACGCAACAAATGACGTCGGGGCGGAGGCGGGGCAAAACCGGCGTGCGGCGTTTCGCTTTTCCGGCCGGTGTGGCGGTGCTGGCCGGAGTGATGGCGTGGAGCGGGTGCGGCGAGGAGGTGGGGGCGGGGGATTCGGCGTCCCTTCGCGGTGGCGCGCCCAAGCCGCCGGTGGCGGCGCCACGGCGGGTCGAACTCGTCTGGCCCACCCCCAACCGCGCCTATGCAGACGGTGCGGATATCGCGGCCTACGTGCAGCCGACCGCGTCGGGCGTGCCGACCTCGGGCCTGTATGGCAGCGTGCGCAGCGGGGGACGCCAGTTTCACGAAGGGCTCGACCTGTTTCCGCTTGAGCGGGACAGGAATGGAGAGGCGATCGATCCGGTGTTCGCCGTCATGCGCGGCGTGGTGCGGCACGTCAACCGCAAGGCCGGCGCGAGCAACTACGGCCGCTACCTCGTGCTCGAGCACCCGGACGAGTCGCCGCCGGTCTACACCCTTTACGCCCACCTGGCGGACGTGGCGCCGGGCGTGGCCGTCGGCGCGGAAGTAACGGCGGGCCAGACCCTCGGGCGCATGGGGCGCAGCGCCTCGGGCGAAGGCATTCCCAAGAGCCGGGCGCACCTGCACTTCGAGATCGGGGTGCGACTGACCGACGGATTCGACCGCTGGTATCGCGCCGGCGGCTTTGGCAGTCCGAACGAACAGGGCCTCTACAACGGGATGAATTTGCTCGGCCTCGATCCAAAGGAATTTTTTGCACGCGCGCGTTCCGGCGGGCTCGCCTCGCTCGACGTGGTGTTTCGCGCCTTGCCCACGGCGGTGCGGGTGCGTGTGGCCGCCACCGGCGCGCCGGACTTTGCCCTGCGGTATCCATCGCTGGTGGAAAAGGCGCCGAACGGTGTGTCGGCCGGGTGGGAGATCGATTTTTCCTCAAGCGGAGTGCCACTGCGCTGGCGCCGCCCCGCGGACGAGAGCTTTGCCGGTTGGCGCCGCGGCGAGGCGCGGGTGGTGTTTCACGACGACGCGCTTCTTGCCGCCAACCGCGGGCGCGATCTGGTGGAAAAACGCAAGGGGATGGCGGTGCCCGGTGACGATTTGGACAAGGTTTTGGATCTGCTTTTTGCGCGTTCCGCTTGAGTCATTCGCAAGCGAACGGCGTGTGGAGAAAGCCGAGGGCGTTTCTTTACCTACACGTCACGTTAACGTCGCGCCGTCCTCACTCGCCTAAGGCAGAGTGAGGTCGTCGCATGATGCCCTTGCCCAATCGAGAACCCGCGGATTACACCGAAAGAATCCATTGTTCGGCGCGGTGTGTAGTTCTGCTCACCAGTATGGTTTTTACACCCCGGCGAGTTTGAGGAATCCTCAAATCACCCCGCCGCTAGTCACTCTGTTTAGGATTCTTTGTCCCCCATGAACGAAACCACTTTTGGCGCGCTTTACTGTGCGCAGCGCAAGATCGATTCCAAAGACTACGAAAAGGCGGTTTTGAACGAGACGCTTTATCCGCACGCGAAACTGGTCGCGCCGATCATTCGCCTTCTGTGGCCGCGGCACTTTGTGGCCGACCATGATTTTGTTCAATCCGTGGCGCGGCTCCGGCGCTTCCGCGAGTTTTTCAATGAATCCGAGGACTACGCGCACCACCCCGAGAACACCGGTTTTTCGCGGGTGACCTTGAATCTGCGCGTATCCTCGCGGCGGATGCGGAGATTGGTCCGCGAGGTCCTGCATCCGGAACTCACCGGACTCGATCCGGCCGACGACCATTCGGCGGCGCCTTTCCAAAACAAAAAGGACGAAGGCCTGCCGGGTGCCTCCAAGGCGGACTCGGCCACCGGTCCGGCCTGAGTCGCTTTCGCCGAAATTCCCCGGTGCTTTCGTGAGCCCACGGGTAATCGGTAAACCAAGCCGGGGTGGCGGTTCCCTCGGCGGCGGGGGCCTCTGGCTCGCCCCCTTCTTCCGCACCTGGTCCGGGCGTGGATTCTCGCTTCCGCCGGCTCGGTAGATTTACCCCGGATACCGCGACTATCGCGGGTCGTCTCGTGCAACCTGTTGGCCGCCGACTCGCCGCGTCACCCGCGACCAGCACCCTCCAGGTGCAGGCCGGGGATTTCGCACCGACTCGTCGGCTCAACATCTTGTGCGATACTCCGCCGGGATAACCGCGGTATCCGGGTTTACAATACACGGCCCAGGGGTGGGAGGGGGCGATCGGCCGGAGGCGGGGCGGTTGCGCTGACGAAGTCGAGCCTTGCGACGGCCACGAGAAAAGCCTTTCGATGCAGTCGCACTTTAGGGTGCTTCAGGAATCGCCCGGGTGGTGGAATGGCAGACACGAGGGTCTTAGAAGCCCTTATCGAAAGGTGTGCAGGTTCGACTCCTGTCCCGGGCACCAATTTGAGACTATGCCTCTGAGGCTTGTTGAGATTAGTATGGGCTCCCTGGGGGCCGTTTGTCCCCAATCGTGCCCAGCATGTCCCACGGAAAAACGACGACAAATGCACGATGGCCGCAGTCCATCCGGGTGGGACACGCGACCGTCACGGTTTATCGCTTGAAGCACAAGGGCGGCAAAAAAGGAGTCATGGGAACCGAAGTCTGGCAGGCCTCTGCTGATTTGCGCTGAGCCCCTACAAGCAGGCAAATCTCGTCGGTTCTGAAAAACGTCAAATCAGGCGAGACACAGGGAGATGGTCGCGGGACGGGCCGAGGGCGAGGCGGAGAACAGGCGGAGCAAAAAGGCCAAAATGAAGCCCAGGAGCTTCTTGAGGTTCATGGCAGCGGCGCTGAACAGGGCGTTAAGAGCGTCCCCGACGCGTCCCTTCAAGCGGTTGCGCTCCAGTCGGTAATCGCTTTTGAGGTGTCCGATAGTCGGTTCGACAGCGGCCCGGCGCTTCATCCACCGCCAGATGCGTTTGGGGATTGAACCTCGTCCCCGTCGATTCACCAGCACCTCGGTCGGGCCGGTGTAGCCGTGACCTCGGTAGCCCATGTCCACGTGAACCGTTTTGAGGTGTTCTTTTTTGATATAGAGACGCTCCACCTGCTCCATCTGCGCCTTCAGCGTGTGTCCATCATAGGGATCGCCCGGCACACACAGCGCTCCGAGCAACCAGCCCCCTTTGCTCGCCGTTGCTATACTGACCTTTTGACCAAACTCATATTTGCGTCCTGCTTTGCCTTTGGCGATGCACGCCACCTCGGGCTCGTGCACATTGTAAATCTTATCTTGGTCACCGCGCTTTTGCGGTAAGCGTCTTCCCGGGGGCCCCATGGTCATCTCGGGGCACTGCTGATAATCTGCGTGGATGGAAACGCAGACCACGACAGCGGAGATCGTAGAGGATGGGCGGCGGCGGGACCGTCGAGGCCGGGTGAACTGGCCGAAGGAGCGGCGCTTGCAGTTGCTGGCCGAGTATGAGCGCAGCGGGCTCTCGCAGGCGGCGTTCGCCAGGCGCGTCGGCGTGCGATACCCGACCTTTGCGCACTGGGTGCAGGAGCGTCGACGCGGTGGATTGGCAGCGGCGGCGGACACCGCCCCGAGGTTCGTGGAGGTCGGTGTGCGAGCCACGCCGCCAGCGTCGCCGGAGTTGAGCGTGACCTTGCCCGGCGGATTGGTCGCGCGAGGCGCGGACGCGACCGCGCTGGCGACCTTGGTGCGCGCATTGTTGGCCCAAGCCTGACGCCGATGGCCCTGCCGCAAATCGGTCTGCCCTCCGCCCTGCGCATCTACCTGGCCCTCGAACCGGTGGACATGCGCAAGCAATACGACGGCTTGTGGGCGCTGGCCTCGCAGCATCTCGGGCTCGATCCGAAGGCCGGGGCGCCGTTCGTCTTCACCAACAAAAGCCGTGACCGGATAAAACTCCTGCACTGGGACGGCACCGGCGTGTGGGTCCTGGCCAAACGTCTTGAACAGGGTCGCTTCACCTGGCCGGCCACCGCCACGGGCGACCCGCGCAAGCTTACCTTGGAGCCGTCCGCGCTCACGCTTTTGCTCGACGGCATCGACCTGAGGGACGGCGTGAAAAAAGCCTGGCATGAACGCTTAAAAAACGGAACTTTTATCGTATCCAAAGGTATGATACTGAGACATGCCGCCGTTTGCCGAACTGCCCGCCGCCTACCTCGCGCTTGAGCGCGAACGCGACGCGTTGCAGGGCGAGGTGCTCGACCTCAAGCGCCAGCTGGAGTGGCTGCGTCGCCAGATTTTCGGCTCGGGCAAAAGCGAGAAGCTCGACCGCTTGCAGCTGCTGTTAAAACTCCAGGGCGTGGAGGCGGAACTGGCCGCGAGGGCCGCCGCGCCGAAGCAGGAAGTCAGCTACGAGCGCCGCGTGCCCAAGCCGGAGAAGCGCGCCGCGCCGGCCGAACTCTACGCGAAGCTGCCGATCACCGAGACCGTGGTGATCGAGCCCGAGGAGGTGAAGGCCGAGCCCGAGGCTTTTGAACAAATCGGCGAAGAGCGCACCTTTGAGGTGGAGATCACCCCGCCGCAGCTGACCAAACGCGAGATCGTGCGGCCGAAGTATAAGGCCCGGTCGGACCGCGCGCGGCCGCCGGTGATCGCGCCGGCCCCGGCGCGCGTGGTGCCCGGCGGCCACGCCTCGGCCGGACTGCTCGCCTGGGTGTGCGTCGCCAAATACCTCGATCACCCGGCCACCACCGCCTCGTCGCTCAGGTCGTGCTGATACTTGAGATAATGCAGTGCCACCATCAGCCTTGTATCAATCCCCGGCGCTCCGGTTTTATCATGATAGGTCCGCGCCAGATGCTCTTCAAAGGCCGCCCAGTTTATCCGCCCACCCAGCTTCACCAACGGGTGATTGGCATCTACGAGGAATGACAACTCCACCCGGAACAGCTCTCTCTGCGGCATATGCTCGGCCTTTTTCCATTCCATCCATTTTCCCGGTTTACTTGTGTTAAATCAGCGGTTTCCGGGAAAATTGAGACTAAATATAATGCGCAAGCTATTATTTTACATTTAGTTGTGGTTATTTCGGAACCGACTAATTATATTAGCTGCCCCTGCTGGATTCGCGATACCTAAGTGCAATTCGCCTACGACCCTCTTGGATTGGCCCCCTGATCCGCCATCAACGAATCCTTTTAAACCCCAATTGGGAGATGTAGATTCGCCCACATGGTCGAAGGTCAAATTTTCGCGAGGGCGTCATTTCTTTTGCTGTGAGAAGAGCCAATCCGCGAGGTCTCTCTGATCTTCCCAGGCTCGGCAAATCTCGCCGTGGTTCTTCTTGGGGTCCTCGGTGTATTTGACCTTGGAGCCTACGTTCTTCAGGGCCTCGACCACCTCCCTGGTTCCGGAGACGGGGCAGGTCGTATCGCCCGCGCTGGCGAAGGCCCAGATAGGGAGATCCCGCCATGCCCCGGCCATGCGCGGGTCGCCGCCGCCGGCAATAGGGACTGCCGCCGCGAAGAAGTCGGGGCGGCGCGCGATTGCGTCCCAAGTGGCGAAGCCGCCCATTGATCGACCGGTGACGTAGACACGGGACTTATCGACGGGCAGTTGGCTGATGAGCTGGTCGACGATAGAGAGAGCCAGTGTCATCTCGTCACTGATGGCCACCTCTTTCGAGTCATACGCGCCATCCGACCAATCGTGGTTCACCCAGCGTTTCTTTCGCGGGCATTGAGGAGCGACGACAAACGAGGGGAACTTCGCCTGCATGGCCTTTGAGGTCAGAACATGGTAGGCAAGGGTGCCTACTGCTTGGTTCTCGGTGCCGCGGCCCTTCGCGCCGTGAAAGCACAGCACAAGCGGGTAAACCTTGCCTTCCTCTGGCATCTCCGGGGTGAATATCCGATAGGGCATCGATGTGCCTTGGGCGTCCTCATACAGTCGAGCCTCCCCAGGTGGTTCAGCCAGAGGTGCTTCGGATGCGCGCAAGGGTGTGGAACAAAATGCGCTCATAAGCACAAGCCACATTATACATTGGAAAAGTTTCATAGTCATTAGATTCGGACGGACAGTATTTGTGTTGGAATGCAAAATTGTGGTTTCTTCAGGTAACGGCCAAAACCCGATTTAGGGGCGCGGGCTGATAGAAAACTGGATTTCACAGGGGATCGGGCCGGAAGAGATTTTCAGTCGTCGGATTCTGAGCGTCGGCCTTGGCCGGACGGGGCGCCTTATCCTGCGGTTTACCCGGCGCCGCGACTTCGTCGCGGGCTTTGCTTGGCGGCAGCGTTTGCACCCAGGCGAGCACTTTCGCGGTCAGCGCCTCGACGCGATCATTCTGGTCGGCCGCGACGTCGTGCTCCTCGCCGCTATCTTTCGGAATTTCGAAAAGCTGCGCCCCTCCGCCGTCGTGATTCACGAACAGCTTCCAGTCGCCATCGCGAATCGCCAGCGTAGGCGGCTCATAGCCATCGGCGGGACCTTTCACATCGAAGAGCCATTCCCAAAAAAGCGGCTTTGTGCGCGGGCGCGATTTACCCAGCCAGACGTCGCTCATATCTTCGCCATCAGGCGCGACCTCCCCGGGAACATGGACGCCGGCAAGCTTGCAGATCGTTGGCAGAAAATCGACCCCGCTAATCACGCTCTCTTCATCGACCTGGCCCGCGGCGACATGCCCTGGCCAGCGCAGGAGCCCGAACGTGCGGATGCCGCCCTCATACATGCTGCGCTTGCGGGCCCGGAGCGGGCCGGTGTTGCCCACCCCAGCGTTCGAGGCGTTGCGGATGCGGTAGTCCTCCGGGCCGTTGTCGCTGGAGAAGAAAATGATCGTATCCTCCGCAAGTTTCATTTCATCGAGCGCAGCGAAGAGTCGGCCGAGCTGGGTATCGAGGTCGGTCAGCGTCGCAGAGAAAATCTGCATCTGGCTTTTCAGGTTCTTCGCCTTGGCGAGGTACCCCTGCATCCACGGCCCGAAGGCGGGATCACTGGCGCTCGGCTCGAGGGACTCATAAACTTGGAGCTGCTCCGGCGTCGGTTTTAAGGACGCGTGCGGGATTAGCGTCCAGACGTTTACATAAAAGGGCCGATCCTTATGTTCCCGGATAAATTTGATTGTTTCATCGACGATCAGCTCCGTGGATTTCGCGCGGAAATAAGGGTCCTTAGCTTCATCACCAAGCTGCAGCCCACTCGAATTCACCGTCCGTGAAACATCAAAACCGTAGGCTTCCGGTGGCGGTGCTCCAAGGCCGCTGCCAAGATGCCACTTCCCGAAGTGCGCCGTCGCGTAACCCGCCGTTTTTAATAAAACTTGCAGCGTGGTCACCTGCGGATCGAGCCAGTTCGGCATGGAGCGCGCCGCGTTTAACGAGTCATTGGCAAAATGCCCATGCACCGCATGGCGCGCCGGCGAGTGTCCAGTCATGAAAGCCGCGCGGCTTGGAGAACAAACCGTGGCCGCGACGTAAAACTGGCGGAACCACGTGCTCTGGCTGGCAAACTTGTCGAGGTTCGGCGTCTTCAAATATGGGTGGCCGGCGAAACTCGCGTCGTTCCAACCTTGGTCGTCAGTCAGGATGAAGATGACGTTCGGTTGGCGCTCTGCGGCATGCGCCGTAACGGCGAAGAGGCACGCGATCTGGAGGAGGTGCTTTAAATACATTGGGATAAACTACTTTGAGACTTTGGAAATTCAGGGACTCGAGACGAACGAAGCCAGTATGAACATACCACTCCCTTCATTATAGAGCATCAGGAATAAACGAACCATTCCATGGAGGCCTATGCATTGATGGTTGGATTTGGGCCGGCGTTATCACGGTTTATCGGAAAGATCAATGTCCAAGCGTTCATTGCCGCGTTCGATGCGGATTTTTCCGGATTGGTATTCTGAGTTCAGATAGGGGCTATTAAACAGCCAATTCGGATCATAGTCCACGGGCTTACCGTTGATTCGCGGGATTTGTAGGTTGCCAGCGTTGAAGTCGATCCGGGTTTCAGCGTTTTTGCCATATTCGTAGCGCAAGCGATAGAAGCCGGGCACGACGGTCTTCAGGAGCGTGACCTTGTTACTGAAGATATATTTTTTGAACGCCTCCATGCTGCCGAAATCGTCCAGGCGGCCGGCCTCGAAAATGACCGGGCTCCACGCATC
>CAMCHD010000073.1 GCA_945874545.1 Akkermansia muciniphila | reverse complement strand
CCCCTGGTTTACTCCGCCGGCGCCCCCCTCGCCCCCGGTGCCCGCCTCGTCCGCCACAGCTTCCTCGCCCCGACCGCCGCGCCCGCAGCCCCCACGACGTGGAGCGCCACCGACGAGACCCTCACCCTCGACGGCCATCCCGTGCTCCGCGTCCAACTCGGCGCAGACCACACCCTGTCCCTCTCCACCCCAACCACCCCGTGATCGCCACCCTCGTCCCCCGCACCCTCTCCGCCCCCGACTACGTCGCGCTCGCCCTCTACTTCGCGCTCAACCTCGGCATCGGCTGGTGGTGCGCCCGCCGCCGCCGCAGCTCCTCCGGCGATTACTTCCTCGGCGGCGGCCGCATCGCCTGGTGGGCCGCCGCCATCAGCTTCTTCGCCACCGCCACCAGCAGCATCAGCTTCATGGCCCTCCCGGCCAAAACCTACTCCACCGACTGGGGCGTCTTCCTCTCCGCCCCCGCCCAGGCCCTCGCCGGCTGCCTGGTCGGCATTGTATTCGTGGATCTGTTACGCCGTCTCCAGGTCGTCTCCATCTTCGCCTACCTCGAGCGCCGCTTCGACCGCCGCGTCCAGCTCGTCGGCGCCGCCCTCGGCATGATGCTCAAAATCCTCGGCCGCATGAGCGTCGTCATGCTCCTCCCGGCCCTCGCCCTCAGCACCGTCACCGGCCTCAACGTTTATCTCAGCATCGCCCTCATCGGCGTCGTCACCACCCTCTACTCCCTCGAAGGCGGCTTCGAGGCCGTCATCTGGACCGATGTCCTCCAGGCCGGCGTCACTCTCGGCGGCGTCTGTATCGCCCTATGGTTCCTCGGCGCCGGGCTCGACGGCGGCCTCGCCCGGCTCATCCCCGACGCCACCGCCGCCGACAAGTTCAACCTCGTCAACTGGTCCCTCGATCTCACCCAGCCGACCTTCATCGTCTTCGTCGCCCAATTTCTCGCCACCATCTTCGTGCAGATCGGCGATCAACCCCTCATGCAGCGCATGCTCTCCTCGCCCAACGTCGCTGAGGCCCGCCGCACCGTCATCCTCGGCAACCTCATCGGCTGCGCCAGCTCCGTGCTCTTCTTCTACGTCGGCACCGCCCTCTGGGCCTTCTACCGCGCCCACCCCGACCGCCTTGCCGCCGGCCTGCCCAACGACTCCATCTTCCCCTACTTCATCGCCAACGAACTCCCCACCGGCGTCGTCGGCCTCATCGTCGCCGGCCTCTTCGCCGCCGCCATGGGCGCCCTCAGCAGCATCCTCAACAGCACCGCCGCCGTAGTCGTCTCCGACTTCCTGCCCTCCTTCCGCCCCGCCGCCACCGAGGCCCTCCGCCTCCACGTCGCCCGCATCACCACCGTCATCTGCGGCCTGCTCGGCATCGCCATGGCCTCCTGGCTCGCCGCCCAAAACGCCCGCTCCCTCTGGGACGAGTTCATGAAACTCGTCGCCCTCTTCGGCGGCGGTTTCTCCGGCGTCTTCGCCCTCGGCCTGCTCTCCCGCCGCGCCCACGCCAAGGGCGTGCTCCTCGGCGCCATCGTCAGCATCGTGGTCACCTGGCTGGTCCAGCAGCACACCGCCCTCAGCCCCTTCGCCCACGGCTTTGTCGCCATCGCCACCTGCATGCTTATCGGCTACGTGGCCAGCCTCCTTCTCCCCCCGCCCGCCGCCCGCTCCCTCGCCGGCCTCACCCTCTGGGACCAAACCCGCTCCCCGGGAACGCCGAGCTCCAGCTCGGCCCCGTCTCCCTAGCTCCTCGCCCCTCCCCCCTCCGCGTCTCCGCGCCTCTGCGTTAAACCCGCTTTCCAAACTTTTCCCCATGTCTCTCCGTCCCCTGCTCCACCGCTCTTTTCTCCTCGCCACCGCCACGCTCGCCTTGCTCTCCCCCGCCGTCGCGTCCCCCCTCCCCGCCACCCTCGCCGACCTCACTCCCCAGGCCCGCGAGGTCTTCGACTTCACCCTCGCTCAAAACGACCGCGAGTGGGACCCCGCCGCCAACCTCCTCGGCTCCCCCGCCAAAGGCGGCAAACCCGGCGCCCACGGCATCCGCCAAAACGCTCAATACGTCGCCGCCGTGCTCCTCCGCGACGCCCCCGGCGACCGCGAGCGCGCCGTCGCCATCATCGACGCCGTCCTCGCCCAACAGGTCGACGCCCCCGGCCAACCCTACCACGGCACCTTCTACCGCCGCGCCCAGGACCCCCGCCTCCAGCCCGGCGCGAAAATGTGGAAGGACTACGATCCCAACTGGCGCCAATTCGTCGGCATGAGCTGGGCCGTCGCCCTTCTGCGCGACGCCGACAAACTCCCCGCCGAGACCCGCGAAAAACTCCTGCGCTCCCTCGTGCTCGCCCTCGAAGGCGAGATCGGCGAACGCCGCCTCTGGCCCGGCTACACCAACATCGCCCTCATGCACGCCTTCGTCGCCCAGGTCGCCGGCCGCCTCGCCGACCGCCCCGACCTCTTTGCCGAGGGCCAACGCTACGGCCGCGAAATCGAGGCCGACTTCGCCCGCCTCGGCACCTTCGACGAATACAACTCCCCCACCTACTACGGCGTCGACCTCCACGCCCTCGCCTTCTGGCGCGCCCTCGGCCCCGACCCCGACATGCGCCGCGTCGGCGCCGCCCTCGAAGCCGCCCTCTGGCGCGACACCGCCGCCTTTTACCACGCAGACATGCTGAATCTCTGCGGCCCCTACGACCGCACCTACGGCATGGACATGACCCGCTACGTTTCCCTCGCCGGCCTGCTCCTCCGCATGACCCTCCCGCCCGGCACCCCCGCCCCGCACCCCGCGCTCGCCCGCCGCCTCGCCCACGGGCACGACCTCAACGCCGCCCTCCTCTACGCCCGCGTCCCCACCCTCATCCCCGAGGACGCCCTGCCCCACTTCACCGCCTTCTCCGGCGAACGCACCCTCCGCCGCACCCTCACCCATGACCGCATCGCCACCGCCTGGCTCTCCCCCGAGCTCATGATCGGCGGCCTCGGCTCCGGCAAACTCCGCGAAGCCTACGGCGCCGACTCCCAATACCGCCCCGCCACCCTCCACTGGAAACACCCCGCCGGCGGCGTCGCCTGGGCCTCCGTCCTCGAGATCAAGGACGCCGACGCCGTCGCCGCCCCCCGCCGCCTCACCGTCAAAGCCCGCGACGGCCTCGTCGTCCGCCTCTTCTGCCCAGGCGCCGACCCCGCCGCCCAACGCGCCAACGCCTGGACCCTGCCCGGCCTCACCGCCCACATCGAGACCGACGCCAAGGGCTTCACCGCCAAGCAAGACGGCGACCACCTCGTCCTCCGCTACCCGGGGGCCACCCGCTTCGACCTCACCTCCGAGTAGCGCCTCACCTCCGCGTAGGGTCTCACCTCGCGTGAGGCCGCCCCTTTCCGATCTCACTCCGCCCACCCCAGCCTGTCCGCAAAACAGACGACTCCATTCGCCGATTCCCGGCGCGCTTCCCAGACCCTTCTCTGCCATTGCTGACACCGGCTTCTCACCCACACCCTAGGGCCACCCCACCTTCTCTTTCCCCTATGCATTTGCCCTCCATCCTCCGCCTGCCCCCCTTCGCCGCCCTCCTGCTCGCCCCGCTCTTCGCGCAAACCCCGTCCACCCCCGCGCCCGACCAACCCGCCCCGCCCGTCCTCCCCGCCACCGAGCGCACCCCGCCTGCGGAGTCGAAAAAAAACCCGCTCTGGCTCGACCGCGCCCCTCTCTCCGGCCGCGTCGAAGCCCCCGCCGGCGCCCGCCTCCTCTGGTATCGCCAGCCCGCCCGCGACTGGAACGAGGCCCTCCCCCTCGGCAACGGACGGCTCGGCGCCATGATCTTCGGCGGCGTCGCCGACGAGCGCCACCAACTCAACGTGGACTCCCTCTGGGACGGCGCCCCCCTCAACGCCGACAACCCCAAAGCCCTCGAAAACCTGCCCGAGATCCGCCGCCTCCTCTTCGAAGGCCAAAACCAGAAAGCCTCCAAACTCGCCGGCCAGACCATGCTCGGCCAGCCCAAGGGCATCAAACCCTACCAGACCCTCGGCGAGCTTTACCTCGAAGCCCCCGGCCTCGCCGGCGCCACCGCCTACACCCGCTCCCTCGACCTCGACACCGCCACCGCCACCGTCCGCTACACCACCGAGGACGTCACCCACACCCGCGAATCCTTCGCCTCCGCCCCCGACGACGTGCTCGTCACCCACTTCACCGCCTCCCGCCCCGGCGCCGTCTCCCTGAAGCTCACCCTCAGACGCCTCTACGACGCCCGCGCCCTCACCGACCCGACCCACCCCGACATCGTCTTCCTCGAAGGCCACTGCGGCGGCGGCAAACAGCCCGAGCGCGTCCGCTTCCACGCCGCCGCCCGCCTCCTCCACCAAGGCGGCACCCTCAAAAACGAAAACGGCATCCTCACCCTCACCGGCGCCGACTCCGCCACCCTCCTCGTCTCCGCCGCCACCGATTTCCCCGGCTTCGGCAAGGGCCCCGCCGACCCCTCCATCGACACCAAAAAACTCGCCCTCGCCACCCTCGAGCGCGCCGCCGCCCGCTCCCTCGACCGCGTCCGCGCCGACCACGTCCGGGAACACCAAAGCTTCTTCCACCGCTCCAGCCTCACGCTCGCCTCTCCCCCCGAGGTCACCGCCCTCCCCACCGACGAGCGTCTCGCCCGCTTCAAGACCCGCGCCCCCGACCCCGCCCTCGCCGCCCTCTACTACGACTTCGGCCGCTACCTCCTCATCGGCAGCTCCCGCCCCGGCACCCTGCCCGCCAATCTCCAGGGCCTCTGGAACTGGCAGATGTGGCCCGCCTGGAACGCCGATTACCACACCAACATCAACCTCCAGATGAACTACTGGCCGGCCCACCTCACCGGCCTCTCCGACTGCGAGCTCCCCCTCATCGACCTCATCGAGAGCCTCATGGTCCCCGGCGCCCGCACCGCCAAAGCCACCTACGGCGCCGACGGCTGGGTCGTTCACCACCTCACCGACGCCTGGGGCTACACCGCCCCCGCCGACGGCGTCTGGGGCGTATGGCCCATGGGCGCCGCCTGGCTCGCCGCCCACCCCTGGCAGCACTACCTCTTCACTCGCGACGAGACCTTCCTCCGCCAGCGCGCCTGGCCCATCATGCAGGGCGCCGCCGCCTTCATCCTCGACTTCCTCGTCGAGGCCCCCGCCGGCAGCCCCGTCGCCGGCAAACTCGTCACCAACCCCTCCCACTCGCCCGAAAACGCCTTCCGCCTCCCCGACGGCAGCTCCACCGTCTTCACCTACGGCGCCACCATGGACCTCCAGATCATCCGCGAACTCCTGGAAAACTGCATCGCCGCCGATAGAATCCTACGCGCCGACCCCGCCTTCCGCGCCCGCTGCGAAGACGCCCTCTCCCGCCTCGCCCCAGTCCGCATCGCCTCCGACGGCCGTCTCATGGAGTGGATCGACGAATACCCCGAGACCGATCCCCGCCACCGCCACGTTTCCCACCTCTACGGCCTCCACCCCGCCAACCAGATCACCCCCGCCACGCCCGACTTCTTCGCCGCTGCCCGCAAGTCCCTCGAAGTCCGCGGCGACGGCGCCACCGGCTGGAGCCTCGCCTGGAAAATCAACTTCTGGGCCCGCCTCCGCGACGGCGACCGCGCCCACGTCCTGTTCTCAAATCTCCTGCGCGACAAGACCCTCCCCAACCTCTTCGACACCCACCCGCCCTTCCAGATCGACGGCAACTTCGGCGCCACCGCCGCCATCGCCGAGATGCTCGTCCAGAGCCACGTCCCCGACGACCGCGGCGGCCACTTCATCGACCTCCTCCCCGCCCTGCCCTCCGCCTGGCCCGAGGGCACCGCCCAAGGCCTGCTCGCCCGCGGTGCCGTCGTGGTCGATCTCCATTGGAAAGACGGCCAACTCGCCACCGCCCGCCTGACCGCCCGCCACCCCGGCCGCTTCACCGTCCGCCTCGGCGACGTCACCCGCACCCTCGACCTCAAGCCCGGTCAACCCGTCCGCCTCGACGCCCGCCTCTCGCCCCAGGGCTGACGCAGCTGCCGCAGGCCCGGCGAGCGACTAGAGCCTTTCAAATGAAGTTATGGCCGCAAAAAGTCACAAAATTTCTCTTCCTCCGGTGAAGCACTTCCGCGCGCCTATAGGCGCCTGTGACGCTTGATTCGCGACGCGATCTTTTGCGCCTTTTTGCGGCAATTCTCCGTTTCCATAGGCTTCAACTCCATTTGAAACGCTCTAGTTGGGCGGCGCTCGGCTGCGCGCCCCCCATCCGTAGGGTCGTTTTACCCGACGGAAACCAAAAGGTCTCTCACCGCAACAGCGCCGTCGCCGTCCACAGGAGCGGCGCCTGCCCATGCAGATCACCCGTCGTGCGCGGACGGTCCATGTAGAACTGGTAATCGTTCTTCTTGTTCGTCCCCACGCACACCTCCCGCAGCCGCGCCTGCTCATCCAGATAGTCCGTCACCCGCAGCCACGCCTTCCGCGCCGCCGGCGCGTAGCTCGCCTCGTCCAGCCAGCCGTTCTTCACCCCTTCGACAAACGCGAAGGTAAACATGCCCGTGCAGGAGGTCTCCGGCCACGACTCCGGACGGTCGAGCAACTGCCGCCACATGCCATCCTCGGCCTGGTATTTCAACAGGGCCGCCATCATCGCCCGATAGCCCGCCAGCACACGCGGCCGCAACGGGTGTTTTTCCGGCAGCGTGCGCAGCAGCTCCGTCATGCCCGCCGCGAACCACCCATTGCCCCGCCCCCAGAAAAACGGCACGTCCGGCGCGTGCGGGAACAGCCCGTTCGCGTCCTGCAGCTTGTCCAGATACGCCACCATCACCCGCGCCGTGCGGTCGATAAACTCCGGCTCGCCCGAGGCCCGCGCCGCCTGCGCCTGCACCAGCGTGATCATATACATGTCGTCGATCCAGTAACGCGTGTGCCAGGTCAGCCCGTCCTTGTAATAGGCCTGCACCGCGACCTCACGCGGCTCGGGTTTTAGATGATCCAGCTCCTTGGCGGTCGGCGCGGCCCACTGCTGGCGCGCGATGCGCAACCCCAGCTCCCGGCAACGCGTGTCACCCGTCTGCATCGCGATCTCCAAGGGCAGCGCGCCAAACACCGCGAAGTCCACCTCCGTCACCCGCGGCACCATGTGCGACTTCTCGCCCAGGAAGGGCTCGAAGCGCTTCACCAACGCGTCCGTCAGGTCCGCCTGCCCCGCCAGCTTGGCGAAGCCCAGCGCCCCATACCAGGTGCACACCTCCGGATAGTAGATGATGGCCGGCGGCGGCGGCCCACCCCAGTTGAAATGCGGCGACGCGATAAACTGCTCCGCCACGCGCCGCCCGATCACCGTCGGCGCCTTCCCCTCGGGCCAGTCCGCGAACGCCTCGACCGCCCACACGAGCGGACCGGGAACGGCGAAAATCAGGGACACCACACCAACGAGAGATTTCAGATTCATGATACGAACGACTTTTGGGGAGGGGCGATTACTCGGGGCGAAGCCGAATCCACGCTGCAACCAGGCTCGGTTCAAGCCAGCCCGCCGCTTCGCGCACGTGTCGCCAAATTTCACGACCTCGCCCGCCAAGTCCAAACGCGCCCCCTCCGCGCTCCACGACCACACTTTGCAGCCCTTTCCGCCCCGCCCCTCCCTTTTTCCGCCCCACCCCCCATGCGCCTACCCCTCGCCGCCGTCTTTGTCCTGGCCTCCGCCCTCAGCCCCGCCGTCCACGCCGCCGCACCCGCCGCCACCCCGGACGACGCCCGCCTCGACGCCCTCATCGCCCGCCTCTCCCCCGAGGAAAAAGTCGCCCAGCTCGCCGGCGTGCGCCTCAACGAGCTCATGGTCGACGGCCGCCTCTCCCTCGCCCGCGCCGAACAACTCGTCCCCCACGGCATCGGCCACGTCTCCCAATTTGCCTCCTGCGTCGCCCTCCGCCCCGCCGAGCTCGCCGCCACCGTTGCTGAACTCCAGCGCTTCCTCATCTCGCGCAACGCCGCCGGCCTGCCCGCCATCTTCCACGAGGAGGCCATCACCGGCTTCGCCGCCCGCGGCACCACCACCTACCCGCAGCAGATCGGCATGGGCTCCACCTGGCGCCCCGACCTCGTCCGCGCCAACACCGCCGCCACCGCCCGCGCCATGCGCGCCGTCGGCGCCACCCAGGCCCTCTCGCCCATGCTCGACGTCATCGACGACGCCCGCTGGGGCCGCTCCGAGGAGGGCTTCGGCGAAGACCCCTACCTCACCGCCGTCATGGGCACCGCCTTCATCCGCGGCCTCCAAGGCGACGACGACGACCTCCGCACCGATGTCGCCGCCACCGCCAAACACTTCGCCGGCTATGGCAACTCCCCCGAAGACCTCGCCCTCTTCCGCGACGAAGTCCTCCCGCCCCACGAAGCCGCCGTCTTCGCCGCCCGCGTCTCCTCCGTCATGCCCGGCTACCACAGCTACCGCGGCGAACCCGCCTCCAGCTCCCCCATCCTCCTCCGCCAAATCCTCCGCACCGAATGGGCCTTCGACGGCGCCATCGTCGCCGACTACGGCGCCATAGGCCAGATCCACTCTCAATACAACGCCGCCCCCACCGCCCTCGACGGCGCCCTGCGCGCCCTCGCCGCCGGCATGGACGTCGAGCTGCCCTCCCTCTCCGCCTACCGCGACCTGCCCGCCGCCATCCGCGACGGCCGCGCCGACGTCGCCCTGATCGACGCCGCCCTCCGCCGCCAGCTCCGCCTGAAACAACGCCTCGGCCTGCTCGACACCGACTTCTCCGTCCCACCCCCCGCCACCCTCGACCTCGACCCGCCCGAAAACCAGGCCCGCGCCCTCGAGTCCGCCACCCAGTCCATCATCCTGCTCAAAAACGACGGCGGCCTCCTCCCGCTCTCCCCCGCCCGCACCCCGCGCCTCGCCGTCGTCGGCCCCAACGCCGACTCTTACTACGCCCTGCTCGGCGACTACACCTACCACATGATGATGGAGTTCTGGTGGCGCACGCCCGTTGACCCGACCACCCCGCGCCTCGTCACCGCCCTTACCGGCCTGCGCGAACGCCTCGTCCCCGCCGGCTTCCAGATCGACTACGCCCGCGGCTGCGATTGGACCGCCGGCCTCGACGCCAAGATCATCACCGAGGGCGCCATCGACGACCGCCTCCGCTCCGGCCAACGCATCCCTCTCGAAAAAACGCCCCCCACCGACCTCGACGCCGCCCTGCGCCTCGCCGCCTCCAGCGACGTCATCATCGCCGCCCTGGGCGAAAACCGCTACCTCTGCGGCGAAGGGGTCGACCGCCGCGACGTGCGCCTGCCTGGCGAACAGGAAAAGTTCCTCGAGCGTCTCGCCGCCACCGGCAAACCCATCGTGCTCGTCGTCTTTGGCGGCCGCCCCATGGCCCTCGGCGCCATCGAGCGCCACTGCGCCGCCATCCTCTACGCCTGGTATCCCGGCCAGGCCGGCGGCCACGCCCTCGCCGACCTGCTCTCCGGCGCCGCCGCTCCTTCCGGCCGCCTCACCATGACGCTCCCGCGCAGCAACGAACAGGTGCCGACGTCCTACCGCCGTGGATACAAGCCCGACGACGCCCCCCTCTACCCCTTCGGCCACGGCCTCACCTACACCACCTTCGCCTACTCCGAACTCGCCGTCGGCGGCAGCGCCTCCGTCGAATCTCAAATTGGCGGACTGTCGGCCTCCGGCCTCGAAACAAATCTCAAATTTCAAATCACGGCGCACCGCGCCGTGTCCGCCACCTTCACCCTGAAAAACACCGGCCCGCGCGAAGGCATCGAGGTCGCCCAGCTCTACCTCCGCCGCCCCGGCGCACCCGGCGTGCTCGCCCGCCAGCAACTCCGCGGCTTCGCCCGCCTCGCCCTCGCCCCCGGCGAATCCCGCTCCGTCACGATCGAGATCCCGCTCGAACTACTCGGCCACTCCGCTGAGGACGGCCGCCTCCTGATCGAGCCCGGCCCGGTCGAACTCCTCGTCGGCCCCTCCGCGAGCGAACTTCCTCTGCGCGCCACTTTCGAGCTCACCGGCGAAACCGCCACCCAGCCCCGCCGCCAGGTCTTCTTCAGCACCACCCGCCTCTGAGCGCCCCCTCGCCTCTCACTTCCGCCCTCCACCATGTCCCGCATGCCCCTCCGCTGTCTCGCCGTCGCGCTCGCACTCCTCCTCGCATCGGCATCAACACCCGCCGCCGCCTCCACCCCGCCGCCCTTCGCCCTCTCCGCCTCCCCGCTCGCCGACCCCGCCACCCTCGCCCTGGCCGACGCCACCCTCGCCAAACTCACCCTCGAGGAAAAAATCTCCCTGCTCGCCGGCGCCGGCACCATGCACCTCGCCGGCGTGCCCCGCGCCGGCATCCCCGAGCTCTGGTTCACCGACGGCCCGCACAACGTCCGCCCCGACCTCAGCCCCGATAGCTTCAACCACGCCGGCCGCACCGACGACCACTCCACCGCCCTCCCTTCCCTCTCCGCCCTCGCCGCCACCTGGGACACCGACCTCGCCCTCGCCTTCGGCCAGCTCCTCGGCCGCGAAGCCCGCGACCGCGGCAAAGACATCCTCCTCGGCCCCGGCGTGAACCTCGTCCGCACCCCTCTCTGCGGCCGCAACTGGGAATACCTCGGCGAAGACCCCATCCTCTCCGCCCGCCTCGCCGTCCCCTACATCCGAGGCGTCCAGTCCCAGGACGTCGCCGCCTGCATCAAACACTACCTCGGCAACGAACAAGAACTCAACCGCCACGGCGTCGACGCCGCCATGGACGAGCGCACCCTCCGCGAGCTCTACCTCGTCCCCTTCGAGGCCGCCGTGCGCGAGGCCGGCGTGCTCGCCGTCATGAGCGGCTACAACCGTTTCCGCGGCGAACATTGCAGCCACAGCGACCTCCTCAACCACCAGATCCTCAAACGCGAACTCGGCTTCACCGGCTTCGTCGTCACCGACTGGGGCAGCGCCCACTCCACCCTCGGCGCCGCCCTCGGCGGCACCGACATCGAGATGAACGCCGGCAACGCCATCCGCCACTTCCGCCAGCCCCTGCTCGACGCCGTGCGCGCCGGCCAGGTGCCCGAAGCCCTCATCGACGACAAAGCCCGCCGCGTCCTCTACGTCATGGCCCGCGTCGGCCTGCTCGACGCCCGCCCCCGCGCCCCCGGCGCCCGCAACACCCCCGAACACGCCGCCTTCGCCCGCCAGGTCGCCGAACGCGCCATCGTCCTCCTCAAAAACTCCCCCGTCGCCGCCTCCGGCGCATCTCAAATTTCGAATCTCAAATCTGAAATCGCGGCGCCCAGCGCCGCCGCCCCCCTCCTCCCGCTCGACCGCGCCCGCGTGGGCCGCCTGCTCGTCATCGGCCAAAACGCCACCGCCCGCCACGCCCACCTCGGCTACAGCGCCGAGGGCAAACCGCGCTACGAAATCACCCCGCTCGAAGGCCTCCGCCGCCTGCTCGGCGACACCTTCAAGATCGACCACATCCCCGGCCCCTTCACCGACACCTTCTCCTCCGTCCCCGAAAGCGTGATCGAGACCATCGACTCGACCAACCTCACCCAGGGCGTCGCGGTCAAAGGCTGGCGCGCCACCTTCATCCCCGCCGCCTCCGGCGAATTTGAAATCTCAAATCTGAAATCTCAAATTACCGCGCCCGGCGCGGTGCTGGCCACCACCTTCCACCGCCGCCCCGACTTCGACTGGCGCGGCCGTTCCCCCGCCCCCGGCGTCCCCAAAGACGGCTACGCCACCCGCTGGGAAACCGAGATCACCGTGCGTGAGACCGGCGAATACGCTTTCCAACTCCAACACGACGGCCGCGCCCGCCTCCGCCTCGACGACCAGCTCCTGCTCGACGCCTGGCAGCCCGGCTCCCACCGCGACTCCCGCGCCACCCTCACCCTCCAGGCCGGCCGCCGCCTCACCCTCACCGCCGACCACCTCCCCGCGCCCGGCCAAGGCCGCTTCCGCCTCACCTGGCGCCCGCCCTCCGCCATCCCGCTCACCCCCGCCGCCGTCGCCGCCCGCGCCGCCGCCGCCGACACCGTCCTCTTCTTAACCGGCAACGCCCACGGCCACGGCCGCGCCATGGAGTGCGAAGCCGGCGACCGCCCCGACCTCTCCCTGCCCGAGGGCGACGACGAGGCCATCGCCGCCGTGCTCGCCGCCCAGCCCCGCACCGTGGTGGTCAACCTCAGCGGCTCCGCCGTCGCCCTGCCTTGGGTCGAGCAGGCCCCCGCCCTCGTGCAATACTGGTTCGCCGGCCAGGAAGGCGGCAATGCCCTCGCCCGCGTGCTCTTCGGCGAGGTCAACCCCGGCGGCAAACTGCCCTTCGTGTTCCCCCGCCGCCTCGCCGACTCCCCCGCCCACGCCCTCGACGACTACAACGGCCAACGCGTCCACTACCGCGAAGGCCTGCTCATCGGCCAACGCTGGCACGACGCCAAAAACATCCCCGCCCTCTTCCCCTTCGGCCACGGCCTCAGCTACACCACCTTCGCCTACGCCGACCTCGCCGCCCGCCCCACCGGCCCCGCCTCCTACGAAGTCACCCTCACGGTGAAAAACACCGGCTCCGTCGCCGGCGACGAAATCGTGCAGCTCTACATCGAGCCCAAACAATCCCGCCTCCCCCGCCCCGTGCGTGAGTTAAAAGCCTTCACCCGAGTGCGCGCCCTCGCCCCCGGCGAAAGCCGCCGCGTCACCCTCCAACTCACCCCGCGCGACTTCAGCTACTACAACCCCGCCACCGCCTCCTGGGTCGCCGACCCGGGCAGCTACATACTCCACGCCGCCGCCAGCGCCCGCGACCCCCGCGCCAACACCACCGTCGTCCTGCGCTAAACTCCGCCCGCCGCCCCTAAAAAACAGTGTCTCGCGAAGGCGAATACCAATCGCCCGTGATATTCGGACTTTACCCTGGCTTGATGTAGCCCCGACCGGTGGTCGGGGGCTTCGAGAAATGCCCGACCCGCGGTCGGGCTACATCAGACCAAAGTCTGAATACCAAGGGACGTTGGTGTAAGGCAACAGAGTCGAAGCGCCGGGGTTTTATCCGGTATTCATCTGTGCAATCTGTGGTTAAAAATTCCGGTTCTTAAAGTCCGTTCATTACGGGCTGCTAGCAGAAGTAGACCCCGTCAGACTACGCACAAGCTCGCGCCTGCGCTGCTGGAAACGACGCTGGCGCTCGGCGTTTTTGCCCCGACGTTGTTCGGCGGATACGGCCGGCCGGCCGGCGCGAAGACACACCGGCAGATCCGGTGCGGACGAAAACAAATTGCGGCGTTTGAAGGCGGGCGGCGAGTCGCGCAGCGCCAGCAATCGCCCGCGCGGCCCCGCGTTTGCGAACCACGGCTCGGGTGCGATGCGCTCCGGCTCCAGGCACCACGCAGGCGGCGCTATGCCGATGCGCCCGGCCAGCAAATCAGCGTAGGCGGCCAGCGTCGCATCGGCCAGCGAGCCCTCGGGGAAACGCCCGACCAGCAGGACGGGAGCGTCCGCGATGGCTGCGGCCAAGGCGGGACGCGAGCCAAGTGCGCGCAATGTGTGCAACCAGTCGGCCAGCTCGCGCCCGAAGCGTTCAAGCGACTCCGCGCGCGCCGCGACCTCGGCGAGACTGTTGGGACGGGGTTGCATCATGAGTCAGTCGCGGGTCAGTCGCCCATCTGATGCCCCCAAATCTCAATATTCAACATTTCCCGGCCCGACCCCGTTGGCTTGGCCCGAGCCTCCGCGCGTTGTCCCCAACGCGCTTTTTATCCGTCACCGCGGGCACGAAGCCAAAGCAGCACCAACCCGCTATCCCCCCATCCCGCCTCGCGCTCCAAGATTGACCCCGCGTATGAGACACTTTTGTCTCACACCATGACCACCGCCACCATTCGCGAGCTGCGCAACCACTTCCCCAAGGTCCGGAAACTCCTCGAGCGCGAAGGCGAGGTGCTGGTCAGCGACCACGGCACGCCCCGCTACCGGCTGACGCTCTACACCGAGCCCGCCGCCACCAAGCCCGCTGCGGTGGATTACTGGGCGCGCCTCCAAACCCACCAGCCCGAGCCGCTGAGCGCCGCACAAGCCCGGTCCCTGCACGACGACAACCGTGGCGACCGTTAAAAAACTCTACGTCGATCCCAGCGCGCTCCTGAAGCTCTACCTCCACGAGCCCGAGTCGCGCGCCATGACGACCTGGCGCAGCCGCATCACGGCGCCACTGATGGTCACGCACCACGGCCGGGTGGAGCTGGGCAACGGCATCGCCCTCGCCGCACACCGGGGCTACCTATCCGAGCCGGCCTACCTGGCGGCCCTGGCCGCCCTGGACGACGACTTTGCCAGCGGACGCTACTGCCAGGCGGATCTGCTTTGGCGCTCGGCGCTCAAGCTCGCGGGCGAGCTCAGCCGCGCGCACAGCCGCACCCTCGGCACACGATCCCTCGACGTGCTGCACGTCGCCAGCGCCCTCGAACTCGGCCAAACCCACTTCGTCACCTTCGACCACCGCCAATCCGCCCTCGCCCTCGCCGCCGGGATGAAGGTCATCACCCCCACTATTTAGCTCAACGCCCGCCCCCCGTAGGGTCGTCGCTCGCCGACGACCGCGCCCCGTCCCCGCTTGCCCGAGGTGCCGCGCGTTGTCCCTAGGGCATTTTCTTTAAAACTATAGCTGAAATTCAACCAGCGGATTTTTTGCCGCGAAAGAACGCAAAGAGCACAAAGAGAATATTTTCCGTCGGCGTTTTTTGCGTTCTTTGCGTTCTTTTGCGGCTACAATTCTGATTAAAATGCTCTAACGCGCTTGTCCGAGTCTTCCGCCCCTTGTCCCTAACGCGCCTTCCGTCGGTCCGCAATGGCCCCAAGCAGAAGGTTCGTGCCCCGCTTAACCCGAAACCCGATTTTGGAGTCGATGATATGGCGTAAGCTGATGGAGCAGATGCGTGTGAGGGAACCCCGAGGCGCACTGGATAGTGCGTCGAGGCGGTGAGCGAACACGCAGATGCCCGGCAGATTATGGCAGATCGCGATGAT
>CAMCHD010000072.1 GCA_945874545.1 Akkermansia muciniphila | reverse complement strand
TTTAGGTGCGCTTGCACTCGCCCTAAGCACAGTGGCAGTCCATATAAAAGATGCGCATGCGAGGTCCAAAGACCTGCTAGCCGCTTGGTGCTTAAACACTGGCTTGCGATCATAATCGGGGAGCTTGCGGAGAGGCGGGCAAACTGTTCACTTGAACAGTATGATCGCGTCTCCATCGCTCCCCTTGCTTCTTTTCCACCGGGGTGGGCCGTGGTTGGTCCTTATCGGGGGCGGGCAAATCCACCCGCGACGCGTGGTTGCCGGATGATGCCCCGCCATGTCCGGACCTCCCTCCCTGGCCGATTTGCGGCAGTTGCTGGCTGCACGCTTCCCGTCTTCCTCCCCCCGGGCCGACGCGGTCGTGCGCTCGGGCGTGCCGACCCTGGATGAGGCCCTCGGAGGCGGTCTGCCCGGCGCCGCCTTTACCGAACTGGTTTGTCCGGCGGCCAGCGTCGGAGGATCCCTAATCCTGGGATCGCTCCTCGCCGCCACGCGCCGGGCGCGACAACGGCTGGCGTTGCTGGATGCGAAGGATGGGTTTGCGCCCGACGAATTTCCTCCCGCCGACCTCGAACACCTGGTCTGGGCCCGGGGTGGCGGGCTCGACCTGAAGGCGGTGTGGGCGGCGGCCGACCTGCTGCTGCGCGATCCGCATTTCACCGTCGTGGTGCTGGACCTGCGCGGTTGCTCCGAACGGGAACTGCAACGCACGCCGGGCAACACCTGGTATCGGTTGCACCACGCGCTCGAGAGCTCGGCCGCCGCCGGATTGGTGCTCTCGCCCGGCGCGACCGTGCCCCCGGCGCGACACCGTTTTCACCTCGACGCCCCGCTGGCGGCGGCGGCCTGGACGACGGACCGCGACGACCTGCTCGCCGGACTCCGCCCCCGGCACGACCGGCAACGCGTTTCCCTCGCCCGCTCGGCATGAACTACTCGGTCCTGGAAGTTCCCGATTTCCCCCTGCACGCGCGCCTGCGCCTGGAGCCGGTAGGGACACGTCCGCTGGCCGTCTACACCGGCGGGGGCAAAAAAGCCCGGCTCGCCCACCTCAACGCGGCGGCGACGGCGGCGGGTTTGCGCCCGGGTATGAGCGGCGTGCAAGCCCTCGGACTGTGCCCCGGGCTGCTGCTGCGGCCCGCCCACGAGACGGCCGAACAGGAGGCGAACGCCCTGCTGCTCGCCGCCGCCTGGCGGCTGTCCCCCCGGGTGGAGGCGACGGGCCCGGGCCTGTGCACCGCCGCGCTGGGCGGGCGCGACCCGACGGAGCTGCGGCGCGACACGACGGAGGCGCGCCTCGCGCTGGACGCGCAGGGCCTGCCGGTGCGTATCGGCGTGGGCCCTACGCCGGGGGTCGCGCGTTTCGCCGCCTGGCGGGCCGCGCCGGAGTGCTGGGTCGAGGACGCGCCGGCCTTTCTCGCCCCCCTGCCCCTCGGCCTGCTGGAGCTCGCCGAGACGGAGGCGACGCTCTTCGAAAGCCTCGGCCTGCACACCTGCGGCGACCTGGCCCGCCTGCCCCAGGCCTCGCTCAGCCAGCGGCTCGGCGAACGTGGCGCGCGACTCTGGGCGCTGGCGAACGGCCGGGACCGGCGCCCGCTGCAAACCGCCACGCCCCCGACCCGCCATCACGCCGGCTACGAACTCGAGCACCCGGCGGAAACCCTGGAGCCCCTGCTCTTTCTCCTGCGGCGCTTCGTGGACCGGCTCGCCGGCGAGCTTGCGCCGGCCGGCCTGGTGGCGGCGGGGTTGACGCTGGTGCTGCGGCTGGAGGACGACACCCGCCACGAGCGCGAATTTCGCCTGCCCCAACCCACCGCGCGGGCCGAGGCGTTGTTCAAGGTGCTGGAGCAATACCTGGGCGCGCTGCACCTACCCTCGCCCGTGGCGGGATTGGAATTGGAGCTTTTGCCGGCGGCGGCGGCTCCGCGCCAGGAGGGTCTCTTCGAATCCGCGCTGCGCGATCCGCACCAGTTTTTCGACACCCTCGCACGGGTCGCGGCGGTGCTCGGCGAGGGGCGGGTGGGCACGCCGGCGCGCCTGGCCTCGCACCGGCCGGACGCCTTCGGCCTGGGGCCCCCGCCGGCCGCCATCCCGGAGCACCGCCCCGCGCCCGCGCCTCCGGCGGTCGGACCGCTGCTGCGCCGGTTTCGCCCGCCCCGCCCCGCGACGGTCGAGCTCGAGGACGGAGTCCCGGCCCGCGTGTTGTGTGCGGCCGCGCCCGCCGCGGGCGCGGTGCGGACGGCGCGCGGTCCGTGGCGGCGCGACGGCGAGTGGTGGGACGCGGCGGCGTGGGCGCGGGAGGAGTGGGACGTGGAGCTCGCGCCGGGCGGGCTGTATCGGTTGGTCCATACGCCGGCCGGGTGGTTTCTGGAAGGAGCCTACGACTGATGGACTACGTCGAACTCCACGCCGCGAGCGCGTTCAGTTTTCTGCGCGGCGGCTCCTCGCCCGAGGCTCTGGTCCGCGCCGCCGCGCGGTGCGGACTGTCCGGGCTCGCCCTCTGCGATCGCAACGGCCTCTACGGCGCGGTGCGGGCCCACCTGGCGGCGAAGGCGGCCGGGCTGCGCGCCTGGACGGGCGCGGAGCTCTGCCTGGAAACCGGCGACGTCGTGCCCGTGCTGGCCGCGACGCGCGAGGGCTACCGCAACCTCTGCCGTCTGCTCACCCTCGCGAAGCTGCGCGCGCCCAAGGGCCGGGCGCGGGCGACCTGGGAGGAGCTGGGGCGGCATAGCGACGGATTGATCGCGCTCACCGGCGACGCCGAGGGACCGCTGCGGCGGGCCTGGGCGGCGGGCGACCCGGACGGTATGGAGGCGGGCCTGACGCGGCTCCTGCACCTCTTCGGGCCACGGCGCCTGTTCGTGGAGCTGCAACGCCACCGCGTGCGCGGCGAGGACCGCGCCGAGGCGGCGCTGGTGGCCCTCGCGCGTCGGCATCGCCTCCCGCTGCTCGCGACCAACGGCGTGACCCACGCGACCCGCGAAGACCGCAGGGTCGCGGATGTCTTCGCCTGCCTGCGCCACCACACCACGCTGGACGGCGCCGGCGACCGTCTCGCGCCCAACGCCGAGCGCCACCTGAAATCCCCGCCGGCCATGGCGGCGCTCTTCGCCGATCTGCCTGAGGCGGTGGCCAACACCACGCTCCTCGCCGGGCGGCTGGAATTCACCCTCGGCGATCTAGGCTACCGTTTCCCGGAATATCCGGTGCCGGGCGGCGACGACCAGAACTCGTTTCTCAAAAAAATGACCCTTTTCGGCGCGCAGCAGCGCTACGGCGGCGTCACCGGCCAGGTGCGCCGGCAGCTCGACCACGAGCTCGCTCTGATCGGCAAACTCGGGTTCTCCGGCTATTTTCTGGTGGTTTGGGATATCTGCAACTTCTGCCGCGAGCAGGGCATCCTCGTGCAGGGTCGGGGCTCGGCCGCCAACTCGGCGGTGTGCTACGCGCTCGGCATCACGGCGGTCGATCCCATCGCGCAAAAACTGCTCTTCGAGCGTTTCCTCTCCGAGGGCCGCAGCGACTGGCCCGACATCGACCTCGACCTGCCCAGCGGCGAGCGGCGCGAACGGGTGATCCAGGAGGTGTTCCGCCGCTACGGCCGACGCGCGGCGATGACCGCGAATGTCATCACCTACCGGGGGCGCAGCGCGATGCGGGAGGTGGGCAAGGTGCTGGGTTTTCCCGACGACGCGCTCGACCGTTTCAGCCGACTCTACGCGGGCGGCGACTATCCCCAGACGCTTGGTATCGACGAACAACTACGGCTCTCCGGCGTCGGCCCGGACCACCCGCGCGGGCGCGTGCTGCTGGAGCTCATGCGCGACCTGCAGGGCCTGCCCCGGCACCTCGGCCAGCACTCGGGCGGCGTCGTGTTGTGCGCGCAGGAGCTCTCCGATCTCGTGCCCCTGGAAAACGCGACCATGCCCGGCCGGGTGGTCATCGAATGGGACAAGGCCGACTGCGAGGACATGGGCATCATCAAGGTGGATCTGCTCGGCCTCGGCATGATGGCGGTGCTGGAGGACAGCCTCGCCACCTGCCAGGAACGGGGTTGCCCGGTCGATCTGGCCCGCATCCCGAAGGACGATCCGGCGACCTTCGCCCTGCTCCAGAAGGCCGACACCATCGGCGTCTTCCAGGTCGAGAGCCGGGCCCAGATGGCCACCTTGCCGATCTTAAAACCGGCCTGCTTCTACGACCTCGCGGTCGAGGTGGCCATCATCCGCCCCGGCCCCATCCACGGCCGGGCGGTGCACCCCTATCTGGCGCGCCGCGGCGGCCGGGAGCCGGTGACCTACTTCGACGAGCGCGCCCGGCCCGTGCTCGAACGCACCCTCGGCGTGGTGTTGTTCCAGGAGCAGGTGCTCTCCCTCGCGATGCTGCTCGGCGGCTTCACGCCCTCGGAGGCGGACGAGTTGCGCCGCGCGATCGGGTTTACCCGGCAACCCGAGCGCCTGGAAAACCTCAAGGGCAGGCTGCGCGCGGCCATGCGGGCGCGGGCGGTCGGGGAAGACGCGATCGCGCATCTCCTGGACGCGCTGGGGTCCTTCGCGCTCTACGGCTTCCCCGAATCGCACGCGCTGAGCTTCGCCCTCATCGCCTACGCCTCGGCGTGGTTGAAGGTCCACCGGCCGGCGGAGTTCTACGCGGCCCTGCTGAACAACCAGCCCATGGGCTTCTACGGGCCGGCGACGCTGGTGCAGGACGCGCGCCGCCACGGCATCACGATGCGGCCGGTCTGCGTGCTGGCCTCGCAGGCGCGCGCGGCGGTGGAGGCGGACCGGGTGGTGCGGCTCGGGCTGGAGCAGGTGCGCGGATTGCGGGCGACGAGCGTGGCCGAGCTGGTGCGGCAACGGCAGGAATCGCCCTTCGCCTCGCTGGCGGATTTCCTGCGGCGCATTCGCCTGGGCGACGAGGAGCGGCGGGCGCTGGCGAGTGTCGGCGCGTTCAACGGATTGGCCGGAAACCGTCGCCAGGCCTTGTGGGAAATGAGCCGGCAGGACCTGCAGGACGATCTTTTCGCCGGGGTGATGGAGTCGGACGGTTCGGCCGACCTACTCACGCCCATGCCCGTCCTGGAGCGGCTGCGCCACGACTTCGCCCTCACCGGCCTGACCGTGGGCGAGCATCCGATGGCGCGCATACGGGAGCGTTTTCCCGACCTCTGGCGGGCGGACGAGCTGGCGCTGGCGGCCGAGGGCGACCGGGTGCGCATCGGCGGCAGCGTGATCTGCCGGCAGCGTCCCGGCACGGCCAAGGGCGTGGTCTTCGTCTCGCTCGAGGACGAGAGCGGCGTGGCCAACGCGGTGGTGTTTCCCGATCTTTTCGAGAAACGCCGCCTGGTCATCACCCAACACCCGGCCCTCGTGATCGAGGGCCGGGTGCAAGCCCGGGAGGGGGTGATCCACGTGAAGGCGGAACGGATCGAGCCGCTGGTGGCGGCCGACCTGCCGGCCGGGGCCTCGCACGATTTTCGCTAAACCGGAACCCGTCAGGCGGTGGCGAGGTAGGGCAGCCGGGCGGCGGTGGCGTGAACGGCGGGCAGGCCGTCGATCAGATCGCCGATGGCGTCCCAGCGGCCGTTAACCAGGGCGTCGCGGGCGGACTCGCGCTGGGTGATCTTGATCGAGTCGGCGCCGAAACGGACTTCGAGGGCGGCGACGTCCACCGTGATCTCCAGGGAGGGATCGCGCTCGATGGCGGCGGCGACGCGGGCGATGTCCTCGCGGGCGGCGTTCACGCAGGGGATGCCGAGCGTGGTGCTGTTGCCGAAAAAGATCTCGGCGAAATTTTCCGCGATCACGGCGCGGAAGCCGGCCTTGTGGATGGCCTGCGGGGCGTGTTCGCGGGAGGAACCGCAGCCAAAATTCGCGCCGGAGAGCAGGATGCTCGCACCCTTGTGCGCGGGTTGGTCGATGGGGTGGCCGGTGGGCGCGCCCTCGGGGGTGTGGCGGACGTCGTGAAAGAGAAATTCGCCGAGCCCGTCGAAGGTCACGCACTTCATGAAGCGCGCGGGGATGATGCGGTCGGTGTCGATGTCGTTGCCGGGGACGTAGACGCCGCGACCGGTGACGGAGGTGATTTTTGCGAGGGCCATGGTTTGAAAGTTTAAGGTGAGAGATTAAGTTTAAGGGAGGATGAGGTCGGGCGTTTCCGAGGGTCGGAACTTGAGCCTCAACTTCTCCCTTTAACGGGAAGTCTTCGCGGTCAGTTGACCGCGAAGACTTCCCGGGCGTCGGCGACCACGCCGGTGACGGCGGCGGCGGCGACCATGACCGGGCTCATGAGCACGGTGCGGCCGGTGACGGAGCCCTGGCGGCCCTTGAAATTGCGGTTGGAGGAGGAAGCGCAGAGTTCGTCACCGATGAGTTTGTCGGGATTCATCGCCAGGCACATCGAGCAGCCGGCGGCGCGCCACTCGAAGCCGGCCTCGGCGAGGATCTTGTCGAGGCCGAGTTTTTCGCACTGGAGCGCGACGATCTGCGAACCGGGCACGGCGATGGCGCGCACGCCCGGGGCGACCTTGCGACCCTGGATGTATTTGGCCACCTCCTGGAAGTCGGAGAGGCGGCCGTTGGTGCAGGAGCCGAGGAAGGCGACGTTGATCTTGGTGCCTTTGATGGGCTGGCCGGCGGGCAGCTTCATGTAGGCGAGGGCCTCGATGATGCCGGCGCGGTCGTCGTCGGTCGCGGCGGTCTCGGGGCTGGGGATGTTCTCGGTGATGGCGATGCCCTGGCCGGGATTGATGCCCCAGGTGACGGAAGGGGCGATGTCGGCGGCATCGATCCTGACCACGTCGTCGTAGCGGCAGCCGGGATCGGAGGCGAAGGAGCGCCAGCGGGCCACGGCGGCGTCCCACGCGTCACCGGTCGGTGAATACGGGCGGCCCTTGAGATAGGCGAAGGTGGTCTCGTCGGGGTTCACGTAGCCGACCCGCGCGCCGCCCTCGATCGACATGTTGCACACCGTCATACGCTCCTCCATCGAGAAGGCGTCGAAGGTGGAGCCGGCGTATTCGTAGGCGAAGCCGGTGCCGCCGTTGACCCCGAGTTGGCGGATGATGTGGAGGATCACGTCCTTGGCGTAGACGCCGGGGCGGAGTTTGCCGTTCACCTCGATGCGGCGGACCTTGAGCGCGCCGAGCGCCATGGTCTGGGTGGCGAGCACGTCGCGCACCTGGCTCGTGCCGATGCCGAAGGCGATGGCGCCGAAGGCCCCATGGGTGGAGGTGTGGGAATCGCCGCAGGCGATGGTGGTGCCGGGCTGGGTGATGCCCTGCTCGGGGCCGACGATGTGCACGATGCCCTGCTTGCCGGAGGCGCGGTCGAAGAACGTCACGCCGAACTGGGCGCAGTTCTTGCGCAGCTCGTCCATCATGGCCTGGGCGAGCGGGTCGCGGTAGGGCTCCACCAGTTCATTGGTCGGCACGATGTGATCGACCGTGGCGAAGGTGCGATGGGGAAAGGCGACCTGGAGGCCGAGGTCGCGCAACATACCGAAAGCCTGGGGCGAGGTGACCTCGTGGATGAGATGCGTGCCGATGAGCAGCTGGGTCTGGCCGTTGGCGAGGGTGCGGACCGCGTGGGCGGCCCACACTTTTTCGAAGAGGGATCGAGGTTGGGCGGACATGGTGGAAGAAGGGAAAACGAAAGGACGGTGGATTGATCGCAGACGATGAGGTTAGCAGGAGATTGCGTTGCCTGGAAATACTTGTTTCTCCTCCGGTGATGCCCCGGGAGTATCAATTTCCCTATGAGCTGCGCCACCTTGTCTACTTCCGCGAGGTGGCGCGCACCCTGCATTTTCGCCGGGCTGCCGAGGAGTTGGCGGTGGCGCAGCCGGCCCTGAGCCGGCAGATCGCGCAACTGGAGGCGGCGCTGGGTGCGGCGCTTTTTGTTCGCTCGCGGCGCAAGGTGGAGCTCACCGCGGCGGGCCGGGCCTTGGCCGAGCGGGTCGAGCCCATCCTGCGCGGGCTGGCGGCGGTGCCGGGCGAGTTGCGGGCGCTCGCCGAGGGGGAAACCGGCCGGGTGCGGGTGGGCTTCACCGGGTTGGCGATGGCGACCGTCCTGCCCGCCATCCTGCGCGAGTTTCACCGGGCCTATCCGCGGATACGACTGGAGTTGAACGAATCCCCCACCTCGATGCAGCTCGCGGCCCTGGCGGCGGGGGAGGTCGCGTGTGGTTTTTTCCATCCCGACGCCACCACTCCGGGCCTGAAAACCCGTGAGTTGCTGCGGGAAAAAAACGGCGTGCTGCTGCCCGCGGATCATGCCCTGGCGGGGAGCCCGAGCCTCCGCCTGCGCGACCTCGCCGAGGTGCCCTGGGTGCTTTTCCCCCGGACGCACAACCCCGGCTTTTACGACCGGGTGCTGGCGGCGTTTTCGCGTGCCGGCGTGACCCCGCGCATCGCCGAGGAGGTCTGGCCCCGGGCAAACGCGGTCGGCCTGGTCCGCGCCGGGCTGGGGGCGACCTTCATGTGTCCGAGCGAGGCCCGGCCGCTGCCCGAGGGCGTGACTTTCCGGCCGCTCGACGGCCCCGCGCCGGAGAGCCGGCTGGTGGTCGGCTGGAGCGCGGCGGCGACCGGCCCCGAGCCCGCCCTGGCGTCGTTTCTGGCCGTGGCGGCGCCGACCCGGCCCCTCACCCCGCGTCGCGAATCAGATGCCGGGCGAAGATGATGCGGCCGTTGCCCGACGGCATGACGCTGATGATCTCGGCGGCGGCGACCTTGCCGATGGCCTCGCGGGCGTCGTTGACCACCACCATGGAGCCGTCCGGCAGGTAACCCACCGCCTGGCCCTCTTCCTTGCCCGGTTTCACCAGATCGATGTCGATGATCTCCCCGACCAGGTAACTGGGCAGCAAGGCGCGGGCGAGTTCCCCGGGATTCAGGCAAACCACGCCCTGGAAACCCGCCATCTTGGCCAGGTTCTGGTCCATGGTGAGCAATTTGGCCTTCATCGAAGAGGCGAGAAACACCAGCTTGGCCTCGACCTCGCTGCGCTTCGCCTCGCTCTCGTGGATGCGCAGGTCGAGACGTTTGATGCTGCGCAGTTCGCCCAGCGCGTCCAAGCCGCGCCGGCCTCGCGCGCGGCGGGTCGAGTCCGACGAATCGGCGATGGCCTGCAGTTCCCGCAAGACAAACTGCGGTATGATCAACGCGCCCGGCACGAACCCGCAGGCGCAAATCCGGGCCACCCGACCGTCGATCAACGCGCTGGTATCCACCAGCACGAGCGGCACATCCACCTCGTGGGGCACAAAACGCACGTAGGGGATGACCAGGTTGAACTCATCCTTGCCCCGCAGCGCGATGACGGTGCAAAGGTAGGTCGCGCCGAGAAACAGCCCCATCTGGGCCAAAAACCGGACCTGCGGATTCCCCTCTTCCAAAATCGGCGAGACGCTGAGGAAGTGGGAAATGAGCAGGCCGACGCCCAGGCCGAAGGTGATGGCGGAGAGCCCGCGCAGGGAAAATCCCTTCAGCATGATATCGACCAAAACAAAGAGGAGGCCGAGCAGCAGGCCGACCGTGGTGGCGACCAAACGGTGCCCATCCCATTCCCGGATGCTGAGGCACACCAGATACCCCGCCGCCGCGCAGACCAGGACAAAAAACAGGCGTATGGGCAGAAGCGTCTTGTTCATGGGCGCCGGCGATTAGGTGTGAAAGAGGACGAACAGCAAGACCGGCAACAAGGCCATCGCCGCGGTGACGATCCATATGACCGCCCGGGCGCGTTCGGCGCGGGCGACGAGGGCGGGATCCGGGTTGTCGGGCGGAGTTGCATCCACGCCGCCAACGGCATTGATCCCCGGACCGTATGACAACCCGATACTGGCTGGTGAAGACCGAACCCGAGGCCTACGCGTGGGAGACCTTCCTGCGCGACAAACGCACCGTGTGGGACGGGGTGAGAAACTACCAGGCGCGCAACCACCTCCGCGCGATGAAAAAAGGCGACCCGGTGCTCTTCTACGCGAGCGTGACCACCAAGGCCGTGATGGGCACCGCCACCGTGGCGAAGGAACACTTTCCCGATCCCTCCGCGACCGAGGGCGACTGGTCGGCGGTCGAGCTGAAGCTCGGCGCGTCCCTGCCCCGCCCGGTCGAGCTCGCCGCGATCAAGGCCGATCCGCGCCTGGCCGAACTGCCCCTGCTGCGCCAGAGCCGCCTGTCCGTGATGCCGCTGGAAAAGGCCGACTTCGACCGCATCGTCGCGCTGGGCGCCCGGTAGCGCCGGACGTGGTGCGGGTGGAGGGAGTCGAACCCTCGTCTCATGCTTGGGAAGCACGCATAATAGCCGTTATACTACACCCGCCGACCGACGTGGGGTTAAGTGCTAGCCCCTCGCGGGCGCCGTGCAATCCCCTTTTGCCCCGGACCTCACTCCGCCGCCGGCGGCCCATCGACGGGACCGGGGGCGCGCAGCGGCACCCCGAGACGGGCCAGACCCGCGAGCGCCTCCCCGACCAGCGGCTCGCCGGCGATCGCACCCCACTCCCGGTTGCTGGAAAGCCGGGCAAAAACCTGGGGCTCATCCCGACGAGTCCCCCGTTCAAAAAACAACCGCAACTGCTGCCGCCACGACCTCGGCTCGAAGGGCCCGAGCGGCGCGCCGTCGACCACGTGCCAGAACCAGACGTGCTGCGGGTAACCGTTGCCGACAAAGGCGCGCTGCTCGGCCTCGTCCGCCACCCGGCCGTCCGCCAGCTCCAAAGACCGGCGGGCCGTGCCTTCGGGCAGAAGCGTCCAACCCGCGCCCGGCCAGCAGGCCTCGGGGGTGTGGGTCGCGACCTCGCTGACCGACGAGGCCCCGGCCGGCCACCAGGCGGCGTAGATGGTCAACTGCACCCGCCGCCCGTCCGCGCCGACTTTCGAAAAGGAACGCTCGAGCAGGTGGTCGGTGCGCAGGATGCCCGCGAAACGACCGAGGTCCGTGCGGGTCGTCACCGCCCACCCCTCGGCCGCCTCCGGCACCAGCCGCCCGAGATCGGGCGGCGTCGCGACCGCCGGCACGCCGAACCGGGTGCGCGCGACCAGTTGCCCGACCCACGCAAAAGCCAGGGCGAGGGAGGCGAGGGCGACCACGCTCGCGGGTTTCCAGTATCCGTTCACGGGCTCGACCCCGCGCGCCACCGTCCGCACCGGGGCCTCCTCCAAAAAAAACGCGAGCGCGGCGAGCGCCCCGGCCGTGACCCCCAGCACCGCGTAGCCCAGCGCGTCGTGCCAGAATCCGGCGATGTCGACGCCCTCCCGGGCCAGCAGGGTGAGCGCGAGGGAACGGGCGAAATTCGTCGCCAATGCGAGCGGCGCCGCCAGCCCCACGAGCAAGGCGCGGCGCCAGGGCGAGCGCAGCAGCAGGGCGGACAAGACCAGGCCCGCCAGCACGCAGGAGACGAGGCTGCGCACCCCGCTGCACGCCTCCTCCACGCCGACCGAGGTGGTGCCGAGATTGATGACGTTGCCCGCGCGCATGGCGGCGACCCCGAAGAGGCGTAGGGTCTCCACCACCCCCACGGTGATGCCGCTTTGCAGGCCCAGGGTGAGACGGGAATAGGTGCCCGGCGGCAGCGGGGCGCTGAGCAACACCACCGCCGGCAACACCAGGGCGGGCCAGCCGGGCGCGATCCAGCGCACCGCGCGACCCGCCGCGAGCAGGGCCGCCAGCGCCACCGCCGCCGCGACCGCCGCGGTGGCGAGAAAGAGCGTCGGCGCGGCCGGCCAGCCGAGGGCCGTCGCGTAGACCGCGGAAAGCAGCGCGGCGCCGCCCAGCGCCAGGGACGCCGCCAGCACCAGCGTGGTCTGGACCACGGGGCCGAGCCCGCGCGCCGCCGGCGCGTCCTCCCCGGCCCGCAGCCAGAGCAGGACGACCGCCGGGACGGCGAGGAAACCGTGGGAAAGATCGGGATTGCGGCTCCACTCCGGCCACAGGCGCGCCGCCCAGGCCGCCACCGCCAGCCCGGCCGCGACCAAGGCCGCCCCCGCCGCCCGCTCCGCCTCGGACCAGGCGCGCACCCTCCCCCACCCCGCGCCCAAACGTCCGACCGCCGGCCGCGCGTCGACTTCGGGCGCGGCGCTCACGCGTAGTCCCTCCGCCCCTCCAAGGCGCTGCGCAGGGTGACCGCGTCGGCGTAGAGCACCCCGCCGCCGCTGGGCAGGCCGAAACCGATACGGGAGACCCGCACCGCCCCGCCCGCCGGCAGGTGTTGCTGGATAAAATGGCAGGTCGCCTCGCCCTCCACGTCGTTGCCCAGCGCGAGGATGAGCTCGCGGATCTCCCCGCCCTCCAGCCGGGTTTGCAAGGACGCCCAGTTCAGCTCCGCCGGACCGACCCCGTTGATCGGCGAGAGCCGGCCATGCAGGACATGGTAACTCCCGCGGTAGGCGCCCGAGCGCTCCACCGCCACCAGGTCGGGCACGTGCTCGACCACGCAGACCACCGCGCCGTCGCGACGGGTGTCCGCGCACACCGCGCAGAGCTCGCCCTCGGCCAGGTTGCCGCAGCGGGCGCAGCGCCGCACCGACCGCGCCGCCGTCTCGAGCGCGGTCACCAGCTCGCGCAGGCGGCCGGGTTTTTCCACCAGGAGGTGCAGGGCCATGCGCTCCGCCGAGCGATACCCCACGCCGGGCAGACGCTTCAGGGCCTGCTGCAGTTGATCAAAGGCGGGCGTCACGGGGCGGGCGAACGCGGCGGCGCGGCGGGCGCGCCCGGCCGGCCTAGAACATGCCGGGCATCTGGAAGGCGGAGGTGACCTTCTGCATCTCCTCCTCGTTGAACTTTTTCGCCGCGGCGGCGGCCTCCTGCACGGCGGCGAGGATCTCGGACGACACGGTCGCGGCGTCCTCCTTCAAAAACTCGGCGTCGATCTTGAGGGCGACGAAGTGGCCGGCGCCGTTGACCTTCACCTGCACGGCGCCGCCCCCGCGCGAAAAATCGAACTCCCGGGCCGCCAGCTGGGCCTGGAGCGTCTCGATCGAGCGCTGCATTTTCTGGGCTTGTTTGAGCAATTTTCCGACGCCGGCCATAGTGGGGGATGGGTTGAAAGGATTTGTTTTCTGAACCGCGAAGCGGGGAGTGCCGCGCAAGCCGGGCGCGCTTTCAACCCGAAACCGCGACCGCCGACCGCGTTTCCGCACTTGCCGCCGCCGGTCCGGCCCGCCGCCATACGCGTTCGATGTCGACTTCCGTTCCCGCCCCCGAATCCGAAACCTGCCCCTGCGGCTCCGGCCTGGCCCATGCCGAGTGCTGCGGCCCCATCCTCGCCGGCGCCCCCGCGCCGACCGCCGCCGCGCTGATGCGCTCGCGCTACACCGCCTACGTGAAACGCGACTACCGGCACCTGGAAAACTCCCTGTCCGCCGAGCAACGGGCGGATTTCAGCCTCAAGGACGCCCGCGAATGGGCCGAATCCGCCTCCTGGCTCGGCCTGGAGATCGCCGCCACCGAGGGCGGCGGGGCGGAGGACCAGGAGGGCACGGTGGACTTCGTGGCGCGTTTCAGCATCGGCGGCGAGGAACGCAAACACGTGGAAAAGGCGAAATTCATCCGCGAGGAGGGCCGCTGGGTCTACGCCGGCGTGGTCAACCCGGTCGTGCAACCGGTCCGGCGCGAGTCGCCCAAGGTCGGCCGCAACGATCCCTGCCCTTGCGGTTCGGGCAAAAAATACAAGAAGTGCCACGGTGCCGCGTAGGCCCGCCCGTTTTTCCCGCCCGCCCCCGAACCCGCCTCCCGCCTCCCCCATGTCCCTCCCGCCCGTCCGCGACGTTTTCCTCGGCACCGATTCCGGCGCCACCACCTCCAAGACCGGCGGCGTCTTCGCCGACGGCGAGCCGATCTCGCGCCAGCTGCGTCAGAGCTCGACCAATTCGCAGCTCGGCACCGCCGCCGTGATCGCCGGCTGGATCGAGGGCGCGGAAGGCTTTCTGCGCGACAACGGCCTGTCCTGGGATCGGGTGGCCGCCGCCGGCCTCGCCCTGCCCGGCCCCTACCAGCGCTACGGCGTGCTGGCGAAGTCGGCCAACCTGCCGGAGAGTTTCGTCGGGTGGGACTTCCATTCCGACTACGCCGCCGCGCTGGCCCGGGCGGCGGGCCGGCCCATCCCGCTGCACGCGGGCAACGACGGCGACTTCGGCGGCGTCGGCGAGGCCTCGCGGGTGCGGGGCGACAGCCAGGCCACCGTGCTCCTGCTCGCCCCCGGTTCCGGCCTGGGCGCGGCCTACATCGACGCCCGCGGCCTGCCCCTCACCGGCGACCAGTTTGCCGGCATGGAGGCCGGCCACATGCCCGTGCCGCTGCACCTGCTCGGCGGCGGCCTGGAACAGGTGCCCGCGTTTCGTTGCGGCTGCGGGCGCGACTGGGGCTGCATCGAAGCCTACTCCACCATCTCGGGGCTGCCGCAATACCTCGACTTTTTCCTGCCCCGCCACGCCGGTCACGAACTCGGGGCGTCGACCGACACCCCCAAGCACAAGGCCCTTTCGCTACGCGGCCGGGCCCAGAAGGGCGACGCCCTGGCGCTGGAGATTTTCGACACCCAGGCGCGCGCGCTCGGCCTGCACGTGGCCAATCTCGCCATGGCCCTCGACCCCGGCATCGTGGTGATCGGCGGCGGCCTGATCGACCCCGAGAGCACCACGCCGGAGTTCCGTGAGCGTTACCTGAACGGCATCCGCGAGGCGGCCGCGCCCTACCTCTTCCCCGCCCAACGCGAACGCCTGCGCATCGTGCCCGCCACCCTCGGAGAGCTCTCGCAGGCGATCGGCGCGGCCCTGGTGGCGTTGTATTCGAGCCGCGCCTGAAGCCGGGAGGCGCGCGCCGCCGGCTTCACTTTTCGTGCATCACGTAGGCGCCGTTCCAGCCCGGCCCGGGCGGGGCGGCGCGAAGTTCGGCGACGATGCGCTGGTAGACGCGGGAGGGATTGCTCGACACGCCGGCCGCCGGGTCCGGCTGGCGCGGCTCCAACGCGGCGCTGGCCTCGAATTTTTCCAGCGCCCCGTCCCAGTCCTGTTGATAAAACCGCTCCAGCCCGGCCTCGAAAATCGCGATGGCCTCCAGGGTGCGGTCCGTGACGTCCCGGCGCAGGCAAACCAG
>CAMCHD010000071.1 GCA_945874545.1 Akkermansia muciniphila | reverse complement strand
GACACCGCCCTCGCCGCCGCGCGCGCCTCCGACTGCTAAGATGGCTGCTAAGATCGGTAAGTGTTTGGAGAAGATAGCATCTCACAGGCGCAGAGCATGAGGAAAGTGGAGATGCTAAGTTTATTGCTAAGATAACTCCTTGAGCCGGTAGCTACGCTTTGACCCGCTCCCCTCAGCGCTGAGGAAACCGGACGGCCCTGACCACTTTTTCAAATAGCGAGACGCTTCCACCTGCGCGGTGGGAGACTCTCCCAGCCCCAGCAACTCTCGGACTTCCCGGTTCGAGATGTTAGGGTGGTCGTTCAGGTATTCCCGCACCATTTCGGCATAGCGGATCGGGTTCAGCCCGCGTGTCTTCGTGTAGGCCGCCTTGCCAAGCAGTTCGCGCGCGATGCCTTTCGCGAGGTGGAAAGTAGCTGAACGTGTATGCGACTTTCGTTCCAAAAGCCCCAGTCCGGACGGCCCCAATTCGTCCAGCAACCGCCGCGCTTCATCGGCATCCACCCGCAACAACCGCGCCGCCGCATCGGCATCCATGTAGGGGTGTGCGCGCAGATGCGAGAGAACGAGCAGTGTGTCTAGTCCGATGTCCTGGCCTTCTTGGTTCAGCCGCGACACAAGTCCGGCCATCGCCGTATCGCAGCCCGGGTTGAACAATCGCAGCGTCACCCGATGGCCGTCTGATTCGGGGCGCGGCGCGGGTTTGCCGAGACTAAGTGCCTGCACCCACATGCGACGGCGGCCCATGCCTGCAGCCTCGACTAGTCGCAAACGCACCAGCGCATCCGCCAGGGTGCGATTGCGCGCCACCGGCTCGTGCCGGAGAAAATTTTCCAACGTGATGCCGCCGACGAAGCCGCCTGGACTTGTTACCACCACCTCACGTTTCGAATGCCGGATCAACACTTCGCCGGGATCGGCATAATTACGGTGCGTCAGCGCGTTCAGCACGGCCTCGCGCACGGAATCCAACGGAAACGCCGGCACCCGCAGCTTGAAAAGACCGACCGACAATTCCTCCTCGGGATTGGCCGGGCCGCTGAAGGTCTGCTCGATCCGCTCAAGCGCCAGCAGCAAACCGACGCGCCACTGGTCGTTGCGTGCCGCCGCCGTGTCGCTCGGCTGATGCACGTAATGCACCTGCGCCTGCGGACAGTGCGCCGCGATTACCTCCGCCTGGCCGAAGAGCAGCAACCCCGTATGCGTGACCTGCCCCGCGCGCATCGCGCCCAAACCCTTCAGAAAATCCGCATCGTTCGCCCGCAGCAAATCCGACTCGGGATTCTTGCCGCGCAAAATGGCCCGGGCCCGGCCCATCTCAACCGGATCGAGATCGGCCAGCCGCACGCCATGCGCCGGTTGCCCGCTCCAATCCAGCGCGCCGCTGGCGATTCGCCCGCGCTGAAACGACGCCGGATCCAGCGGCATGCAGTTCTTTCCGATGCGTTGTTTGAAAGTGCCCTGTGTCGTGCCGTAAGGCGGATTCTCCCCGGCGGGCACGCGCACGAGCAGCAACCGACCCGTGCCTTCCGGCACCGCGAGTTCGCTGACTTCCACCGGCAGATGCGGTCGCGTCGCGTCGAAAATGCCACGCCGCCACACATCGAGGTCGTAGCCCTTGGCCCCGTGAATTGCCGCCGCGCGCCCGCGCGTCTTGTCGGCAACACCGAAGACCATCACGCCGCCCTCCGCGTTGGCGAAACACACCGTATACTCCAACGCCACGCGCATCTCTTCCTTGGCGTTTGTCCACGGCTTGAACTCCAGGTGCGGTGACTCCAACTCATCCGCCACCGCGCCCGCCAAACGGTCGAGCGTGGCAAGGATTTCATCGTCGCTGGGCAATTTCATACAGACCCCCCCCATCGTGGTTGACGCCGCCGCCACGTTCAACTCCCCGTTCAGCAGCTTCGGCACACTGAGACGAAGACAGGGAGGATTTCGCGCGGGCCATAATACGGATCCCGACTTTGACGGCATCCCTTCGGCTCAGGCAAGAGGCGAGCCGGGCGTGAAATAAAAACTTTGGGTCGCGCCCGCAGATCACGGCGCTTTTCGTGCCCATCAATTCTCGCATGCGTCTCCGCCGCCTCACCCTGCAAAACCTGCGCAACATCCCGTTCGCGGAGTTTTCGTTTTCCGGGCGGCAGCAGTTCTTCGTCGGGGCGAACGGGCAGGGGAAAACCAATCTGCTCGAGGCGGTCGGCTTCGTGACCGCGCTGCGCTCCTTCCGCACCGCCGATACCGCCCTGCTCATCGCCCAAGGCAAACGCGAGGGCGCGCTGGCGGCGGAGTTCGACCACGAGAAATTCGGCCCCAGCCGCGTGGTCATTACCCTCCGCCCCGGCGGCCGCGAGGTAACCTGCGACGGAGAACGAGTGGCGCGCATCGGCGACTTTCTCGGTCGCTTCCCGACCGTCGTTTTCTCGTCCCAGGATCAACAACTGGTGCGCGGCGCGCCGGCCCTGCGGCGACGCTGGCTGGATCTCACCCTCGCCGGGGTGGACGCCGGTTACCTGCGCGCCCTGACCGCTTACCATCGCGCCCTCGACGGCCGGAACCAGTTGCTGAAACGGCAGGCGCCCACCGCCGAACTCGCCGCCTTCGAGGCGCCGCTGGCGGACGCGGCGGCGGCCCTCGCCGCCGGACGGCGCGCCGGCCTAGCTTCGCTCGCGCCGCACGTGGCCGCCGCCTACGCGAGCCTGAGCGCGGAGGCCGAGCCGGCGTCGCTCGCCTACGCCGCCGACGCCGAGCCCGGCGATGGCGACCCCGCCGCATGGCGCGCGCACTTCGAGAAGGCCCGCGTGCGCGACCTCGCGTTTCGCTCGTCGCTCTCCGGCCCGCACCGCGACGATCTGGTGCTGCGGGTCGGCGGACGCGCGGCGCGCGACTACGGTTCCGAGGGACAACAACGCAGCCTAGTCCTTGCCCTGCGTCTCGCCCAGGTCGCCCTCGTGCGGGAACGCACCGGCATCGAGCCGGTGCTGCTGGCGGACGACGTGCTCGGCGAGCTCGATCCGGCGCGGCGCCGGCGTTTTTGGGCCGCGCTGGGGGAGGAGCGGCAGGTCCTCGCCACCGGCACCGAGTTGCCCGACGCCGAACTCGGGGCGTGGGAGGTCTACGCGGTGGCGGCGGGCGCTTTTACGGCGCGGGAAGGCGGCTTGTGACGCTCGACGCCTTCGGCTGGGCGCTGGCGGTTTTTGCCGCTTTGATCGTGGGGCTGTCCAAGACCGGCGTGCCCGGCATCGGCATGCTCTTTGTGGCGATTTTTGCCAACCTCATGCCCACCCGGCAGGCCAGCGGCTTTGTGCTGCCGCTGTTGATCTGCGGCGACCTAGTGGCGGTGTTTTCTTACCGTCGGCACACCGAGTGGAAACACCTCTGGCGGCTGTTCCCGTGGACGGCGGCGGGCGTGGGGCTCGGCGCGGTGGCGCTGGGACGGCTCGACAACCGCCAGGCTCAATTGCTGGTCGGCGGTATCATTCTCACGCTCGTGGTGCTGCACCTGTGGCGGAAACGGGCCGCCGCGCCGGCCGCGCTCGCCGATCCGGCGGCGGTGGCGGAGCAGGGTGCGTGGTTCGCGCCGACCATCGGCGTGCTGGCCGGGTTCACCACGCTGGTGGCCAACGCGGCCGGGCCGCTGATGGCGATCTACCTCCTGGCGATGCGACTGCCCAAGCTGGCCTACGTCGGCACCAGCGCGGTGTTTTTTCTCCTGCTCAATCTCTTCAAGGTCCCCTTCATGGCCGGGCTCGGCCTCATCACGGTGGACAGCCTCGGCTTTAATCTCGCGCTCGCACCGGCGGTTTTTGCCGGGGCCTGGTTTGGGCGCTGGGTGTTGCCGCGGGTTTCGCAGGCTTGGTTCGAACGATTGGCGCTGCTTTTCAGCGCGGCGGCTGGACTGAAGCTCCTGATCGGCTGAGGCTGACCCGCACGACATGGCCTCCAAAAACGTCAGGCAGATGTGGGCGGCGAAGCTGGCGGGCGGCGGCGTGGGCGCGAAGGCCGGGCGGGCCGGCGGCGGGCTCAAGGGCGTGCCGGTGGGCACGGTCGTGCCGGTCAGCGCGGTGCGGGCAGCGGCGGGACCGGCCGCGCACCCGTTGGCGGGCGCGATGCGGGTGTCGTTTTCCGGCCAGGTGCTGGGCGTCGACCCCTCGCTGCGCGGGACAGGTCTCGCGCTGGTCGAGTTTCTCCCCGGTCGCGCGCCGGTTTTGCTGCGCTGCCGCACGGTCACGGTGCATCCGAAAAAGAGCATGGCCTTCGCGCTGGGGGAAATCTCGACGGCGGTGACGGCGTTTTTGACCGATTTCGCGGTGCGGCACGTGGCGTTGGAGCAGACCATCTACGTGCAGAACTTCCAGACCGCCCAGATCCTCGGCGCGGCGCGCGGGGCGGCGATCGCGGCGGCGGCGGTGCACGGGCACGAGGAGGTGTGGGAATACGCGCCGCTCCGGGTGAAACAGGCGGTGGTCGGCGCGGGCCGGGCGAGCAAGGAGCAGATGGCGCGGACGGTCATGGCCTTGCTCGGGCACGGGCGCATGCTGGCGAGCGACGAGGCCGATGCGGCCGGCGTCGCGCTGTGCCACGCCTTCACCTGGCGCGGGTGATCGGCACGGTGGGCGACAAACGCGTTGTCTTGCCGGCGCGCGTCGCGGACAGTCGCGGATGGATAACAATCAAGACGGTTGGGCGAAGCGTTTCGGGCTCACGGTTTGCGACGCGGCGGAGATCGAAAAAACGCTTCCGCCGGACGCGCTCGGCGTGGCGGTGGTCTATGCGGACGGCGCGGCGGGCGAGACGGTGTTCCTGGTGATCGAATCGCGCTCCGGGAGCCTGCTCGCGCAGGTGTCGCGTCGCCTCCAGACGGCGAAGTTCCCCGAAGGCGCGGCCCTGCGGGTGGCCTTTCGGGTCGATACGCCGACGCCGGTCACGCCGGAGGAGATCCACGCCGCCTGCCGCGAGCAGGTGATCCTCGCCGGCGCGCTCCGGCGCGAGCTGCGGCCGGCGATGCGTTAACCCCGGTATCCGGGTCAAGGAGAGATCGACAACCCGGGTGCCCGGCGCGCCGGGTCCGGAGGTCGCTTGCCGGTCAATTCGAGGGCTTTTTGTCCGGCTGAAAAATCGTGCCCAGGCTCATGCTGGGCGGTGGGTTTTGGTCCATGAACTCGAGAAATCGGGTGCGACGCTCGACCAGCAGCGCGCGGACCTGCGCCTGTTGCTCCGGCGTCAAGTCGAGACGCGCGGTCAGCAAATCGAGCACGGTGCCGACCTGCACGATGGAGGCCACTCCGATCAGGGGTTCCAGCAACAGCCCCTCACGCAGGGTCGAGCGGGACGGGATGCTCCCGGTGGCCAGCGCCGCCGGGTTCCCGGCGAGTTGTCGGAACTCGTCCATCTGGCGGCGTCGTTCGGCGACCAGCCGCGTAAAATCGGTTTGCTGTTCGGGCGTGAGGGCGGCGCCGATCCGGTTCCGAAACTGCTCATCGATGGCGCCCAGATCCCGCCGGTATTGCTCGATCCTCGGCCAGAGTTGCATCGCTTGCCGAAAGATCGCCACGCGGTCTGCGGGCGAGTCCGGCAGGGGGTGCAGACGCAGAATATCCCGGTATTCGGAAAACAACGTCGCCGGGGGCGGCGGCAGGCGACCGGCGCGCAGCGCCACGAAGCAGGCGACCGCGCCGGCGAAAAATCCGAGCACGGCGGAGACAACGGCGATAAGGCGGGTTTTCATGGGAGGCGGACGATCAGGCTGGTGTGGGTGGCGACCTCGCTCCAGGCCGCGTAGTTGCGGGCGTTTTCCACCGCGGTGAAGCGCTGACCGATTATCACCACGGCCACGGCGCCCGCGGTCGCGGTGAGCGCGGCCAGGCCGAGACTCAACCACGCCTCCCGCCGGCCGACCCGATCGAGCCGGTGCCGGCGGAGCACACGATCGGCCAGGTCGCCGCGCAAGTGCGCGGCGGCGCGGCGTTGCAGGTGGGGCCAGGGGTCTTTTTCAGGCATGGTCGGGGTGGTGATAGTGACGTTTTAGCCGCTCCCGCGCGCGGTGCAGCATGACTTTGATCGCGGCAAGGGATTTGCCAACGGACTGTTGCATCTCCTCGTGACTGCGCCCGTCCGCCGCCAGCGCGAGGATCGCCCGATCGGTGGGACTGAGTTGCCGCAGCGCGTGCTGGAGCGCGTCGGCCAGCGCGGGATCGTGGTCGCGCGGGGCCGCGATCGTTTCGCTGTGGCTCGTTTCGAGCGGGGAAAAGAACCGCCGCCAGCGCGAGCTCCGCAGGTGGCTGAGACAGGTGTTGCGCGCGAGGCGAAACAGCCAGGCCTCGAAGAGCGTGTCTTCGCGCAGTTTCGGCAGCCCCTCGAGCATGCGAAGCAAGACATTTTGGGTGATGTCGTCGATGTCCGCCGTCGAACCGATCACGGTGTAGACGAACCCCGCGATGCGCTCCTGGTAGGCGTGGATGAGACGGCGTTGCGCACTCTCGTCGCCCTCGCGGGCGGCGGCGACAAGGGCGAGCGTGTCGTTCGTCACCCGCTCCCGCGCCCATCGTTCTTGAGAGGCCTTGGCCATTCATGAGCCATGCACGGTCTTTGCCAGTTACTCAACGGCGGTCGTCGTAGCCGTGTCGGGAGGCGGAAGGTAATTCACGGTAAAGACGACGGGCTGGGGGAGCTGGGAGCCGAGAAACCGCATTTCCACCCGGAGGACCTTCTTCGCCGAATCGAACGAGAAAGCGTTGAACCTGGTGCGTTCGCCCGAGGCGACGGTCTGCTCCAACAGGTTGTCGCGCCAACGTAGCGAGACCTGTGCCTTCTGATCGTCCTTGCTGGTCCATTCAACCGGCTCGGCGCCAGGCTGCATGGCGGGGAATTGGTGTTCGCCGAGCTGAACTGCCCAACCGGCCTCGGACGAGGCGAGCACGATCTCCGTGGGTGGATTCAGGCGATCGCGCAGGCGACGAAGCGCGATCCTCCGCTGGGCGGGAATGGGTGGTAGCTCTTTGATCGCCCCTTTCAAGGCTTCCTCGAACGCGCGCAGCGAATCGCGATCAAGGGCATAGCGTCCGGGCGGTAGCGAGGGGGTTTCGGTGGCGCGAAGGGCGACCGGCGCAAACGCGAGGAGCGCGAGCGACAGCAACGATACGAGTCGAAGCAGCAGGGAGCCGCTGAAGGGAAGGCAGGCACGGTTGGTGATCATAGGGAAAAATCAGGTCTGCCACGCGCCACCGAGGGCGCGGACGAGGCGCACGGCGGCGAGTTGGCGCTGGCTCGCCAAGGCGGCGAGCGAACGATCGAGATCGAGCAGAGCGCGTTGGGCGGTGAGCACCTCGAAGTAGGAAACGAGGCCGTGGTCGTAGCGTAGCCGGGTCAGGCGCAACACTTCCTCGGACGCCGCGCGTGCCTGTCGCTGCGCCGCCTCGCGTTCGGCCCGGCCCCGCGCCTCGACCAGCGCGTCCTCGACCTCACGGCAGGCCACGAGCAGTTGCTGGCGAAACACCGCCTCGGCCTGGGCGGCCGCCGCGCGGGCGGCCGCGACCTGGGCCTTGCCGCGACCGCCATCGAGCAAGGGGACGCTCAAGGACGGGCCCACGCCCCAGGATTGGCCGGGGCGGTCAAACAGGGCATCGAACTCGGAGCTGGAAAAGCCTCCGCCGCCGGTGAGCTGGATGGTCGGGTAGCGCGCGGCCTGGGCGGCGCCGATCTCGGCGGTGCGGGCATGGAGCTGCGCCTCCGCGGAACGGACGTCGGGCCGGCGTCGCAACAACTCGGCGGGCACACCCGCCGGCACCTCGGGCAGGAGGACCGCTTCACCCGGCGGCAGCGGCTCGGCGCGCCCGGTGAGGAGGGTCAGCACATTGGCGTCGAGGTCGAGGCGCCGGCGCACCTCGGCGAGGTCGGCCACGAGCGCGTGCAACTCGGCGTCATCGCGGGCCACCTCGACCTCGGAGGTGAAGCCGCCGGCCCGGCGGGACGCGCGCAGGCTCCGGGTTTCTCGCTGGCTGGCGATGCGTTCCTCCAGCACGCGGGCCTCGGCTTCGGCGGAGCGCACCTGAAAATAACTCGCGGCCACGTCGCCCGCCAAGGCGAGGCGCACCCCGGCGAGGTCCGCCTCGCTGGCCTCGACTTGGGCGTCGGCGCGCTCGGTCAGGCGACGCACCCGTCCCCACAGATCGAGTTCGTAACCGGCGGCGATCGAGAGCGAGTAACTGTCACCGGTCTCGCGCACGTTTTCCACCCCGCGCGGAGTGTAGACGGCGCGCTCGGTGGATTCGCCCGCGACGGTCACATCCGCGGCGCCGTTGACCACCGGCCGGCGCGCGGCCCGATCGAGTCCGCGCCGCGCGAGCGCGGCGTCACGGGCCGCCAAGGCGGCTTGCAGGGTGGGCGAATGTTCGATGGCGGCGGCTTGCAAGGCGTCGAGGGTGGGGTCGGCGAAAATCGTCCACCAGGTGTCGGTGGGGGGCGCGAGGGGCGTGGCCGCGGGCGTCGGCTGGTGTCGGTAGCTGGTGGGCAGGCTCACGTCCGGCCGCCGATAGTCGGGTCCCACGGACCGGCATCCGGAAAGGGTGGCGAGCAGCAACGGGGCGGCCACGCGGAACCAGCGCGCGGCTTTCACGTCTTCACCTCCCCGGCGATAAAGACGTCCATCAGCTGGCCGACATACACCCGCCGCTCGCCGGCCGGGAAGGCATAGATCACCTGCAATACGCGCGTATCGACCCGCTCCGACGAATTGCCGGTGAGCGACCGCTTCGGCACGACAAAGGGCTCGATCCGCACAAAGGTGAGCGGAATCGGGTGCCGGGCGTCGCCCTTGATGAAGGCGGTCGCCTCGGCCTCGGGTCGGATGCGGCCGGCGAGTTGTTCATCGACCTCGGCGCGGATCTGAAGTGTCTCGATATCGCCGAGGGTCAGCGCCGCCGGGGAAGCGGAGGGCGAGACGTATTCGCCGGCGCGCACGTTCAACTGCAGGATGGTGCCGGCGATGGGCGCGCGCACCACGAGGCGTTCGAGCAGGGCGCGGGTCTGCGCCTCGGCCGCGCGCGCGGCCTGGAGTTGCGCCTCGGCGACCCGGACGTCGCTGCGCCGGTTGTGCAATTCCTCGATGGTGATCGCCCGCACGTCTTCGACCGCCTCGAGTCGCGCGAGCTGCTCCCGCAGCCGCTCGAGTTGAGCCTCGGCCACCGCGACATTCGCCGCCTGCACCGGCAGCGCCGCCAACAAGTCGCGTCCGTCGAGGGTGAACAAGGGCTGGCCGGCCTCGACGCGATCCCACACCGCGACGTGCACCGACTCCACGAGACCGGGCTGCGGGGCGCCGACGGCGGTGTTTTCGCGACGGGCCTCGACCAGGCCGGCGGCCCCGAGGCCCGCGCCGTAGGGATTTGAGGCCGGGGTGATGGGTGGAGGCGGCGCGGCGGCCGACAGGTCCGCGTGCATGTGCGTGACCAAACCAGCGGTCACGCCGAGGCCGGCGAGCGCCAGCCAGACAGTGAAACGACGAAGAAGCAGTGAGATCATGGGAAAGCAGGGAAAGGGATGCCTATGCCGTCGCGCCGTGGTGGGCGCGGATCGCGGCCGGATCTTCGAGCACCCGCAGGATGCGACCGTCCTCCATCTCGGCCATGCGATCAGCGTAGCCGTAGGTGCGGTTGTCATGGGTGACGATGACGACGCAGCGCCCGGCATCGCGCGCGACCTCACGCATGAGCCGCATCACCTGCTGGCCGTTGTCGCGATCCAGCGCGGCGGTCGGCTCGTCGCAAAGCAGCAGCGTGGGCTCGTGCACCAGCGCGCGGGCGATGGCGACGCGCTGCTGCTGGCCGCCGGAGAGTTTTCCCGGACGGCTGTCGGCGCGGTCGGCAAGGCCGACGCGCGCCAGCATCCGCCGCGCGCGCTCCTCGGCTACGCGGGGCGCGTGCCCGGTGATGAGGAGCGGGACCGAGACGTTCTCCGCGACGGTGATGGTCGGGATCAGATTAAACTGCTGGAACACGAATCCCACGCGTTGCGCGCGAAACCCCGCCAGTCCGTCGCCGCCCAGCTTGCGCAAATCCTGGCCAAACACCGTGAGTTCACCCGCGTCCGCCGCCAGCGTGCCGGCGATGATCGAGAGCAGGGTGGTTTTTCCGCAGCCGGATGGCCCGACGAGAAACATCATCTCGCCCAACCGCGCGGTGAAATCCGCCCCCTTGAGCACGTGGACGCGCGCTTCGCCTTCGCCGAAACATTTGTCGAGGCCGCGCGCGACGATGCCCGCGGTGGGGGAGGAAAGGGGGGCCGGGTTCATTTAACGGAAAACGATGGCCGGTTCGGTGCGGACGATTTTCACGATGCCCAGCAGCGCGGAGAACACGCAGATGGAGAGGACCGCCGCGGCGGTGATGGCCGGCACCTGCCAAGGCATCAGGAAGGCGATCCGGCCGTAGCTCAGCGTGAAGTAACCGAAGCCAGACGTGAGCAGCATGCCCAGACCGTAGCCGATCAGGCCGACCGTGATCGCCTGGAGAAACAGCATCGGCACGAGTCGCCGCGCGGTCAGCCCCATGGCTTTCAGCGCGGCGAGGTTGCGCAGATTATCCAGCACGAAGGCGTAGAACGTCTGGGCGGAAAAAACGATGCCGACCACGAAGCCGACCACCACGAGGAGCCCTATGTTGATGGGGATGCCCGTGTTGGCCACATACCAATGGATGGTGGACCAGATGAACTCGTCCTCGCTCCAACCACGCAGACCGGTGTGGGCCGTGACGGCGGCGGCCACCTCGGCGTCGGTGTGGCCCGGCGCCACGCCCACGAGGATAAAACTCAACATCTTTCGCTGCGCCGGCGCATAATCCAACGCGCGTTCGTATTGGGTGAAAATATACGGGCCGCCGGTGAACGAACGCGTGGACCGACAGATGCCGACCACTCGGGCCTCGCGGTCGTTGATTTCGAAAACGTCCCCGATGCCAAAGGCGCGGCCGGTGGCGTCGGTGAAGCGCTCCACCGCGAATTCGTCGATGATGACGGTGTTGGGCAGACGAAGATCCTCTAGTCGCCCCGCGATGATCTCGCCCGGCGCGCCCGCCAGCGTGGAGCTATCGAGCCCGACGAGGGTGATCCCCTTGATCGCGCCGCCTTCGAGCCGGGCTTGTTGTGCGCTTTGGTAGAGCGGCGCCGCCCAAGCGACCCCGGGCACGGAGCGCACCCGCGATAGGTCGGAATCGCGCAGCGGTTTGTTGTCGTTGGCCTGCTCCGCCATCGGATCGCTCACCCACACCGCGGCGCGAATGTTGCGCACCGACGAGAAGGTCCACGACATGATGCCGCAGAACAGGCACATGGCCTGGGCCATCAGCAGGGTGGAAAAGGTGAGCCCGGAGATGAGCAACGCGTATTTGCCGCGGTCGCCGACGAGCATCTTGATCGCGAGTCTGAACATGGAGGTTGCCGGGCTTGGCGCGACTCGACGGGCAAAGGTTACAGGCGGAGGAAAATTTTCCCGTTCCGCGGCGTTGGCTTTGGTTCGTGACGGGCCATGACGCGCGAACGCCTGGAAGCGCCGGGTGGGCAAACTTTTTAATCAATGTGGTTTATGGCTTTCCTTGAGTGGGTTTCGGTCACCCGTGAAAGCTGGTTTTGAACCCGGCGGCGGGACACGCAGGGTGCCATCGGGCCGCCGGGGGATGCGCATGGCTTGTCACTGGAGCGTAGGCGTCGGGCAATCGCACGGTAGCCCAAAGCGGTTCGGTTGGAATATCCTCTTTGCCTCGCTCCGCATCCCCCCTCCATCCCCGACCCCGCACCGCGCCTTCCCCCCTGGCGTGGCGCATCCCTGGCAAATCGTTCCGCACACTTCCGGCGTGTTTCCCCTTTTTCGTCCCATCCGCTTTCTCCGCCCCATGCTCTCCCGCCCCAAACGTGCCTTTGGCTGGCTCGGTTTTTTCGCGGCCGCAGGGCTGTTTCCCGCCACCGGTTTTGCGGCGGACGGCGTATGGATTCGCACGACCTCCGGTGGCCTTTGGAGCACGACGGCCAACTGGGCCTCCGCCACCGTCGCCGACGGCGCCGGCTTCACCGCGGATTTCACCACCCTCAACCCCGCCGCCGACCTCACCGTCCGCCTCGATTCGGCCCGCACGCTGGGCGCCCTGCGTTTTGGCGATACCACCCCCTCCAGCCCCGGCGCTTGGCTGCTCGACGATAACGGTGACCCGGCCAACGTCCTGACCCTGGCCGGCGCTTCGCCGTCCCTCGCGGTGGACGCCCTTGGCACGGGCAAAAGCGCCACCCTTGCCGTCGGCCTCGCGGGCACCTCGGGTTTTACCAAATCCGGGGCGGGCACGCTCGCCCTCGCGGCCGCCAATCCCCTTTCGGGCAACGTGTCCGTATCCGCCGGGGCCCTTCAACTTCGTCACCCGTCCGCCCTCGCCTCCGCCACCGGATTGACCCTGGCCAACGCCACCGCCCTGCACCTGCGCGCCGACGCGGACACGTCGTTCGCCGGCCCCGTCCTTAGCCCGGCGGCGACCGCCAACGCCGCCATCACCTTCGACGTCGCTCCCCTCGCCGCCGGTGCGGCGCCCGCGTTGACCCTGGCCGGCGGTCTCGGTCTCGCCTACCCCGGCTCCACCACCCACGTCTTCAACGTCACCGGCCCGGGCGACGCCCGGCTCGTCATTCCCACCCTCAGCCTGGCCAACACCGGGACCAGCGGCAACTCCCAGACTCGCGCGCGGTTCAATCCCACCACCGCCAACCTCACCCTGGGCAACTTCACCACCACCGCCCTGGCCGCGGCACGCGATGTTTACCTCATCCTCGACGGCACTTCGACCGGCAACCGGATCACCGGTCGCATCGCCAACATCACCACCGGCGTCGCCTGGACTTTCCTGACCAAGCAGGGCTCGGGCACGTGGACGATCTCGACCGCCACGAACAGCAACTTCGCCGGCACCGCCGCGATCAACGCGGGCGTCCTGAACGTGCAGGTCAACAACGCCCTGGGAAACACCAACCGCGGCACCTCGGTGGCCGACGGCGCCACCCTCCAGCTCGAATCCGCCGGCACGCTGAACTACTCCACCGCCGAGGCCCTGACGTTGCGAGGCCAGGGTGTGGCCTCCGCCGGCGCCCTGCGTAGCATCGCGGGTGCAAACACCTTCGCCGGCCTGCTCACCCTCGCGGCGGATAGCCGGATCAACTGCGACGCCGGTTCGCTCCACCTGTCGCATGTCGGCACGGTCGCCAGTTCGCCCACCACCACGCTCTTCGCCCTTACCGTCGGCGGGGCGGGCGACACCCGCATCACCAGCGTGCTCGGCGCGACCGTGGGCTCCCTGACCAAGGATGGCGCCGGCACCCTTACCCTTGCGGGGCTCAATTCCTACGCCGGCTCCACCGATATTCGTGCCGGCACGCTCGCGCTTGCCGCCAGCGGTCGGCTGCCGGCGGATTCCGCGCTCCTCCTCGCGGCCGGCGCCACGCTCGACGTCTCCGCCCTGGCCGATGCCGACCTCGCCAGTCCGGGCAACGCCGTCTTTTCCGCCTCCGGTTCGACCGACGGTCCCGCCCTTCTTCGCGGTGGCGACACCGTCGATCTGGGCGTGCGGCCCGTCACCCTCGCCTTCGCTCCCGCCGGCGTCCTGGGTGACGACACCCGACCCGCGCTGCGGGTCGCATCGGGCGTGCTTGGTCTTTCGGGCCCGCTCACCGTCATCAACGACGGCCCGGCCCCGCTCGGCGCGGGTGTCTACACCCTGGTCACCCAGGACTCCGGCGCGCTCACCGGCTCCCCGGGCTTCGGCGGCTCGGTCGGCGGCCTTGGCCTCATCCCCGGTGGGTCCGCCCGCGTGCGCCTGAACGGGGCCAAGCTCGAGCTTGTGGTCGAGGCGCCGGTGAACACCACCACGACCCTGGCCCGAGCCCCGGGCACCGGCACGGCCACGATCTATGGCACCGCCCTTTCCTTCGTCGCCAGCGTCAGCCCGTCGACCGCTTCCGGGACGGTGGAGCTGCGCCGCGGCGGCTCCTCCGGCGCCCTGCTCGGCAGCGGGCCGCTCATCGGCGGCAGCGCCACGATCACCCTTGCCGACACCGCCCTGGCGGTCGGCGCCTACTCCGATCTCGTCGCCTCCTACCCGGGCGTTCCGCTCTACCTGCCAAGCGTTTCCGCCGCCCTCGCGCCCGCCCAGACCATCAACCCCAAGGCCCTTACCGCGACGTGGTCGGTCGGGAACAAACTTTTCGATGGGAGCACCTCGGCCAACGTCCAGGGCATCCTGGCCGGCGTCGAGGTCGGCGACTCCGTGACCTTGAACGCCTCCGGCGTCTTCGCCTCCGCCGCCGTCGGCAACGGGATCGCCGTCACGTCCACGTCCACCCTGGGCGGCGTATCCGCCTCAAACTACACCCTTACCCCGCCGAGCGGTCTGAGCGCCAACATCCTCGCCTCCTTCATCTGGACCGGCGGCTCTTCCGGTGCCGGCACCGATTTTGCCCAGGGCACGAACTACAGCCCCGCCGCCAATACCGCCAACGGCTTCGACGCGGTGTTCAACGGATCCGATCCCTCGACGACCGACCTTACCCTCGCCTCGACCGTGGGCGGGGCGGTCGGCACCAACGGCAGCCTGCTCGGCGTCGCCGGCAACCAGACCACCCCCGTGACGCTCACCGGCCTCACCGGGGCCACCTACCGCTCCGCCGGGGTCACCGTGCACTCCGGCGCGGGCGCGGTGACCCTGCGCGGCACGCTCGCCTTTGTCGTCGGCGGCACGTCCACCCCCACCACCCACGAGTTCGCCAACCACTCCGCCAACCCGCTGCTCTTCGACACCGGGGTGAATTTCAACAGCGGCAACAATCTGCTTCGCACCCTGAATTTCGGCGGGGCCGGTCCGGTCACGGTGAACGGCAATCTCGCCCCGTCCACCGCCAGCCGCATGGCCGTCACCAAGACCGGCGCCGGCGTGCTGACCCTCGCCGGGGCGAACACGTTCTCCGGCGGCGCGACCTTCCAGGCCGGCGAGGTCGTCGCCGCCACGTCCGGCGCCCTCGGCGGGGGCAACGTGGTCAATCACGCGACCCTGAATCTCACCGCCCGCAACGTCACCTACACCGGGCTCTCCTCCGCGCTGTCCGGCAACGGCACGGTCAATGTGACGCTCGGCACCGGGACCGGCAGCACCACGCTCAACGGCAATTATGCCGGTTTCACCGGCACGTGGAATGTCGGGGTCGGCGCCGCCGCCGGGGCGGGCAAAGCCCAGATGAACGGCGCGGACAACGCGTCCGCCACCATCCGGGTCCTGCAACACGGCACCCTTTACACGACCTCCGGCACCCACCAGGCGGCCCTATT
>CAMCHD010000070.1 GCA_945874545.1 Akkermansia muciniphila | reverse complement strand
CGCGGATAGGTGACCAGCGGGTTTCCGCCGCGAAAGGTGGAGAGGTCCGAACCGCAAAAGCCGAGCCGCCGCACGCGGAGGAGGACTTCGCCGGGCGCGGGCGTGGGCGCGGGTTTCTCGCCGTAGGAAAAGCGACCCGGGGCGTCGATTAGCAGGGTTTGCATGGGGCGTTAGTTGTTCTCGGCGCGACCGGAGGACCAGGTGAGATTGTGGACCGGGGCGAGGACGCGCTGGACGTCGGCGAGGAGTTCCTGGTCGAGGGGAGCGGAGGCGTCGGCGATGTTTTGTAGGACGCGGGCGGGGCTGGCGGTGCCGACGATGTGGGTGTGGATCTCGGGATTGGCCATGGCGTATTGCAGCGCCAGTTTGCCGAGGTCGGAACCGCGGGCGCGGCAGAGCGCGGCGGCCTCGGCGCAGGCGGCGCGCAGTGCGGCGGGGGCGGGGTGCCACGCGGGCGGTCCCTCGTTGCTGAGCAGACGCATGGCCAGCGGGGCGGAGTTGAAGATGCCAACGCCTTTGGATTGTAGGTAGGGCAGGAGGTCGGCCAGCGCGGTGTCGTTCAGGCAGTAGTGGCAGTAGCTCTGGATCTGGTCCACCGCGACGCGGTCGAGCACGTGTTTGAACAAGCGAAGGGGCAGGCAGGAGATGCCCACAAAGCGGGCCTTGCCGGCGGCCTGCACGGCGCGGAGGGCGGGAATGGTTTCGCTCACGATCTGGTCGAGGTCGCCAAACTCCATGTCGTGCACCTGGATAAAATCGACGTAATCGACTCCGAGGCGGGCCAGGCTCTCGTCCACGCTGCGGGTCACGCGCGCGGCGGAAAAATCGAAATCCTTTTGTTCCGGGCCGTAGCGGGCGACCTTGGTGGCCAGGACGTAGCGGTCGCGGGACACTCCCTTCAGCGCCTTGCCCAGCACCGTCTCGGCGGTCGTGGCGCCGTAGTAGGGCGCGGTGTCGATCAGATTGATGCCGTGGTCGAGGGCGATGTGGACGGAGCGGATGCCCTCCGATTCATCGATGGCGCGAAAGGCCGAGCCGAGGGAGGAGCCCCCGTAGGCGAGGGCGGAGACTTGGACGCCGGTGGCGCCGAGGGTGCGGGTTTTCATGGGGATCGGTGGTCAGGCGGACTCGAGAATCAGGTTGCCGTATTGGGTGGTGTCGCCGGTGCGGATGAGCCCGACGGCGGCGGGCACGCGCCGCTTCAACTCGACATGCGGCAGAAAGACCAGCGGCAGTCCGTCCAGCGCAGCCAAGTGGAGGGAGAGTTTTTCGGGAGCATTGGCGAACTTCAATTCCTCGGCCGCGAAGACCTGGCCGATGACGAAATTCGGGCGCAGCGCGGCGACAAGCTGGGCCACCGTCGGCAGGTCGTCCACGAACGAGAGATCGACGGTCTCGATCTCCGGCCAAAACGGGAAGCCGCGGTCGGCCAGGACCAGGGTGTTGGTGTGGCGGACCCGGGCGAGCAGGTCCAGGACGGCGGGATTCAGGATGCCGGTGCGAAGCATAGGGAGCGGGGTGGGTTGGGTGGATCATGCCAGAACAGATGGCCGGCGAACATGGCTGCATTTGGCGCATAAATGCCGATTCTTGATTCCGAGAGCCGATCAATCAGGCTTCGGGCATGCCAAGCCGGAGCCAAGTCGAGCCGTCCTTCATCTCGCGTCAGGTGACCAAGGCGCGGCGTTTTTATCGCGAAGCCGGGGCGCCCCCTCATCCCGGCGCGCAGGTCGTATGCGGAGGTTGGGAACGATGCGCGCCGGACTACCACATAAGGCGCGAGGATTTTCCCTACTGGTCGGTCGAATTTGTTGCCGGAGGGGAGGGACTTCTCCGGCTGGCCGGTCGCAAGCATCGCCTGGCGCGCGGAGTGGTGTTCGCTTATGGCCCGGGGGTGGCGCATGAAATCCACACCGATCCTGCGAATCCGCTGCGAAAGTATTTTGTGGATTCTTGCGACGACGAGTTCGGCGACCGCCTTCGCCGGGCGGGGCTGGCGGCGGGGGCCTGCCGGCGTCTGGCCAAGGACGACGAGGTGCGGCTCGCCTTCGATCAATTGATCTCGGACGGCCAGAAAACGTCGCTGCGGGCGGATCGGCTGGCCGCGCTGCGGCTCGAGACGCTGCTTGAATTGATCGCGGACGGGGCGGCCTCGGCGGAGCCGCGGGCGTGGCGGGCCTTTCAGACGTATCAACGTTGTCGTGACGTGCTCGAGGCGCGGGCGGGGGAACTCGCCACGGCGGAGGCGGTCGCGGCGGCGGGGCACGTCACCCCGGCGCACTTGAGTCGCCTTTTTATGCGATTTTGCGGTCAGGCGCCCTATCAGGTGTTGATGCGTCTACGCATGAACCAGGCGGCGGCGCGCCTGGAGGAGAGCGGCAAACTGGTGCGCGAGGTCGGCGACGAGTTCGGCATGGATCCCTACCACTTTTCGCGGGTGTTTAAACGCGTCCACGGGCTCTCGCCGGAAAAATTCCTAAAGTCACGAGCCGGCGTCCAGACGGACGGCTCGGTTTGAACCTGAAGCGGCGGCGAGGCGGCCACCGGTTCATTGCGAATGGCGGAATGGGTGCGTTGCGGGGGGGCGCCGGGACGATGATTTTCGAGGGTCAGGGCGGCGGCACCGCCAAATCGACGGACCGCACGGGGCGAAGGTTGAGCGGGGTCGTCTTGCCTTCGCGGCGCAGGACGGCGGGGGCGCCAAGAGTGGATAACATGCGTCCGCCCGAGAGCCGGGTTTCGCGCCATTCGAAATCGAAGATGAAGCCGCCCCGAGCGCGCAGCCCGCGCACGTGGCCTTCGCGTCAGGCACCGGGCAGCGCGGGCAGGGGAGCGAGGACCACGGCGCCGGTGGTCTCGACCTCGTGCGATTGCAGCAGCATCTCGGTGATTCCGGCGACGTAGCCGAAATTGCCGTCGATCTGAAAGGGCGGGTGGGCGTCGACAAGGTTGGCATGGACCCCGCCGTGGAGCCCAAGACCGTCGAAGGTGCCGGCGGGTCTCCGGATCAGCCGGGCCAGCTTGGCGGCCCGATCTCAAGCATGCAGCCGGGCCCGGATCAGCGCGCCCGACTTCGTTTTGCCCCTCTTCAACAAACGGGCGTGCGGGTGCCCCGGGACGTGGCGTTTGTGGATGTCTTCCTGGAGAAGCGCGACGGCAGGTTCGCCGGGTCCGCCAGAATCGTGCCCATGTCGGGGCGAAGGCGGTCGAGCCGCTGGCGGGACAACTGCAACACAACATTTACGGGGTGCCCGAGGTGCAGACCACCACCTTTGTCGAAGGCACGTGGTTTGACGGAGCGAGTCGCCCGGACCGGCGTCCAAACCGAGCCCGGCTCCCACCACGCTCGAGGCCTGGCGATGTGCGCCCGGGGAGTGTTTTCGCCCGCGCTTGCGCGCCACTCCCGCTCGCCCCTAGCATGGGGCCGTGTTGCACGACGCCGAGATTTTGTTGCTCGAAGACGAATCCCTTCTGCGTAAACGGCTCGCCGTCTTTCTCACCGCCGAAGGCGCCCGCGTGAACGCCGTCGGCACCGTCGCCGAGGCCCGCCGTCTCGCCGCCGATCTGGCCTTCGACTTCGCCCTCCTCGACGTGAACCTGCCCGACGGTCTCGGTCTCGACCTCCTCCGCGCGGGCGCGTTTGCCGAAAACACCGGCGTGGTCGTGATGACCGCCCAGGGCGGCGTGCGCACCGCCGTCGAGGCCATTCGCCTGGGTGCGGGGGATTATCTGGCCAAACCGTTCGAGTTCGACGCCGTTCCCCTCGCGTTCGCGCGCTGCCGCCAGGCCCGCCGCAGCCTTCGCCGCGAAAACCACCTCGCCTCCCCGGCCCACCCCGCCGCGCCCTCCGACGATTTTTTCTTTGGCACCGGTCTCGCCGTTGTGGCCGCGCAACTGGAAAAAATTCTCACCGCCGACCGTCGCCTGACCGCCTCGCTCCCTCCTCCCGTTCTCATCGAGGGCGAAACCGGCACGGGCAAAACCACCCTCGCTCGCCGCGTCCACGCCGGCGGCCCCCGGGCCGCCCGCCCCTTGATCGAGGTGAACTGCTCCGCGCTCCCCGAAAACCTCGCCGAATCCGAACTCTTCGGTCACGAACGCGGCGCCTTCACCGACGCCAAGGCCGCCCGCATCGGCCTCTTCGAGGCGGCCGACGGCGGCACCCTGTTTCTCGACGAGATCCCCAGTCTCAGCCCGGCCGTCCAGGCCAAGGTCCTCACGGTGCTCGAGGGCGGGCGTCTTCGTCGTGTCGGCGGCACCAGGGAGATCCAGGTCGACGTGCGCGTCATCGCCGCCTCCAACGCCGATCTTCGGGCCGAAATCTCGGCCGGCCGTTTCCGCGCCGACCTCTACCACCGTCTCGATCTCTTCCGCCTGCGCCTCCCGCCTCTCCGCGAACGCCGCGCCGACCTCCCCGCCCTCGCCGGCCATCTTCTCTCCGCCATCGCCCGCCGCTACCGTCTGCCTTCCCCCGGCTTCACCCCTCGCGCCCTCCGCTGCCTCGCCACCTATCCCTGGCCCGGCAACGTCCGCGAACTCGCGCACGAACTCGAGCGCTCCCTGGTGCTCCACGATGGAGAGGGCGGCATCGATTTTCCGGGGCTCCCCGCCGCCGAATCCGACGACGCCCCGTCCGCTCCCTCCGCCTTGCCCGATTGGCTGGTCCCCGGCTGGCGCCTGCCCGAGGAAGGCTTTCAACTCGACGCCGCCATCGACCGCTGGATCGCCCTCGCCCTCGCGCAGACCGGCGGCAACGTCTCCGCCGCCGCGCGCCTCCTTGGCGTCACCCGCGACTACCTCCGCTATCGCCGTCCCTCCGCCCCTCGCTCCGGGGGCTGACACCCAAACACCCCTCCGCCCCGCCAGGGAAAATGGGTGTGGGCACCCAATTTCCCGCCGCAAAAGCGCCAAGGAAAAATCCCTTCAGGCTGATGTATTTCATAATTATATGTGCGTCAACTACTAGTAGATCCGATGATACGCGTGGCACACGCGCTGCGATGGGGTTGGGCGCAACGTTGTTCAAACTTCGGTCATCAACCTCAACCCTCAGTCATCCTCATCCATCATGAAAAAGTTTCTCCTCACCTGTCTCTTCGGCGCCCTCCTCACCGGCGGTGTGGCCTTCGCCCAAACCGATCCTTCCACCGATCTGCCCAGCGCCCCGCCCGAGGTCGTCGAGCAAAGCCCCGAACTCAAGGCCATGATCGAGGCCTTCCGCACCGAGAACCAGGCCCTTCGCACCGAGCTGAAGGCCGAGCTCGCAGAACTCACCGACCCGACCCGCGATGAGATTCGTGCCGCCACGCAGGCTTTCCGCACGGAAAACGCCGATCGCATCGCCGCGCAAAAAGCCCTCGCCGAGGAGATCCGCGCCGCCATCCGCTCGATCCGGGAAGACCGCCCCCGCCCCACGCTGCCGCCTGAACTCCTCGCCGCCCACCAAGCTTTCCGCGACGCCCAGCAGGCCCTTCGGCAGGCCCAGCGCGATCTCCGCGAGGCCCTGCGCGGCGCGACCAACGCCGCCGATCGCGAGGCCATCCTCGCCAGCTTCCGGGAGGCCCAGCGCGTCCGCCTCCAGGCGCTGAAGGACGCTCAGCGCGACATCCGGGAGGGTCGTGAAAACGCCGGCGACGACCGCCGTGGCTGAGGGCGTCCTCGCCCGCTCCCCAACGTTCTTTGAGTCGTCGCGAAAATCTCCACGGTCGGGAGGCGTTTGTTTGCGAACGCCGACCGGCACGATGGTCCGTCCGATTTGTCGCGACGTTTGATCCGATTCGCGCGTCCTCCGGCCTCCCGGCCGGGGGATGTGCTGTGTTTGTTTTCCGGCCCCCCCGCGTTCTCTCCCCCGGCTCCCGCGCCGCCCCATCGCTTGATGCCACTTCTACGCCTCCGCCCCCTGCGTTGCCTAGCCATCTTGAGCCTCGCCGGCCCGCCCGCCCGCGCCGAGGATGCGTCGTCCCTCGACGACGCCACCCTGGATCGTATGATCCTGGGCATCGATCCTTGGGACGACCAGACCTCCGTCGGGCCCGCGTCGTCTTTCGCCATTTTCCAGGAAGGCGACCTCACCCTCTCGACCGGATGGCGCGAAAACGTGCTCTTCGCCCCCGAGGGCGAACTCGCCAGCGCCTACTCCCGCGTCGAGGTCGACTGGTCCGCCTTCGCCTTGCCCTACAACGAACGCTGGTCGGCCTTCGTCTCGGTGCAGGCCGAGATGGAAACCTTCCACCACCACCGCGAGCAGCTCGACGACCAGGGTTTCGCCGTCGCCGTGCTGGGCGGCGAGGTGCGGCCCGTCCCCGAGCTCAAACTCGGCCTGACCGGCCAGGCCGCCTACAGCGACCAGTATTTCGGCGTGGCGGTCACCGACATCCTCACCGAGTCGGTGCGCATCGTCAGCACGCAGTGGAGTCTCCGCCCGCAGGCCACCTGGCAGCCCGCGGGTCGCTGGCGTTTGGGCGCGAGCGCGCCGTTGGAGTGGGACGAGTTTGATCCCGCCAGCGAAAACTACGCCCAGAGCGGCCTCGCCGCCTCGTTCGGGTGGCATGGCGAGCGCCTCGAGTGCGACCTCTCCCACACCCGCTCCGTGCGGGACTACGACGAACGAGAATACCGGACGAGCTTCGGTTTCAACGTGGTGGGCTCCCGCCTCCGCTGGCTGATCGACGAGACTCGCCTGGCCGCCCGGCTGCGCATCCCGTGGGACGCGGAACGGGCCTGGCGGCTGCGGGCCTCGCTCGGCTGGCGCACCGTCGCCGACGGCGAGCAAGGCTACGACGACCACGCGCGCGGGGACGTGCGCGCCGGCCTGGCCTACGAGGGTCCGCTTTACGACGCCGAGCTCGACCTGACGTATTCCTTAACGGAATACGACGTGCAGCGCATCTCGTTGCTCGATCCCACCCTTCGCGCCCAGCAATCCGGCTCGGTGGAGCTGCGCGCCGGGCGCCGCCTTTCGGGGTCCTGGCGGGTCGTGGCCGCCCTGCGTTGGGAAGATCTGGCCAGCAACCGCACGGGCGACGACTATACCGTGCAAAGCGCTCGTCTCGGCCTCTCCTGGAATATTTCCAACCTTTGAACGCCCTCCCTTCCGATCGCTCGCCCGAAGCCACGCTCCGCCACGCGGCGCGCGCCGTCCGACGCCTTTCGCTCACCGGGGTCGTCGTGCTGGCGCTCTTCACCTTGCTGGCGGGCGCGCTCACCTGGCGACTGCGGGGCGCCATGCTGGCCGGTCTGGTCGCCCGCGACGCCGAGGTCATCGCCTCGGTCGTGCGCCTCCGCATCGCCCCCGTGGAGGACGAGCTCGTGCTCGACGCCGAGCTGCCGCGCGACGTCATATTGATGGAGCAACTGCTCGAGGTGTCCGCCCTCCGCGGCGTGCTCGGGCTTCGCCTCTACGACGAGACGGGTTCGCTGACGCGCGCCGTGCCCGAAAATTTTCTCGGGCGTCCCCGCCCGGCCGCCGCCCACCCCGGAGATCTCCGGGGCGGAGGCCCGGACGCGGCCGAGTCGCCGCCCGTGGCCGAGTTTATTCCCGCCGGCGACCCCGCCGTTTGGTTCGCCCCGGACGCGGGAACAAAGGGCTCGGGCCTTGCGGTGCCGCTGCTCCTCATCCGGCTGCCCTTGCGCCTGCCGGTCACCGGCGAGTGGCTCGGCCAGGCCGAGTTCTTGATCGACGGCGCGAGTCTGGCCGAGCAGCGCGCCGCCCTTGATCGCGGCCTGCTGGTCCAGGCCGGCTGGCTGATCGGTGCGGCCGCGCTCATCGGGGCCGCCCTGCACCGCTTGGCCTGGGCCGGCTTGCGTCGCCACGCCGAGGCCCTGGCCGACGAACAACGCCGCCTGGTGCGCTCCAACGCCGAACTCGCCCTCGCGGTAAAGGCCTCCGCCATCGGCAGCGTCACCGCCCATCTCATGCACGATCTCAAGGGGTCCCTCGCCGGCCTCGAGGCCTTTGTGCGCGCCGGCCAGACCGCCCCGTCCTCGTTGACCGCCGACGACTGGAGCGACGCGGCGAAATCCGCCCGCGATCTGCGTCACCTCAGCGCCGAGATCGCCGACATTTTGCGCAGCCTCGAGACCGGCGAGGGCGTCGACCTCGACGCGGCCGAGCTGCTCGACGCCCTGCGCGCCCGCCACGACGCCCTCGCCCGGAGCCGCGGGGTGGAACTGCGCTGCGTGACAGGCGAGGCCGCCGCGGTGGACGGCCGCCAGTCCCAGCTCGTGCTGCTTGTGCTCGGCAACCTGCTGCGCAACGCCATCGAGGCCTGCCCGGCCGGCGGCCGGGCGGAGTTGCGCGTGGATTCGGACGCCGCCGGCACCCGCTGGCGCGTGAGCGACACCGGTCCCGGTGTGCCCGACGAGGTTCGCGGCCACCTTTTCCGGCCCGGTCGCAGCACCAAGCCCGACGGCGGCGGCATCGGCCTGGCCATCTCCGCCCAGATCGCCGCCCACCTGCGCGCCCGCCTGGAGCTGGTTTCCACCGGTCCGACCGGCAGCGTTTTTCAACTTTTCGTCCCCATCGCCGAACAGTGTCCACCCCAACCCTGACCATGTCCGCCTCGCCACTCCGCCCGCTGCCCCGCCCGGCCGGCCTCGCCGCCGCCCTCGCCGGCGTTCTCACCTCCGGCCTTTTCGCCGCGCCCGGCGATTTGCGTTGGTCCTACGATGCCGCCGCCAACCTCTTCTCCACCCCCGCGTTTTCCGCCGCCGGAAAGCTCTTTGTCGGCACCAGCAAAGGCACGGGCGACACGGGCGCCAATCGCGTGCTCGCCCTGACCCCCGGATCGACCGGCGCGACCCAGCTCTGGAGCTACTCGGTCAACGACTGGGTGGACAGCGCGCCCGCGTTGAGCCCGGACGGGGCGACCGTTTACGTGGGCTGCTGGAACAATTCGGTTTACGCGCTCAACACCTCGAACGGCGCTCTGCGTTGGAGCTACGCGACCGCCAGCTACGTCGCCGCCTCGCCCGCGGTGGCCTCCGATGGCACGGTCTACGTCGGGTCCGGTGACGGCTCGCTCTACGCCTTGCGCCCGACCGGTTCGCCCCAGCTCAAATGGTCCTACCTCGCCGACGGCATCATCGAGGCTTCTCCCGCCGTCGGGCCCGACGGCGAGGTCGTGTTCGCCACGCTGGGCGGCACCCTCACCTCGCTGACTCCGGCCGGGGTGCTCCGTTGGACTGTCACCCTGCCCGTGATCCTCGGCCGTGACGCCGGCTTCAAGGCGTCCCCCGCCATCGCGCCAGACGGCACGATCTACATTGGTTCAAACAACCATGTTTTCTACGCCTTCGAGGGCCTCACCGGAGAACTCAAGTGGTCCTTCGAGGCCCTTGAGGAAATCGACAACACCGCGGCGGTCACTCCGGACGGAAGGACGATCTATTTCGCCAGCCGGGCGGGCGATTTTTATGCGTTGGACGAGGAAGGCGTGCTGCGCTGGGGAAAGGCGCTCGGCGACGTGTATTACAGCTCCACCACCATCGACGCGGCGGGGAACGTCTACCTGCCCGCCTACGCCGGTTCCGGCTCGACCACCCTGTATGCATTCGCGCCCGATGGCACCTCGCTCTGGTCGCGGACCCTCCCGACGGTGGTGGACTCCTCGCCGGTGCTGGCGGCGGACGGCACCCTTTTTGTGGGCGGCTACAACAACCGGCTCTACGCCATCGAGACCGGCCAGGCGCCCGCCAACGAAGGCTGGCCCCGCTTCCGTCGAAGCCTGGACCAGTCGGCGCGCTGCCTACCCGGCGTGGCCCCGGCGGTCACGGCTTCGCCGAACGGCGGCGTGTTGCTCGCCGGGCAGCCCTTCGAGCTCACGGCGGCCGCCAGCGGCACCGGACCCTTGACCTACATCTGGAAACACAACGGCGTCACGCTCGGCGACACCCTCGGACCGGTTTTGACCCGCGCCACCAGCACGACGGACGACGCCGGCCTTTATGAGGTCGTGGTGGTAAACTCCTTTGGGGGGGCGACCAGCGCGGCGGCCGCGCTCACGGTGGGCGGGGCGCCGACGGCCGATGCCGGCGGGTTGGTCTGGACGCTACGGCGCCCAGCGCTGGAGACGGTCTCGGTGGTCGAGCGTTCGGAGGATCTCCTGGCTTGGACGACCACCGGCGTGACTTCCGTCGTGGTGCAGGAGAGCGAGGGCGTGCAAACCATCGAGGCGCGCGCCACGCCGCCCGCCGCCGGGCGTGTTTTTCTCCGACTCCGCGAGCCCTGAACCCGAATACCGCGATCACCGCGGGCGCCATCCCGATCCCGCCTCCTTCGCGAGGGTGGCGACCGGTTCGTGAAGCGATCGGCGGGGTTTGTCGCGGTGTCCTCGTTACGGGGTGGTTTGAAGCCCGGAGGGCGGGTTTGGGGGCGGCGGCGTGGCGGCGGCCCGGGCGCGGAGCAGGGGGATGATTTTTTCGACGCCCTCGCCGAAGGGGCCGACCGGGGCGGAGGCTTCGTTGTAAAGCGAGGCGCATTGCGGGCTCAGCGCCGGCAGGGCGCGGTGCGCGGCCCAGGCCTCGTCGTAGAGCGGCAACCAGGCGCGCAGCGCGTCCGGGTCGTCCTCCGCCGCCACGAGTTCGCACACCGCACGGTAAATACGGAACAAGCTGTGTCCGTAACGCGTGGATACGCGGACAAAGTCGGCGGTCCGCGGGTCCGGAAAGGCGATGGCGTCGCCCAGGGCGACGATCTCGCGCCACTGCCGCACGGCCTCCGCTTGGTCGGCGAGCACGCGGGCGCGGGCCTCGGGGTTTTTTGGCAAGGGCGGCCGGTTGATGCCGTCGTCGCGGCTCCACCACGGAGCCATCTCGGAGCGGGCGGAGGCTTTGCCGCGGAGCGTCGCCGAGGCGGAAAGCAGGCAGAGCCGGCGAAAACGATCGACGTCCTCCCCGGTCAAGCCGAGGCGTTCGGCGGCGTAGCGGCGGAACAGGGTTTCCTCGGGCACGGCGGGATCGGCGGCCCAGCGGGCGAGCACCCAGGCGTTCAGGTCGGGCCAGAGTTCGTTGCGGATGTAGGGGCCGCGCCAGCCGCCGCCGCGCGTCCAGGTCCAGAGGCCGGCGAATGTCTCCGGATGGTCCCGGGCGAGCTCGCGCAGGTTTCGCGGACCGCCCGGCACCGGGGGTGTCGGGTGCTCCTCGAAGCCTTCGATCACGCCGTGGGCGACGTAGTTCGGGTAGGCGCCCTTGCCTTCGTATTCACGGGCGCACTGCACCTCGACCACCTGGGGGTGGCGGCCCTGGCCGAGGATGCGGCTGAAGGGGTTGCCGCGGTGGAAATCGCCTTCGCAGTGTTTGACGCCGAAGGCGAGCAGCGGATGAGGCTCCACGGCGGCGCCGACCTTGAGGTAGGTGTCGAGATCCTTGTCGAAGGCCAGCCAGGTGCGGAAAATCAGGCGGCGTCCGCGTTTTTCGCAGACTTCGTCGCGCAGCAGCCTGACCAGGGGAATGATGGTGGCGTCGGCGTCGTTCTTGGCGTTGATGTGCCCCTGGTGGTGGGGCGCGTCGTGCAGGTAGGTTTCACCGATGCGCACGACGAGTCCCGCGAGGCGGGGGAAGCGATCGAAGGTCTCGGCGACCATCGCGCGCAGGAGTTCCCGGGTTTTGGGGTCGCGGGGGTCGCCGTAGGTCCGGGCGACGCCGAGGCGGGCGATCAGCGCCTTGGGCAGGAGGACCAGATCGCTCTGGGCGTAGGCGTCGATCCCGGCGTCAAGGCAGGCCTGATGCTGGGCGTCGATCTCGCGGGCTTTGGTGTCGATCCACGCGCGGCCGCCCGAGCCCACGGGGAAGATATCCGGCGCCACGGTCGACCAGTCGATGGCCAGCACGGGCGACTCGAACAGGAAGTAGACCTTGCCGTTGTAGCCCATCTCCTCGAGGACGGACGGCTGGTTGTAGCGCGACTCGTAGCGGGCCTCGCCGGGGTTGTGGTGCACCATGTCGAGGATGAGGCGCGGGGTATCGGCGGCCCAGGTGACGGCGGCGGAGCTCGCGGCGAGCAGGCCAAGGCCCGCGATGCTGCGGGATCTGAGCCGGGGAAAACGAGGGAGCGGCATGGCCTTGGGGTGGGAAGATCGCGTCAACGCGGCGCGGGCACGCGGCGTATGGAGCGGGGGCCGCCTGCGTCGGAGGTGAAAAAAATGGAGTCGGCGGCGTGGTTAAAGACCGGATGCGGATGGCAGTCCTGGGACGTCCAGCTGGAGCCGTGGCGGAGGAGCGGCGTCCAGGCGATCCGACGTGCGCCCCAGTCCACGCGGAGGTGGCTGAGCCAGGCGCCGCCCCATCCGGTATCGTCGGGAGTCAGGAAAGAACCGTCGGCAACGAGTTCGCCCGGTCGGCCCACGGTGTAGTGGCCGTAGCTTTTCCAGGCTTCGGGCAGGGCGATCTCCACGGTGTCGGAGCCGTCGGGCCGGACCCGGCCGACAAAGCCCGGACCTTCATGAAAGGCGCCGTGGTAGATGATGGCGGAGCCGTCGCGCTCCCACATCTCGTGACAGGCCCAATCGCGGGCCTCGCGGCCCTCGGCGACGGTGCGCAGCCGGAGGTGGTGTCGGCCGTCCCACAGCCACATGCGGCGGATGCCGCTATCCGCGCAGTATTCGTGGTTGTAGAGGATGAGATCCGGGTTGATCGGGGAAAACTGAACGTGTGTCACCCAGCCGCCGCGCACCGGCTCGGCGGAAAGTTCGCGGCCGCTGGTGGTGTCGTAGACGCGCAGGTAGGACGAGAGGCCCTCGGCGACGACACGGCGATCGATGTCGAAGTCCGGTTTAGCCGGCAGGATCCGTTCATCGTCCAGGGCGCGGGCGTCCACCGTCGGCACGCACAGCCTCTTCCCGTCGGCGGACACATGGGTAAAAGCGGTCATCTGGCCGACGGGCAGGGTGGCGAGCACGCGCTCGACGCCCTCCAGGGTGACGGCGCGAACCTCGCGGCCCTGGATGTAGTAGACGATGCCGCGGGTCGGATCGAGGCTCACGCTGCCCTTGCCGAAGCCGCGGTAGGGGATGCCGTCGAAGTAGACGTAGGATTTGAGCACGCCCTCGGTATTCCGGGTGAGCTGACGTTCTTCACCGGAGCGCAGATCGCGCACAAACAGGTTGGGATGGCCGGTGCGATCGCCGATAAACACCAGATGGCGGTCGTCGTCGGTGAGGCTGGGCGAGGTGAAGTAAAGCAGTTGGTTGTCGCCCGTGTCGGGGGCGGTGACGTCGGCGGCGACCAGAGGGGGCGAGGGCGGGGCGGAGGCGGTGACGTCGGGCGCCGGGGGCAGGGGGCGCAGAATGAGTGAGCGCAGGCGAAAAAGCTCGTCGCCGGCGATGGCGCCGGTCTCGACCCGGAACTCGTGGCGTCCGGGCTCCAAGGTGACACTGCCCAAGGGGGTGGTGACGTCCGTGCCGGGTTTGACCTCTCCGGGCAGGGTGGCGGCGCCCAGGCGCACGGCATACGAGCCGCCGGCGGCGGCGCGGGCGGGGGCGAGTTCCTTGCCGGCCGGCCCCTCCACCAGGGCGGCTTTGGCGCGGGCGGCAGGGGTGTCGTAGCTCACCGCGACGGCGTAGGTGCCTCGCGTCTTCACCCGCACGGTCCAGGAAACGGCGGCGTCCGGGGACTTCCAGTTTTTGGCCCAATCCTGGTGACGCTCGCCGGTGCCGTATTCGAGCCCGCCCGACAGGCGTCCGTCGAAGACATGAAAAACGTGCGCGGAATGGGCGCCGGCCAGCAGGCGGGTGTCGCCCGCCTCGGGCGGGGTCGCGCACTCGAGGGCGACCACGGTGTCGGCCGGGTCCGGCGCCGACGCGGGCAAATGCACGACCAGATCGGCCCCCTCGGGTTCGAAACGCAGGGCTTGGCCGGGCGCGGCGAGCAGTTGGGCGGCGCGGACCTCGGACCCTAGGCCGCCGAGATGCAGGCGGCCGTCGGCGGGCCAGTCGAACACATGCAGGTAAAGCGTGTGGTCGCGTCGGGTAGTGACGCCCCAGGATTGCGCGGCCAATGGGGTGCGTCCCGCCCCGCGGATGGACGGGTGGTTCACGCTCCACCAGGCGCCGACGCCGCCGAGGATTTCCAGATCCACCGGATCGATCGTGCCGTCGCCACGCGGTCCGATGTTGAGCAGCAGATTTCCGCCCCGGGCGACGGCCTTGGCGAGCAGGCGGATAAAATGGGCGGGGGGTTTGTGCGAACGGTCTCCGGCGTTGTAGCCGTAGGATTCGTTCGTGGTCGGGATGCCTTCCCAGTCGCCGTCGTGGGGCGGAAACTCGGCGGGTTTGTCGCACGTGCTGGCGTAGTCGCCCAGGCCGTAGATCAGGCGGCCGTTCACCACGAGGGAGGGGTCGGCGGCGCGCACCGCGGCCATGATGCGCTGGTTCTCCTCGGGAGGGAGTTTGTGCGGAGTATCGAACCACAGGATGTCCGGATCGTGGTTGCGAATGAGCTCGATGATCTGGGGGATGGATTTTTCGTCCACATAACGCCGCACACGGGGGAGAAATTCGGGGTGATTTTTCCACCACTCGGAGCCATGCAGGCGGCGGTCGCCGCCGGGGTTCTCGTAGTCCCAGTCGTTGCCAGGCGCGTCGGCCTCGCCCCAGTCGAAGGCGTGGGAATAGTAGAAACCAAATTTCACCCCGTGGCGCCGGCAGGCCTCGCGCAGTTCGACCATGGGGTCGCGGGCAAAAGGCGTGGCTTTCACCACGGTGTGTTCGCTCACCTTCGAGTCATACATCGCGAAACCGTCGTGGTGTTTGGCGGTGATCACAAAGTAGCCCATGCCGGCCTCCTTCGCCACGCGTATCCAGGTGTCGGCCTCGAAGTGGACGGGGTTGAAGGAGCCCGCGACCTCGCCATGATAGACCGGTATGGGGATCTTGGCCATGCGTTGGATATGTTCGCTGTAGCCGCCATAGGCCCGGCCGCGCCAGGCGCCGCCGAGGGTCGAGGATACTCCCCAGTGCACAAACATGCCGAAACGGGCTTCGCGCCACCAACCGAGCCGGGCCTCGCGTTCGGCGGGAGTGGTGACAAGGGACTCGCGAGACGGGCCTCGGGCCGTCTCGGCCGCTCCCGAGGTGGAGAAAAACGGGGGCGAGAGGACCGCCACGCAGACCAGGAACGCGCGTGGGGAGAACATCGGACGATGGGGAAGGGGAAGGCGAAGCCGGCGACGCCCGAGCGGGAGGGGTCGGGAGCTCAGGGCTTGGCGGCGTCGATCACGGCTTGCAGCGCGGGTTTGGGTTCCAGCGCGCGCGTCCAGAACAGCGGGTGGTTGGTGCGTTTGCTGGGCCAGTAGTTCAGCCAGGTGCGGCCGTCGTGGAGGCCCCAGACGGTCACGATGTCGATCTTGTCGGCGTGTTTTTGGAAGAGCGCGTAGAGGCGGGCGTATTGCTCGG
>CAMCHD010000069.1 GCA_945874545.1 Akkermansia muciniphila | reverse complement strand
CTCACCCTCACCCAGCTCCTGCGCAAGGCGAAGGTGGTGGGGAAGTTCGTCGAGTTTTACGGCCCGGGCGCCGCCGCCCTGCCCGTCGTCGACCGCGCCACCATCGCCAACATGGCCCCGGAGTATGGCGCGACGATGGGCTTTTTCCCGATCGACGCCGAGTGCTCCGCCTACCTCCGCGCCACCGGTCGCGCGGACGCCGACGTGGCGGTTTACGAGGCTTATTACCAAGCCCAGAACCTCTGGGGCATTCCCGAGAAGGGCCAGATCGACTACTCGACCGAGCTCGCGCTCGATCTCTCGACCGTGGTGCCCTCGGTGGCCGGCCCGAAGCGCCCGCAGGATCGCATCGAGCTCGACGCGTTGAAGCGCGAGTTCACCAGCGCTTTTTCGAAACCGGTCGCGGAGAATGGATTTGGCAAGGCTGCGGCGGATTTCGCCGCCGTCACCGCCGAGGTCCATGGCCAAAAGGTCGGTCACGGCAGTGTGTTGATCGCCGCGATCACCAGTTGCACCAACACCTCCAACCCCTCGGTCATGCTCGCCGCCGGTTTGCTGGCCAAAAAGGCCGTCGGCAAGGGCCTCAAGGTCAACCCTCTGGTCAAGTCGTCCCTCGCCCCCGGTTCGCGCGTCGTCACCGACTACTTGGAAAAAACCGGTCTCGCCCCCTACCTGGATCAGCTCGGATTTCAGACCGTCGGCTACGGCTGCACGACCTGCATCGGAAACTCCGGACCGCTTGATCCCGCGATCGAGGAAGCCGTGGTGAAAAACGATCTGGTCGCCGCCTCGGTGCTCTCCGGTAACCGTAACTTCGAGGCCCGCGTGCACCAGAACATCAAGAGCAACTTCCTGATGTCGCCCCCCTTGGTCGTCGCCTTCGCTCTCGCCGGCCGGGTGGACATCAACCTGGCCGCCGAACCCATCGGCCTCGGCGCCGATGGCGCCCCGGTTTACCTGAAGGATATCTGGCCCACCCTCCAGGAAGTCCGCGACCAGCTCCAGGCCGCCCTCAAGCCCGAGGTTTTCCGCCGCCTCTACACCGACTTTGCGGCGCAAAACCCGAAGTGGAACGAGATTCCGGCCACCACGGGCAACGTTTACGCCTTCGACGCGGCTTCGACCTACATCCAGGAGCCGCCTTTCTTCACCGATTTTTCGCTCACGCCCGGATCGATCAAGGCCATCACCGGCGCCAAGGCCCTGGGCATTTTCGGCGATTCGGTTACGACCGACCACATCTCGCCCGCCGGCGCGATCAAGAAGAGCAGCCCCGCCGGCAAGTATCTCCTCGATAACGGGGTCGGCTTCGAGGACTTCAATTCCTACGGCAGCCGTCGCGGCAACGACCGCGTGATGACCCGCGGCACTTTCGCCAACGTGCGTATAAAGAACCTCATGCTCGGCGGCGAGGAGGGCGGCAACACCCTCGGCGCGGACGGCCTGAAGACCTCCATTTACGACGCTTCGATGGCCTACCAAAAGGCCGGCGTCCCGTTGATCATTCTGGCCGGCCAGGAATATGGCACCGGTTCGTCCCGCGACTGGGCGGCCAAGGGCACCAACCTGCTCGGCGTCAAGGTGGTCGTCGCCCAGTCCTTCGAGCGCATCCACCGCTCCAATCTGGTCGGCATGGGCGTGCTGCCTCTCCAATTCAAGGACGGCGTCACCGCGCAGACGCTCAAACTCGACGGGACCGAGACTTACGACGTGGTCGGGCTCGACGTCTCGATCAAACCCCAGCAGGACCTCACGCTCAAGATCACCCGTCGCGACGGCGCGGTGGAAAACGTGACCGTGCGCTGCCGCATCGATACGCCCATCGAGATCGATTATTACCAGCACGGCGGCATTCTGCCGTATGTGCTGCGCCAGATCGTCGCGAAAAACTGAAGTCGACTCCCCCGGCCCGGTGCCGCCGTAGCTTGCGAGCACCGCGCCGGGTCCTAGCTTGTCCCGGTCCCGTTCCATCCCCCGCCCGCCATGCCCGATGTCGTTCCTCCCGCCTTTCTCGTCGATGCGACCTGCGATCCCGTGATGGTCCGCGTCGAGGGCCGGGCCTCGTTTCAAAACAGCGCCAGCCTGCGTGATTTTATGTCCGAGATGCGCCGCCAGGGCCGCACCCGGTTCGTGATGGATTTTAAGGCCTGCACCAGCATGGACAGCACTTTTCTCGGTGTGCTTGCCGGAGCGGCCCTCGATTTGCGCAAGACCGGCGGCGGCAGCCTGGTGCTTTGTCGGGTCGGCGAGCGCAACCTGGAGTTGATCCAGAACCTCGGCCTGCACCGCCTGCTGACCGTCGATGCCGGCGCCTGCGAGACCTGCGCCGGCGCCGCTCCCGCCCCGGTCGCCCTCGCGCCGCAGGGAAAACTCAACGAGCTGGAGAACGCCCGCCTCGTCCTCGCTGCGCACGAAAATCTGGTCGCCGCCGACGAGGCCAATCGCGCGAAGTTCCAGGACGTGTTGTCTTTCCTCAAGGGCCGGGTCGATCAGGGCTGATCCCCGCGACTCAAGGCGTTCGGAAGCTAACCGCGGACCGGGCACCTGGGCGGGGAGCGACCGGCTCGCCGGCTTGGCGTGTCGTGTGAACCGTGGTGGAAAACGCCCGGCTCGAACGGCCGGGAGGATCCGAACTTCGGCGTCGCCAAAAAACCGAGGCTTTGGCCTTTTTGGCCGCGCGGGACGGCATACGACCGGGACGGTGGTCGAGCTCCGCCCAGCCCGACGACGAGATTACCTCAAGCGCCACGCCGTCTTTGCCTTCGCTGGCCCCCGACTTGCTGAACGGCTTTCATGGATCTCATCCACATCGAAGCCGTCGTCCGCCCCAGCGACGAAGGTGACCTTCCGGCCTACTCCGCCGGGGACGCCTATGTCTCCGGCGGCACCTGGCTGTTTTCCGAAGACCAACCCGCCGCCCGCCGCTTGATCGATCTCTCCGCCATCGCGTGGACACCGATTGCCACTTCGCCCGACGAGATCGTCATCGCCGCCAACTGCACCTACCGCCAACTCGAGGCCTTCGACTGGTCGGCCTTGCCGGCAGGACGGATTTTCCCGGTCGCGATCCGTTCCCTGTCTTCGTCGTTCAAAACCTACGGCCTGGCCACCGTCGGTGGAAACATCGGCCTCGCCTTCGCCAAGGGCATGATGACGCCGGTGTTCATCGCGTTGGACGCGTCCTATGAGCTGGTTACGCCCGCCTCCGCGCCCGGCGCGCCCGCGAGCGTGCGTCTCGTCTCCGCCGCTGCTTTCCAGACCGGGGTGCGCCAGACCATTCTGGGACCGGGCGAATACGTGCGCGCCATCCGCGTGCCGCGCACCGCCTTTGCCCGCCGCCTCGTCCTCCGGCGCGCCGCCCATCAGGCGAGCAGCCATGTCACCGCCATGGTCATCGCCGCCGCCGACCCCGTCTCCGGCGCGGTCACGCTCACCCTGTCCGGCGCGCTGACTTATCCGGTGAAATTCACCCTCGACCCCGCCACGCCCGTCGCCGCCCAGGTGGACGCGGTCTGCGCGGTCCGTCCGCTCCTCGCCGATTCCCACGGTGGCGAGGCCTATCGCCAGACGCTGCTTCGCGAACTCGCGACCGAAGCCCTCGCCGCGCTCGCGGCCCCCGACCATGCAGCTTGAAGCCACCCTCAACGGCCAACCCTTCGCGACCGAACACGCACCCGGCGCGTGCCTGCTCACCACGCTGCGCGCCGCCGGCTGCCATGGCCCGAAAAAGGGCTGCGAAACCGGGGACTGCGGCTGCTGCACCGTCTGGCTCGACGGGGACGCGGTGCAATCGTGCCTCTTGCCCGCCTACCGCGCCCAAGGCCGCGCCGTCACCACGGTCGAGGGCCTAGCCGCCGCCTGCGCCACGCCGACCGCCGAGGCGCTCCACCCGGTGCAGTCCGCCTTCCTGCGCGAGGAAGGCTACCAGTGCGGCTACTGCACCGCCGGCATGATGATGACGCTCGCCTCGCCCGGCGCCGCCGCCTGCGCCTCCCTGGCGGAAAAACTCAAGGGCAACCTCTGCCGTTGCACCGGCTGGGCCGCGATCAAACGCGCCGCCGGCGAGCCCGACGGCACGCCCGCGCCATGCGCCCGCTCCGCCACGGACAAGGCCGCCGGGCACACCGGTGACGCGGTGCCGAACCGCCACGGTCCGAAGATCGTCGTCGGCGCGCCGGCCTACACCGCCGATTTTCCCCTCGCAGGCATGCTCCACCTCGCGGTCGTGCGGTCGCCCCACGCCCACGCCCGCATCCGAAACATCGATACGACCGCCGCGCTGGCCGCGCCGGGGGTGGTCGCGGTTTTTACCCACCACGACATCAAGCGCATCCCCTACACCACGGCCTGCCATCCGGGACATCCGCGCGACGCGATGGACACCTATCTGCTCGACCACACCGCCCGTTTTGTCGGCCAGCGGGTAGCGGTGGTGGCGGCCGAGACCAAGATCCTGGCCCAGCGCGCCGCCGCGCTCGTGGTCATCGACTGGGAAATCCTGCCGCACGTCACCGATCCGCTTGCCGCCCTCGCGGCGGGCGCGCCGCTGGTTCATCCCGAACCCGAGTCGCAACAGATTCTCGATCGCGGCCGCAACCTCGTCGGTGTCTACGATCGCGTGCGCGGCGCTCCGGACCAGGCCTTCGCCGCCGCCGATGTCGTGGTCGAGCGCGAGTTCTCCACCGGGCGCCAACAACACACCCACCTCGAACCGCACATTTCGACCGCCTGGATCGAGCCCGACGGCACGCTGGTGGTGCGCTCGAGCACCCAGGTGCCCTTCCTCGCCCGGCGCACCCTGAGTCGCGTTTTTGAAATCCCCGAGGATCGCATCCGGGTTTTTAAACCCCTGGTCGGCGGCGGTTTTGGAAATAAGCAGGAGGTTCAGACCGAGGACCTCGCCGCCCTGGTGGCGCTGCGCACCGGGCGTCCGGCCCAGTGGGAATACTCGCGCGCGGACGAGTTCACCGCCTCCAGCACCCGCCACCCCATGACGATCCGGGTGCGCGGCGCGGCCCGGGCCGACGGCACCCTGCTCGCCCTGTCGCTCGACTACGTCGCCAATGCCGGGGCCTACGGCAACCACTCCACCGACGTGCTGGAATGCGCCGGCTTCGAGTCGATGGCGATGTATCGCTGCGATCACAAAGCCATCCATGGTCGCGCGGTCTACACCCATACCGTGCCCGCCGGGGCTTTTCGCGGCTACGGCGCCACCCAGACCACCTTTGCGGTCGAGTGCCTGATCGACGACCTCGCCGCCGCCGTCGGGCTCGACGCGTGGGATTTTCGCCGGCGGAATCTCGTCCGGGCCGACGACGCGCTCTTCGTGGACAACGCCCCGGCCGAGGGCCATCAGATCGGGGCCTACGCGCTCGACGCCTGCCTCGACCACGTGCGTTCCCGGCTCGCGGCCCACCCGCTGCCGGAGAACACCGCCGACTGGCTCCACGGCGAGGGCCACGCCGCCGCCAACGTCTGCAACGGCCTGCCCGAGATCCACCGCTCCGGCGCCCGCCTTTGTCTGACCGCCACCGGCTACCACCTGCTGGTCGGCACCGCCGACATCGGCACCGGCTCAGACACCTCGCTGGCCCAGATCGCCGCCCAGGCCCTCGGCGCTCGCTTCGAGGATATCGCGGTGTCATCCGGCGACACCCACTCCGGCGCGCCCGAGGACTCCGGCGCCTACGCCTCCGCCACCACCTTCATCGCCGGTCGCGCGGTCCAGCTCGCGGCGGAGGCCTTGCGGGCTAAGGTCCAGGCGGCGCTCGCGCTCGAAAACCTCGCCACGCCGGCCGAGCTGCACGCCCGGCTGGCCGCGCGGGGCGAGACGCTCGAGGCCGCCTTGCACGACTTTTACCAGGCCAAGGTGTCCATGAGTTTCGCCGTCGTGGGCGTGCAACTACGCGTGCATCGCCGGACCGGCCGGGTGGAGCTGCTGCGCTGCGTGCAGGCGCTCGACGCGGGCAGGTTGCTCAACCCCCGCGTCTGCCTCGGCCAGGCGGAGGGCGGCACGGTGATGTCGCTCGGTTTCGCCCTGTTCGAGGAGCTGGTGATCGGGGCGGACGGCGCGGTGGAGAATCCGACCTTCCGCGACTACCGCGTGCCCTCCCCGGGCGATCTGCCGCCCATCGAGACGCGGTTTTTCGAGCCCGCCGACGCCGACGGTCCCTTCGGGGCCAAGTCCATCGGCGAACTCACCACCAACGGCGCCCCGGCGGCGGTGGCCAACGCCGTGGCGCGCGCCCTCGGCGGCCGGCGCGTCGCCAGCCTGCCGGTCACGCCCGAGCGCGTATGGCGCGTCCTTTCCGCATGAGCTTCGAACCCTCCGCCTCCGCGTCGTCCGCCGTGATCTACGGCCTCGAGGACCGCATCCCCTGGCCCAAGGCCCTGGTCATCGCCCTGCAGCACCTGCTCGCGATGTTTGTCGGCACCATCACCCCGGCGACCATCGTGGCCGGCGCGCTCGGGTTGCCCTTCGAGGACCGGGCCTACCTGATCAACATGTCCCTCGTCGCGAGCGGGGTCGGCACGCTGCTCCAGGTCATGTCGTGGCGCGGCTTCGGGTCCGGGCTGCTCTCGATCACCGGCACGAGCTTCGCCTTCATCACCCCGATCATTCTTGCCGGCAAGGAGGGCGGGCTGGCGTTGGTTTTTGGCATGTCACTGGTCATGGCCCTCGTGCCCATCGGGCTGGCGCCGTTTTTGCCCCGCTTGCAGCGCGCGTTTTCCCCGGTCGTGGCGGGCACGGTGGTCTTGCTCCTCGGTTTGCTGCTCATCCCCACCTCGATGTATGGCGTGCAGACCCCGCTGGCGGGCGGTAACGCCCCGGTGGCGAGTCTGGCCGTGACCGCCCTGGTGCTGGCCTTGCTGGTGTTCTTCAACGCCCTCGGCGCGACTTGGGCGCGGGTTTCGGCCGCCCTGCTCGCGCTGGCCGGCGGCCTGCTCGCCTGCGTGCTGCTCGGCGGGGTCGAGGCGCCGCCGGCCGGGGCTTGGTTCGCCCTGCCCAGCCCGCTGAAATACGGGCTCTCGTTCTCCTGGAGTTTTGTCATCCCCTTCGCCTTCGTCTACCTCATCACGGTGATCGAGACGATGGGCGACCTCACCGCGTGCTCCGACTTGTCCGGTCAACCCACGGAGGGCCCGTCCTACTGGCGGCGCATCCGCGGCGGTGTGCTGGCCGATGGCGTCAACTGCGTGTTCGCGGCGTTGATCAACTGCTTCCCGAGCACGACCTTCGCGCAGAACAACGGCGTCATCCAGATGACCGGCGTGGCCAGCCGGCGCTGCGGTTACCTCTGTGGCGCGCTGCTGGTGGCGTTTGGTCTGCTGCCCGGCCTGGGGCGGTGGGTCGCGAGCATTCCGGCGCCGGTGATCAGCGGGCTCACCCTCGTGCTTTTCGGCCTCATCGCCACCGCCGGCCTGCGCATCCTCTCCCGCACCGCGCTGGGGCAGCGTGAGTTGCTCATCATCGCGCTCTCGCTCGGCCTCGGCCTCGGGGTCGAGACCCACCCGGAAGCGCTCAAAGCCCTGCCGCCGACCCTGGGTCTCATCCTCGGTTCGGGCATCAGCACCGGCGGCATGTGTGCGCTTTTGCTCAACCTCGTCCTGCCGCGTCCCGTGCCAATCGCGATCCCCCAAACCCATTGACCACGGATAACACGGATTGGCACGGATGCCTAAACTCCGGCATCCGTTATTATCCGTGAAATCGGTGGTTAAAAATCCCGCTCTCATGCCCGCCTCCCCCCGTCGCCTCCTTGTCAAAAACATCGGCCACCTCGTGACCATGAACGCCCGCCGCGACGTCCTGCGCGGGGCCTGGCTGGCCTCCGAGGGCGGTTTCGTCACCGCCTTCGGGGTCGGCGCGCCGCCTCCTGAGCACGCCGCCGGAGCCTCGGTGCACGACGCCTGCGGCGGCATCGCCACGCCGGGCCTCATCAACACCCACCACCATTTTTATCAGACCATGGCGCGGGCCTACACGCCGGGGAACAATCTCCCGCTCCTGCCGTGGTTGGCCCACATGAACAAACTCTGGCGGCCCTTCACCGCCGACGATCTGAAGGTGGCGTCGAAACTCGCCCTCGCCGAGATGATGCTCACCGGCTGCACCACCGCGGCCGACCATCACTACGTCGTGCCGGCCGGCAGCGGGGACAACTTCGCCGCCCAGTTCGCCGCCGCCGCCGAGCTCGGGGTGCGTTTCCACTGCGCCCGCGGCAGCATGGACGTGCCGTCGTCCTTGATCGGCGACTGGGCGATCCAGACCGCCGACGAGATCATGGCCGATGTCGACCGCTTGCGGCGCGATTTTCACGATCCGGCGCCGGGCAGCTTTCGTCAGGTGTTTCTCGCGCCCTGCGCCGCCACCTCGGCGAGCAAAGCCCTGCTGGTCGAATCGGCCCGTTATGCCCGCGAGCATGGCCTCGGCCTGCACAGCCACTGCGCGGAGACGGTGGAGGAGGACGCGTTTTCGCTGGAGAAATTCGGCGTGCGCCCGCTCGAGTATTTCGCCGAGTGCGGCTGGGATTTCGAGGGCGTGTGGTTCGCGCACGGCATTCATTTCACCGACGCCGAGGTCAAGTGGCTCGGAGATCGCCGCATCGGCGTGGCGCACTGTCCCTACGCCAACATGCGGCTCGGCTCGGGCATCTGCCGGGTGGGGGATTTGCAGCGCGCCGGGGCCAAGGTCGCCATCGGCGTCGATGGCAGCGCCTCCAACGACTCCGGCCACCTGCTGGGCGAACTCCGCCAGGCCCTGATGCTGGCGCGGGTGCGCTACGGGGCGGGAGCGATGTCGGCGCTCGACGCCCTCGCGCTGGGCACGACGGGCGGCGCGGAGTTGTTGCGTCGGCAGGATCTGGGGTCGCTGGAGGTCGGCAAGTGCGCCGATCTGGCGATTTTCCCGGAGGTGGATCTGCATTCCAGCGGAGCGGAAAACCCGGTCGACGCCTTGCTCATCTGCTGGTCGCGCCGGGTGGAGAGCCTGATCGTCGGCGGCGAGGTGCGCATCGCCGGAGGTCACTTTGTCGATCTCGACTTGGACGCCCTCGTCGCCGACCACACCGCCCGCGCGCGGCGGATTCACGCCGCGCTGGAGACGTGACACGTCGCCTCCGCACCGGTCTATTCACGCCCTATCCTTTATGATGAAAACGAACCTAATCCTCGCGCTCGGTCGCCTGATTATGGCATCGGTTCTGGGTTTGCTCCTGGCCTCGACCGTTCAGGCGGAGCTTGCGGTCATTCCCGATACCGAAGTTTCGACCCTGGTGTCCCAAGCCACCGGCGAGACCTATCGCATAACGGTCTATGTTCCTCCGACAGGTCCTGATGCGAGCGCACCACGTGTCGCGCTTCCCACCATCTATGTGCTCGACGGCCTTTGGCATTTTGCACGGACCCAGGCGCTTTGTTCCGGGTTGGCCTTTGATAAAGATATGCCTCCGGCCATACTCGTTGCGGTCGATTACCCGGTGGCGGTTCCGGAGGTTTTGAAAAAACGACAATTGGACCTCACCTACGGCACGGCGGCGGAGCCGGGACCGGCGGGCGGGGCGCCGGCGTTTTTGCGGTTTTTGGCCGAGGAGCTGACGCCTTGGATCGAGGCGCGTTATCCGTCGGATCCGGCGGCACGCGCCTTGGCCGGGCATTCTTATGCCGGGCATTTTGCCCTCTACGCTTGGGCGGCGCGGCCGGGTTTTTATACACGCGTGCTTGCGGCAAGTCCCTACTGGAATCCCAGTCTGCGCGCTTGGCTGGAAAAGGATGCGCCCGGAGTGAGTCGTCCGACTCCGGCGCCGCGCACACGACTCGACGTGAGCAGCGGAGCGCCCGGTGTAGAGTATGCCGACTGCACCTTATCGGCGGAGGTGGTCGATTCGGTGCGGGCCTTCGAGCGGCGCGGCGGGGTCGGAACCGACCTGCGTTTCGCCATGTATCCGGATCTGAAGCATGCGGCGGTGGCCCACACCATCTACGCTCACGGTCTGCCTTGGTTGTTCAGCGAGCAGCCGGGGCGGACCGAGCGGCTCTCGTGGCAATCAGGGCTGGGCGACTTGGCACCGCTGAAATAGTTTTGATACCGGGTTGGTTCGGACGGCCTGTAGCAAGAGGGGGCTGGGCGCCGTCGGGCGTGGATTTTGTGGATTGCGCTTTTGCGTCCCGACTACCGCGCTCTTGGTTCCTCCGTTCCATGGTCCGATGCCCTTTTCACGCCGTTCTTCCCGATGCTGTTCCAGTAGTCGAGCGGGCGAGCGAACCCGATGAATACGCCTTCCTGGCCGAGGCGCATGGTGGGAAGGTTCCGCCCGGACGTCTGGCTGTCTTCCGCGCGGCGTTAGCCGAAGGCCTGCCAGCGCCGCTGAGCACGGAGGAATTGCGTTTGGCGGGGCGGCTGGCCTGGCGCAACCACGCGCGCTGCATCGGCCGGTTTCACTGGCGTAGTCTGGAGGTCCGGGATCGCCGGGACGTGGCGGAACCGGAGCGCATAGCCGAAGCGCTGCGCGAGCATCTGGTGGCGGCGCAAAGCGACGGGACGGTGAGGTCCCTGCTCACGGTTTTCGCGCCGCCGGCCCGCAGCGGGGCTTCGGCGGCGCGGATTTGGAATCATCAACTGTGCGCCTATGCGGGCTACCGCGGGCGGAAAGGCGCCGTTTTGGGCGACCCCAAGAACACGACCTTGACCGAACAGGCCCTCGAACTCGGCTGGAAGCCGCCGGCGGAGCGTGGGCGGTTTGACCTTTTGCCGTGGATCATAGCGGGGGTGGATGGGCGTCCGCGACTGTTCCCATTGGAGACCGGCTTGGTGCGCGAGGTGCCGCTGATCCATCCAGAGTGGCCGTGGTTCGGGCAACTCGGTTTGCGTTGGTATGCCGTGCCGGTGATCGCCGACATGTGTTTTCACGCCGCCGGCACGGATTATCCGGCCGCGCCCTTCAATGGTTGGTATATGGGCACCGAGATCGGCGCGCGCAATCTGGCCGACGCGGATCGCTACGATCTGCTCCCGGTGGTGGCGGATCGGCTCGGGCTGGACCGGCGCTCGAATCGGACCCTCTGGAAGGATCGGGCCCTGCTCACGCTCAACGAGGCGGTCCTGCATTCCTACGCCGTGGCCGGGGTGAAACTGGTCGATCATCACGCCGCTTCGGCGGAATTCATGAAATTTTGCGAACGCGAGCAGGCGTCGGGACGCGAGGTCTCGGCGCGTTGGGACTGGATCGTGCCGCCGATGTCCCCCGCAACCACGCCGGTTTATCATCTCCCGATGCGCGAGTTTACCACCACGCCCGGTTATCGTCTCCAAACGCCGGCCTGGGCGCGGTCGGTGCCGGTTTAAGTCTTCCCGTCGATTATCGGATCACGCCACGACCCAGGACAGCACTCCCCAGGTGACGGCGTTCGCCATCTTGGAGCCGGACATCACGGACACCGCGCGCACCGGGGTGCAGGCGAAGGTGTAGCGTTGCAGGCAGAAAAACAGGGCGCCAAAGGCCAGAAGGTGTTCGAGATTAAAGGTCTCGGATGTGCCGAAGGCGATCATGGCGACGCTCTGGACCAGCCAGCGCACCAGCACTTCGCAGGCGGAGGGAATCAGGAGTTGGTCCAGTCGGGCGTCTTCCCCCGCCCACTTGAACCCCATCACCAGGCAGACCGCGCCGATCAGGGTTTGCACCAACACGGAAAGCACGGCGCTGATGACGTGCAAAAATCGGTCGGCGACGGAGACGCCGGTCAGGGTGAGCTTCGAAAACAGATTCGCGGGCCGGTCTATGCTCACGCTGCCGAAAAGGACGCCGCCGAGTTTGCCCACCAGTTTTTGAACTTGGTGCATCTGGTCCGGCGAAGGCGGCTCGGCTTCGAAGGACTCCTTGAGCACTTCCCCGCCCGCGCCGCCGATCAGGGCTCCGCCCAGCCGGGGGCCGCCCACGGGCGCTGGAGATGCGCCCGCCCCGCCTCCACCCGGTCCATTCGGAACGCGTTCGAAACTCGTTTCCTCGGTCCCCTCGGGCGCCGTCGATTCCAGCTCCGCCTCGGACTCGGCCCAGGCGCTGGGGTGGGGAGGCGGCGGGGGAGGGGAGGAACGAGCCGGCGTCCGGGGCCGGGGCGTCACGGGAAGCGGCGCGCGCCAGGTCGCCGGCAGGTGGCGGTAGTCGGTCAGGCGACCGGACTCAAAGACCAGACTCGTGCGGTTCGGATAATGCAGCACCATGCGGTCGCCGGTTTGCAGCCGGGAGAGCGGCTCGCCCACTCGTTGTATTACCTCTTCCGGGCTTTGGCCGCGCTCTATATAAGTCACTTTGGCCGCATGTAATCCCGGGCCGAATAAAAATAATATAAAGACGATGCCCCGCAGGATAAAACGCGGACCGAGGGAAGGTGATGGTGGCGGGCGCACGGGAGTTTACGATCCCACCAAGGCAGGCGCGGCTGCCGATATAAAGCCCGGATTCTATACTATTGCATTTTAAATGCGTATTTACGAAGCGCCTTTTTATGAGTTATTTAAAGAATCTGGAGTCGTTTTTACGAATCGTTTCTAGTGGTGAAGAGCTTGTGAAGGGGCGGAGTCGTTTTTGTCCGAACGATACGGGGAGGAGTGAAGAATCTGTATAAAACTATGCTCTTCATTCGCTGGCCGGAACCGATGCCGGGAATCCCTTCCTGTGGCCGACATCGTGACCTGACTGCGGGCTGAAATGGACAGTGAATAGAGTGCTGGCGGCGTGGGGAGTGAAACTTCTTCTCGTCCGACCCCGCCGCTCCGAGCGTCCTTGGTCGCCTGTAATATCTGGTGGGCGCAGTGGTTTTGGGATCTTTGCGTCCGCCCGCGTTCTTGGTGGGTCGGGCCGCATCGGCGGGCGCCGGCCCGACGCGTTCACCACGGCGCCACCACGAAGCCTTGCGCCGCTTTCACCGCCACCACGGTGAGGTTCTTGGCGGCGTGGGCGGCGAAACAGGGCAGCAGCGAGGCGTTTTTGTTCCAAGGACCAAAGCGGCAGGCGTAGAACCAGAGTGACCCGAGGAAAAGGCAACCGGTGCTGAACCAGGCTTTCAGATCAAAATGCCAGCTCAGTTTTCCGTCCTCCCACTCCCAAAGATGAGGATGGGCGAGGGCGAAGACCACCGAGGCCGCGACCGCGCCGAGCAGCAGGCCGCGTCGGCCCTTTCCTTCCACCACGAGGTAGCCGCGAAAGACCATTTCCTCGATCACCGCGGCGGCGAAGACCGAGTAGAGGGCGAAGAGCCAGGTGATCTCCGACTGTTCATCCGAAACCCCCAGCCTCAGCTCTCCCCAGGTCTCCAAGCCGACCATCACGACGGCGCCGAGCACGCCGATCCAGATCGCACGGGCGGTCGTGGGCACCGCCCCGGGCAGGCTGTTTCGCATCGCTCCGGTCCCGGTCTGACCGGCGCGCAGATCCTCCCGCCAGAGCCACGCGAAATAGCCGGCCACGCCGAGGCCGATGAGCAGGAAAAGCGGGTCGTTCATTCCCCGAGGCAAACAAAGGGGCCGGCTCGTGCAACCCGGCACTCGCGGTGGGCCGTTTTGTTTACCCGGCCCGAGGTCTTGCCGAGACGACCGGACCGGCTCACGGTTGTCGACCCTCCTTCGCCATGAGCCTGCCCTACGCCTCGTCCCGTTTTCAAACCGTCCGGCGCCGCACCCGCGAGGTGAAGGTGGGCGGCGTCGGGGTGGGCGGTCTGAACCCCATCCGCGTGCAGTCCATGACCACCAGCGACACCCAGGATGTCGCCGCGACGGTCCGTCAGGCCATCGCGTTGGCCGAGGTGGGCTGCGAGGTCGTGCGCGTGACCGCGCCGAACGTCCAGGCCGCGCGCTGCCTGAAGCCGATCCGCGAGCAGTTCGCCGCCGCCGGCTTTTCCCACGTGCCGCTGGTGGCCGACATCCATTTCCTGCCCTCCGCCGCGATGGAGGCGGTCGAGCACGTGGAGAAGATCCGCATCAACCCGGGCAACTACGCGGACAAAAAGAAGTTCGCGGTGCGCGAGTATTCCGACGCCGATTATGACGAGGAGCTGGAACGTATCCGCGAGGCGGTGACGCCGCTCATCCAACGTTGCAAGCAGCTCGGACGCGCGCTGCGCATCGGCACGAACCACGGTTCGCTCAGCGACCGCATCATGAACCGCTACGGCGACACCCCGCTCGGCATGGTGGAAAGCGCGCTGGAGTTTCTCCGCATCTGCCGGGGGCTGGGTTACGAGGACATCATCCTCTCGATGAAGGCCTCGAATCCGAAGGTCATGATCCAGGCCTACCGTTTGTTGGTCGCGCGCATGGACGCCGAGGCGATGGATTATCCGCTGCACCTCGGCGTGACCGAGGCGGGCGACGGCGAGGACGGGCGCATCAAGTCCGCCATCGGCATCGGCTCCCTGCTTTTCGACGGCCTGGGCGACACCATCCGCGTGTCGCTCACCGAGGACAGCGTCTACGAGATCCCGGTCGCCCAGGCCCTCGCCCGCAAGGCCATGGCCTCGTGGGTAAACGCGGGCGCGGGCGGCGTCGCGCCGGATTGCGTGGACCCTTATGTTTATACGCGGCGCGCCACGACGGCGCTGCCGCTCGGGGCGGGCTGGGCGGCGGGCGGCGATGCGCCGCCGCGGGTGATCACGCGGCTGGGCGGTCCCGGTGAGACCGCGGGCGCGGCGGGGCATTTCGCCGGGGTGCGCTTGGCGGACACGCCGATCGAGGGGCTGTTGGTGCCGACGCGGACGCCCGAGGAGCTGGCCGCGGCCCTGACGGCGACCTGGCCTGCGGGGGCGGTCGGTCTGGTGGAGATCGCGGCCGAAACCAAGGCGGTCGACCTGGTGGCGGCGCGTCCGTCCACGCCCTTGGTGATCGTCCGGCCTTTCGGCGGGTCGACCGACGACGCCGAAGCCCTCGCGGGTTTCGCCAAATGGACCCGGGCCGGCGGGCACGCCCTGGCCGTCGCGACCACGGCCGAGGCGCTCTCCGGGGCGGCGTTGGGCGAGACCGTGCGGCAGCTGGGGGACGCGGGCTTGTTGTTCACCCTCGACGACCGGGCGCCGGATGCGGCGGGTCGGCATGCGATCGGACGCTACCGCGCGTTGGCCGAGGCGCTGGCGGGGCTGGGCTCGCGGGCGCCGCTGTGGATTCGGGCGACGGCGGCCACGCAGGTCGCGCCGGCGCCGGACTTTTTATCACGTTTGCTCGATGCCTCGGTGTTGGCGGGGGCCTTGCTCTGCGATGGCATCGGCGACCTCGTGAGCGTGGAGACGGAGAACGATCCGGCGCGGGCCTTGAAGTTGGCCTACAACGTCCTGCAAGGGGCGGGGACGCGCAGCACCAAGACCGAATTCGTGGCGTGCCCGAGCTGCGGGCGGACCTTGTTTGATCTGCAGACCACGACGCAACGCATCCGGGCGCGGACGGGGCACTTGAAGGGCGTGAAGCTGGCCATCATGGGTTGCATAGTGAACGGGCCGGGAGAGATGGCGGACGCGGACTTCGGCTA
>CAMCHD010000068.1 GCA_945874545.1 Akkermansia muciniphila | reverse complement strand
TCGGCGCGGATCAGGCCACGGTGGTGGGCGCGCGGTGTTTCCTCATGGCCTGCTCCCACGTGGGTCACGACTGCACGGTGGGCGACGACGTGGTGCTGGCCAACAACGTCATGCTGGCGGGCCACGTGGAGGTGGGCGCGTTCACCTTTTTCGGTGGCGGCGCGGGCGTGCACCAGTTCACCCGGGTGGGCGAGAGCGTCATGGTCAGCGGTCTGTCGCGCATCTCGCGGGACCTGCCGCCGTTCACCATCGTGGCGGAGCGCGACGAGGTCAGCGGGCTCAACCTGGTCGGCCTGAAGCGGCGTGGCGTGCCGCGCGAGACCATCCGCGAGCTCAAGGAGGCCTTCCGTCGGGTGTATTTCCGCTTCGGCGACATCCGGCGCCTGGCGGCGGACGCGGCCGCGGCGGGCGGCGAGACGGCACTGAACAGCCCGGAGGCGCGACGGTTTCTGGACTTTTTTTCGGGCGGCAAGCGGGGCTTCGCCCGGCCGGTGCGCGCGCTGGAGCATGTCGGCCGCGATGCGGAGGCGGAGGCGGCCCAGGCGGGAGGCAAGCCATGAGCCGGTCCCTGAAACCGCGTCTGGCCCTGACCTGCGGCGATCCGGCCGGGGTCGGCCCGGAGGTGATCGCCGAGTGGCTGCGCGAGGCCACGCCGGCGGAGGCCTCGCGGGTGGAGATCCACGGGCCTTTGCGTTGGCTGGCGGGCCTGCCCAAACTGGGCGGTTTTGAGCCGCGGCCGGTCGGGCCGGAGGATTTTGTCGCGTTCCCCGGCCGGCCGAGTCCGGCCGGCGCGTTGGTGGCGGCCGAGGCCCTGCGCGGCGCGGCGGCGGCGGCCCGGGAGGGACGGGTGGAGGCCGTGGTCACCGGACCGGTGTCCAAGAGCGAGATGGCGAAGGTCGGCTGGCTGTTTCCCGGCCAGACCGAGTTTTTTGCGGCGGAGTGGGGCGGCGAGCCGGTGATGGCCTTTGCCGGCGGGCGGCTCCGCGTGGTGCTGGCGACCTGGCATATCCCGCTGGCGGCGGTGCCGGCCGCGCTCGACGAGGCGGTGCTGGGGCGCGCGGCGGCGGCGGCGGAGGAGTTGTGCGCGGCGGAAGGCTTCGCCGGGCGCATCGCGGTCTGCGGGCTCAATCCCCACGCCGGCGAGGGTGGTTTGATCGGTGCCGAGGAGCGCGATCGGATCGATCCGATCCTCGACCGCCTGCGCCGGGTCCACCGCGGGCTTTCCCGCGCGCTGCCGGGCGACACCGTCTTCCGCCGCCAGCTGCGGGGCGAGTTCGACGCCGTGATCGCGCTTTACCACGACCAGGGCCTGGCTCCGCTCAAAACCCTCGAATTCGACCTCGCGGTCAACGTGACCCTCGGTCTGCCGTGGGTGCGCACCAGCCCGGACCACGGCACGGGCTTCGACATCGCCGGGCGGGGCCTGGCCTCGGCGAGGAGCTTCACCAACGCGGTGCGCCTCGCGCGCCGGCTGGCGGCCTCGCGGGCGGCCTTGCGCGCGGCGGGCGAAGCGACATCCTGAGCCGAATCGTATGGAAAACGTTCTGACTCTGCCGCCGCCCTCCGTCTCCGCCGCTCCGCCGCCGCCCGCGGCCGAGGCTCGGCCGGGCGACGAGCGCCTCGTGCGCCTGACCGAGGCGGCCGGCCGGAAAGTCGCCGCCCTGGTGGCGCGCGAGGCGCAGGGGGAGTTCTTGCGCGTGGCGATTTCGGGCGGCGGCTGCAACGGGCTGAGTTACAAGCTCCGCTTCGCCCCGGCGCCCAAGCGCGGCGACATCCTCGTGGCCACCGCCGGAGTGCGCGTGCTCGTCGATCCCAAGACCGCGCTCTACCTCAAGGGCACGGTGGTCGATTATTCCAGCGCCTTGATCGCGGGCGGCTTCAAGTTCACCAACCCGAACGCCAAGGCCTCCTGCTCCTGCGGGGAAAGTTTCTCGGTCTGATCCCGGCCTATCCGGGCCGCGCTCGAGCCGGGCGCTCCCGGGCGGGCTGACTGTAAGGCGGGCGGCGGATGGCGGACGTCGGACCGGCGTCGCTTGCTCGCTGCCATGTTTACCCCTTGGACGCGGTGTATGGCCGGCGGCCTCGCGGCGCTCGCCGGCGCGGCCGTTCTCGTGGCGGTCGAGCCGGCGCCCAACCTCGCGGTGCGGCTGGACCCGGAGGGGGTGCTGCGCTGGGCGGCGGACGATCGCGAGCTGGCGGTTTTCGGGGTGAATTACTGCCTGCCCTCGGCCTCCGATTATCGTGCCGCCGGCCGGGCGGGAGCCGACCGGGCCGAGCTGGTGAGGCGGGACTTCTTGCACTTCAAGCGGCTGGGCTGGGACGGCGTCCGCCTGAGTTTCTGGGGCGACTGGGAAAACTGCGACGCGGACGGCGGCCTGATCGTGAACGACCACCTCGATTTGCTCGACCGCTGTCTCGCCGAGGCGCGGCGGCACGGGATGGTGGTGTTGCTCTCGCCCATCGTGGTCCACAGCTCGCTCTGGCCGGACTACCCGGAGGCCCCCGAGGTGCGGGGATTCTCGCGGCGTTACAAGAGCTCCGAGCTGGCGAAGGATCCCGCCGCGATCCGGGCCCAGGCCCGCTACCTGGGCGAACTGCTGCGCCACGTGAACCCGCACACCGGCCTCGCGCTGAGGGACGAGCCCGCGCTCCGCCTGATCGAGCTGGTCAATGAACCGTGGTATGACAGCCGGGACCGCGAAGGCTCCACCCGCTACCTCGACACCCTGGCCGGCGCGGTGCGCGCGACCGGCTGGGACGGCGTGGTTTTCGCCAACGTCAGCCAGGACGCGGGCATCCTGCCGGCGCTGCGGCTCTCCTCGGTGCGCGGGGCGACCTTCGGCTGGTATCCGCTCGGCCTGCTGGCCGGCGGCGAGCTCGCGGGCAACCGGCTCCGCGCGCTCGACGCGTATCCGCCATTGCAGGACGCGCGCCTGGAGGGCCTCGCGCGGATCGTCTACGAATTCGACGCGGCGGACAGCCTCGACCCGACACTCTACCCGGCCATGGCGCGCACTCTGCGCGGCGGCGGCGCGCAGTTCATGGCCATGTTTTCCTACGACATGCTTGCGACCGCGCCGGCCAACCTCGGATGGCGCACCCATTACCTCAATCTGGTCTACACCCCGGCCAAGGCGATCGGCGCGGCCATCGCGGCGGAGGCGGCGCGACGCGTGCCGCGCGGGGCGAGTTTCGGCGGCTACCCGGCCAACACGCGCTTCGGGCCCTTCCGTCTCGAGCCGCGCGCGCGCCTGGCGGAGCTCAACGCGCCGGATGTTTTTATGCACACGGGCGACACGACCACCGCGCCGGTCGAGCCCGCTCGCCTGCGGCGGATCGCGGGAGTCGGCGCCTCGCCGATCGTGGCCTACGGGGGTCTCGGCGCCTATTTTCTGGATCGGCTCGGTCCCGGGCGCTGGCGCCTGGAACTCTATCCTGACGCGGCGCCGGTGGCGGATGCGTTCAAGGCGGAGGACCGTCCCGAGCCGCTCGCCACCCGCCTGGTGTGGCGGGAACGGCCGATCACGCTCCGCCTGCCCGGGCTCGGGGCGGATTTCGGGGTCGCGGGCCTGGATTTGGGAAACCGACATCGCGCCCGCGCGGTCGACGGCACCTTCCCCGCGCGTCCCGGGGTATATCTGCTTCAGGCCGGCGGCGAGCCGGCGCGCGACGACTTGCCGGCGGAGGTGGCGGGACTGCCTTTGGGCGCCTTTGTCTGCCCGCCGGCCTCCGGCGGTGAAGCGGAGGTGTGGCCCGTGCCGGTGTTGCGCGCCACGTCCGGGCGCTCCCTTCCGGTGGCGGTGAATCTCATCGCCGACCGCGCGCCCGGGGAGGCGTGGATCGAGGTGCAAACGGGCGACGCTCCGGTGCGGCGGCGGGCCTTGGCGGAGGGCGCGGGTTTTGCCTGGACGGCCACGCTGCCTCCCGAAGAGGTGCCGGAGGGTGTTTTCCGCTGGCGGGTGGGGTTTCGTGAAAAACTCCACGGAGCAGACGGATCGGTTTCCCAGCGGACGCGGACTTTGCCCGTCGGTGGCTGGTGGACGGGCGAAACGTGCCCCGCCGACGCCCCGCTCCCGGCCCTGGCGTTGCAGGAGCTCGGCCCGTCCGGCCTGGCCGCCTCGCGCGACCGGCCGCGCGCCCCGGGGCCGAAGGTCGCGGTGCGGGCGGCGGAGGGGAGTGATCCGGCGCGGCTGAGGCTGGACTTTATCGCGCCGGCCCGGGCGATCGGGGCCGAGGACGGACCGGCGGTGGAGTGCGCGCTCGCGGCGGGCTTCAGCGCGCGGGCGGCGGCGCGGCCGGAAGGGAGCCGCTGGCGGATAAAGCTGCGCGGCGAAGCGGGCGCGGGACGGCTGGCCTTGCGCCTGGTCGAGACCGACGGCACGACCTGGCGGGCCCTGGTTCCGGTGGGAACCGGGTGGCAGGAGCACGACTTTGCGCCGCGGGAGTTTCAGGCGTCCTCGTTGATTTTGTTGCCGGGGCTGTATCCCAACGGCGCCGACCACCGACCGGCGGCGGCGGCCGGACGCGGCGGCCCCGGGGACGCGCCGCGCCCGGCGGAGTTGGACCGCCTGCAGTTTCAACTCGCGCCCGCTCCGGACGGAGTTTTCCCCGTCGATAGCGGCTGGATAGAAATCGCGGCGGTCGAGTTGATCGCCGGGGGCTGAGCGCGCCCGGGTCTAGTGGCCGCCGTGGGCGCGGCGCGGGTCGGGCGCGGGCGTCTCCGCCGCGACCTCCACGCCGGCCTCGCGCAAGAGCGCGCGCAGCGGGGGGAGGAATCGGGTCGGCAGGTCCTCCAGGTTAAAATCAAACTCCACCGCATGGCTCTCGTCCGCGAAGGCGAGGGCGTCGGCCAGGCGCGCCAGATCATCTTCGTCGAAGTGTTCATCCAGAGCGGCCTGGCTGCCGGCGAGGGCGATGAATTGCGGGGCGAAGCGCTCGACCGAGGGGTCGACCGCGAGCAGGCGGACGGGGCCGCGCAGCCGGGCCGCGCGGGCGCGGCGGGCGAGGGTGTCCACGGTGGCGTAGGCGAGGGCGGCGTTGGCCAGGTGGGCCTGGCGGAGGAGGACCGGACGGGAGGCGAGCAGATCCGAGAGTTTCATGGGAATGACCTTTCGTGCTGGGTGCCCGTGCACTGGTTAGAGGTGGAACCGACGGCTTCCCGAAGGGGGCCGACGGCGGAACGACTATCACCGACGGGAGAAGGCTAGGCTCGCGTTCCCCGGATGCAAGCGGCGGGAAAACATTTCCCGCGCGACGCTATACCACCGCGACGGGTGGCGGCGGGAGCGCGGCGATGGCGGCCATGATGCGCTCGCTGGCGCGTTGGTAGCGCTCCTTGCCATCGGCCGGCCGGTCGTAGTCGGCCGGCCGGAGCGCGGCGCCGAAAACGATGTGCACCGGGGTGCCGGGCCGCAGCCCGCCGCCGCGCCCGAAGGCCACGTGGCTGTCGAAAATGCGGCAGGGCACGACCGGCACCCGGGATTTGCAGACGATCATGCCGACGCCGGCCTTGGCGGGTTGCATGCGCCCGTCGGGTGAGCGCGTGCCCTCCGGAAAAAGCGCGATCGCGCCGCCCCCCTCGAGCGTGCCCAGCACGCGCTTGATCGCGGCGAGGTCGGAGCCGTCGCGGTCCACCGGGATCGCGCCCACGCCGTCCATCCACCACGCGCCGAGGCCCGGCCCCCAGAGGGATTTGCGGGCGAAGAAGGCCATCTGCCGGGGCAGGATCGCGCCGATGAAGGGCGGGTCGAGGTGGCTGGCGTGGTTGGCCGCGACGAGGAAGGGACCGGCGGGCGGGATGTGCGCGAGGCCGGCGACCTCGCCGCGGAAAAAGGCCTCGCGCAGGCCGTTCAGCACGTAATGCGAAAAACCATACAGCCGCCCCATGCGGAGCTGCGGGAAACGTTCGCCGGCGTCCGACATCGCGGGGAGCCTCAGGCGCCGGCGGCGAACCGCGCCGCGATGGGGGCGGAGACGCGGGCCACCACCTCCTCGAGCGAGAGGTGGGTGGAGTCGAGGTCGGTCGCGCCGGCCGGGCATTGCAGCGGCGAGGCCTTGCGCGAGCTGTCGAGCCGGTCGCGCTCCGCGATGGAATCCTGCTGGCCCTCGGCGGCGCGGCGGCGGGCGCGCTCCGCCGGGTCGGCGTGCAGGAAAAAACGAAAGTCGGCCTCCGGGAAGATCACCGTGCCGATGTCGCGGCCCTCCATCACCAGTCCGGCGAAGCCCCCCTCCCGGGCGACCCGGGCCTGGTCGCGCTGGTAGGCCAGCAGGGCGGCGCGCACCGCCGGCACGGCGGCGAAATGGGAGACGGCGGCGTTCACCGCCGGGCCGCGCAGGTCGGCCTCCTCGACCCCGCGTCCGGCGATCTCGATCCGGGCGTTGCGACCCTCTACCCGGGTGCCGAGGGCGAGACCGGCGGCGGCGGCGGCGATGGCGCCGGGGTCGTCGGTCGCGACCCCGAGGCGGAGCAGTTCGTGGGTGACGGCGCGGTAGTAGGAGCCGGTGTCCACGTGGAGCAGGTTGAACCGGGCGCTGAGGGCGCGGGCGGTGGTGGATTTGCCGGCGGCGGCGCCGCCGTCGATGGCGACGATGAGGAAGGGAAGGGCCATGGGGGCGGGCGTGGTCAGGCGGCGGAGGTTTTGGTGCGGAGGGATTCCAGCAATTCGAAAAAGTGGGGGAAGGTCTTGGCGCAGCAGGCGGGGTTTTCGATGGTCAGCCAGGGACGCCCGTCGCCGCGCAGATCGTGGCAGCCGAGGATGCCGAAACTCATCGCGAAGCGGTGGTCGTGGTAGGTGCGCACGGTGACGTCGGGCGTCAGGGGGCGAGGGGTGATGGACAGGGTGTCCTCGGTTTCCAACACGTCCTGGCCGAGGCGACGCAGCTCGGCGGCCATCCCGGCGACGCGGTCGGTCTCCTGCCGGCGGGTGTGGGCGATGCCGGTGATGAAGGTCGGGCCGGACAGCAGCGGCGAGAGGGCGGCGAGGGTGAGAAAGGTGTCGGAGAAGGCGTTGAAGTTTTCATCCACCCCGTGGCGAGGATTGGAGGGGTCGTAGGACACCTCGAAGCCGGCGGTGGTGGCGTTCACCGTCGCGCCGGCGCGGGCCAGCACGTCGAGGAAGGCGGTGTCGCCCTGCAGTCCGAAGTGGAGGTGTTCCAGCCTCAGGCGGCCGCCGACCACGAAGGGCAGGGCGGCGTAGTAGCTGGCGGCGCTGGCGTCCGGCTCGATGGCATAGGCGGAGGGCGCGGAGTAGGCGGGGACGCCGCCCCGGCGCACGCGGAAACAGTGATCGCTGACCCGCTCGACGTTGTCCTCCGCGCCGGGTTGGAAGGCGGCCATGATCCGCGCGGTCATGCTCACGAAGGGCCAGCGCACGCCGCCGATGGCATGGACCTCGACCGGGCGGTCGGCCAGCGGGGCGACCATCAGAAGGGCGGATAACATCTGGCTGCTTTCGGACGAGTCGATCTCGACCAGGCCGCCGCGCAGGCCGGAGGCGTGGATCTCGATGGGGAAAAAACCCTCCGCGCCAAGGCAGCGGATGTCGGCGCCAAGGGCGCGCAGGGCGTCGATCAGGCCCTTCATCGGGCGTTCGTTCATGCGCGGCGTGCCCTGGATACGGTAGATACCGCGCGGGGCGGCGGCGCAGAGGGCGGTGAGGAACCGCGCGGCGGTGCCGGCGAGGCCGACAAAGAGCTCGACCGGGGCCTCCGACCGAAAGGCGGCGGCCTGGTTTTCCACCCGGAGGGTTCCGGCCGCCTCGTCGGCGTCCACGCCGAAGCCCAGGGCGCGCAGGGCCGCGGCCATCAGCTCGGTGTCGTCGCTAAACAGGGCGCCGCCGAGCACGACGGGGCGGTCGCAGAGGGCGGCGAGCAGCAGGGCGCGGTTGGTCAGGCTCTTGGAGCCCGGCAGGGCGACCGAGCCCGCCACCGGGCCGGTGAAGGGTCTGATGGGCAGAAACCCGGGAAGGGCGGAGGCGTGGGACATGAGGGGACTCGGGTAGGGGTTCAGGCGCGGAAACCGTCGCGCCACGCCTTGCCGCGCTCGAGCCGGGCGCGGATCTCGGCCCAGTCGGATCGTTCGAGGGCGAGACGGAAGGCGGCCAGCTCCGCCTCCTGGCGGGCGAGGGCATGGAGCACGGCGTCGCGGTTCTGCTGGAAAATCTCGACCCACATGGTGGCGTCGCCGGCGGCGATGCGGGTGGTGTCGCGCAGGCCGTTGCCCGCGAGGTGGCGCCATTGCCCGTCCTTGCCGGCGAGCGCGCAGGCCAGGCTGGTGGCCACGGCCTGGGGCAGGTGGCTCACGTGGGCCACGATCTCGTCGTGTTTTTCCGGCGCGGCCACGACCACGGTGGCGCCCAACCCGCGCCAGAAGTCCTCCAGGGACCGCAGGGCCGCGGCGGGCGCGTCGGCGGTCGGGGTGACAAAACATACACGGTTCTCGAACAGGCCGGGCTGGCCGTGTTCCCAGCCGGTTTTTTCCGAACCGGCCATCGGATGGGAGCCGATGAAGCAGGCGCCGGGCGGGCGGGCGTGGGCGCCGGCGGCGGCGCAGATCGGGCCCTTGACGCTGCCCACGTCGGTGACGATGGCGCCGGCGGCGAGGTGCGGGGCGATCTGGCGATCCAGTTCGATGATCCGGTCCACCGGGGCGGCCAGCACGACCAGGGAGGCCCGGGCGACCGCCTGTTCCGGGGTGTCGGCGACCTCGTCCAGCCAGCTTTGCCCGCGCAGCGCGGCGCGGGTTTCGGCCCGGCGGGCCCAGACGGTGATGGTGCCGACCCGACCGCGGGCCCGGGCCGCCCGGGCGACGGAGGACCCGAGCAGGCCCGGGGCGAGGATGGCGAGGTGTTGGATCACGACAGGGGGCAGGGTGAAAGCGGCGGCCGGCTTGTCCAGCCTGCGGGCGGGGCGCCGGGCGGTCGCGGCGGGACAATACGAACCCGGCGCGTCGTTGCATTTCGCCGCGCGGCACCTTTGCTCAAAGCCTTCCCCATGCTTTCCTATCGTCAGCGCGTGAAACTCTTCGAATTCTGGACCGCCGCGCGTCCCTGGGTTTTTGGCGGTCTCGGGGTGGTTTTTCTGGTGGGCCTCTGGGTGCTCCTCGCCAACACCGGCCCGGGTCGCGCGGTCACCGAGGTGCCGAAGGAGACGATCTCGGCGACCGATCCGGTCCTGTTGGAGCGCATCGCGGTGGTGGCGGACCTCGAGACGCGCTACAAGGCCTTCGCGGCGGCCGACATCCAGTCCGACGAGGCCCTGGCGATCCTGGCCGAGGCGGTGGAAAAGCAGCGCGCGATCGCCCGCTCCGCGGTGCATGGCGACTACGCCCAGCAACAGAACCTCGAGCGGCTGGAGAGCGAATACGACGCGCTCCTCGCCCGCCGGGCCCTCGGCACGATCGAGCAGCGGGTCAAGGATGGCGACGAGGACGTGAAGGCCCTGCGCCTCGCCGAGGCCGAGGCGGCCTACACCCAGGCCCTCCAGCTCCAACGCGCGATCAACACCGGCGCCGCCCCGTCGCGGTTCAAAAACTACGTGCGCGAGGCGGAGATCGAGAAGGCCCTCACGTCGCTGCAGGTCTACCCGCTCAGCCAGGAGAAGGATCGCGCGCTGGAAAAGGCCCGCGCGGCCATGGCCGAGGAGCGCTGGGCGGACGCCCTCGCCGGCTACACCGCGGCGCGCGACGCCCTCGACCGCATCAACCGCGAGTTCGGCGCCACGCGTTTCGCCGATCTCGCCGGGCTCGACCGCATCGAGGCGGAGATCGCGACCCTCAACGCCGCCAGCATCGTGAAGGAGCTCGACGCCAAGGAGGCCGAGGGCGACGCGGCCGACCGCGCGGGCGACACCAAGGCCGCCGCGGCGCTCTACCTCGAGGCCCTGACCCGCCAGCAGCAGGTGAACCAGCTTTTTGCGCGCAGCCGCTTCGTCTCCTCCAAACGTATCGAGACCTTGGAGACCAAGCTCCAGACCGCCCGCTCGCAGCCAATCGCGGTCGAGCTCACCCGGCTGGACATGACCATCAGCGCCGACCTGCGCCGGCGTCGGCTGGTGTCGGCCGAGCAGGCCCTGCCCCGCGCGCTGGAGTTGACCGAGAGGCTGGAGCGGGACTTTCCCCGCAGCCGCTACGTCGACGGCCAGTTGCGGATCAAGCTCAGCTACCTCGGGCTCAAGCGGGCCGAGATCAAGGACCTTCAGGACCAGGTCTTCGACCGGCTGCTTCCCCTCATCGGCGTGAACGACCGCCTGATGCTGGCGAGCGAGGTGCCCCAGGACATCTACCAGGCGGTGATGAACACCAACCCGAGCCGCAACCCGGGACGCGGCATGCCGGTGGACTCGGTCAACTGGAACGACGCCCAGGAATTCTGCACCCGCCTCGGCTGGATCATGGGCGCCAAGATGCGCCTGCCGACCGAGGCCGAGCATCGCGGCGCGCTGGGGGATAATCCCGGCGAGGTGCGCAGCTCGGCCGGCGAGGGCAAGGTCGGCTCGACCAAGGGCGGACGGCCCAATCCCAACGGCTACCGCGACCTGGTGGGGAATCTCGCCGAGTGGCTCAACGCCGATCCCACCCTCGACCGCGCCCTGCTGGCCGGCGGCAGCAACCTCGACTCGCCCGAGGCGCTGGCGAAGTTCATCCTCGAATCGCGCTCCAAGGTCGACCGCGCCCGCCACATCGGCTTCCGCGTGGTGATGGAGCTGCCGGCCGACCGCTAGGCCCGGCGCCGCGATGAACTGGCGCGGTGTTCCCGGACTGGCGGCGGCGCTGCTCGGATGCGCCGCCGGCCTGCTCGCGCAGACCGTGCCGGCCGAGTGGCTGCGCGCCGAGCCGAGCCCCCGCCAGGCGGCCGAGATCGTGCGCGGGGCGGAGCGTCACGGCTGGCCCGCGATGGCGACGGCGCTGCGGACGGCCGCGCTTCGGGCCTACGCCACGGGCGATCGCGACGCGGCGGCGGCCTGGCGCAACGCCGCCCGCTGGGCCCGGGCCTGGGCGGACACCCCCGCGGACCTCGACGCCGAAACACGCACCTGGCTGCTGGGCGACGCGGCGTTTTCCGAGGACTATTTCGATTTGGAGAACCCCGCCGACGACCCCGCGGCGGTCTGGCGCATCCTCGCCCGGCTGCGGACGCGCGACCCGGAGAATTTCCGCACTTACGCCGCCCTCGGCCTCGCCATCGCGCTGGTTTATGACACCGCGCCGCCCCCGGCCTGGCCGCACTGGCAGGTGACCGAGGAGGCCTTGCCCCGGCGTTTGCCGACGCCCGAGGAGGCCTGGGATTTTTTTGTCGCGCTCGACCGCTCCGGCCGGAGCCTGCACCGGCTGGAACGGCTGGACGCGGCCGAGCTGCGTTTCCTGGTCGACCTCGCGCTGCCCGAGGCGGAGCGGCGCTGGGCGGCGGAAAACGTCAGGACGCCGCTGGCCCGGCTGGACGAGACCTATGGGGCGGTGGCCTACCGTTCGGATCGCATCGCGGCGGGCGACTATGTCTGGCCCGGCCGGCGCTACACCCTGGCCGGCATCCTCGCGGAGGGCGGGATCTGTGTCGATCAGGCCTACTTCGCCACCCAGGCGGGCAAGGCCCGCGGCGTGCCGACCCTGCTCTTCGGCGGGGCGGGCCGGGACGGGCGCCACGCCTGGTTCGGTTTTCTCGGGGTGGGGCGCAAGTGGCGCCTCGACGCGGGGCGCTACGAGGAGCAGCGCTTCGTCACGGGCGAGGCGATCGACCCGCAGACCTGGGCACCTATCTCGGATCACGAGCTGGCGTTCTTGAGCGAGGGTTTCCGGCGGACCGACCCCGCGCGGGCGGCGGCGGCCCATGCGGGCTTCGCGCGCTGGCTGCTTCAGGACGGTGGCGTCAACGTCGCCGAGACGGCGGCGCGGGCGGCGATCCGGCTGGAACGCCGCACCCTCGAAGCGTGGGACGTCTTGCTCGAACTGCGGCCGGAGCCGGGCGTGGCGCGGGAAGACGTGGCCCGCGAGGCGGCGGGGGGCCTGACGGCGTATCCGGATTTGCAGGCCCGGTTTCTGGCCGTGGCCGCGGCCAGTATGAGTGCGCGGGGCGCGGCGGCGGAGGCGGAGCGGCTCGGACGGAGCCTGGACCGGAGGCTGGAGGGTCGGCGCGACGACCTCGGCCTGGCGCGGCTCGCGGCGCGGCTCGAGGCGGCGGGCGCGGAGGGTCCGGCCGAGCAGGTGAAACTTTACCGCGCCTGGCTGCGGGACTTTGGCGGCGGGGCCGGCGCGGCGCTTTGGGACGAGGTCGCGCGTCCGCTGGTCGGCCGGCTGGCCCGGGCGGGGGCGTGGGCCGAGGCGCGCGAGGCGCTGGCGGCGACGCGCTCCGCCCTGGAGCCCGCGCCGGGCAGTCAGCTCGACGGCGAGCTGCGTGGCGCGGCGGCGGCACTGGCGGCGGAGGCGAGCCGGACGGCGCCGGCGCCCTGAACCGGTTCAGAGCCCGAGGGCGGCGGCCTGGCGTTCGAAGCGGGCGAGGGCGCGGGCGGCGTCGGGGTGGTCGATGCCGACCAGGCGCCAGTCCCAGGGTTTCCAGGAGTTCCGCCGCCAGCGGAAAACCGCCGGCGTGGTGGTGGCGGCGGAGGCGTCGACCACGGCGCGCGCCACCGGACTGCCCTGGCCCCGGAAACGCACCAGCGCCCGGGTGGTGGCGCTTTCCTTGGAGGGGTCGAGCACGAGCTCGGATTGTTCGCGCCGGATGGAGCAGGTCGCGAACTGGCCGCGGATCTCGGCGGCCAGGCGGAGCGTTTCGGCCCGATCGTGGCCGAGCGACGGCGCGTAGTCGGGGCCGAAGAGACGCTCGAGCGCGGCGGCGTCCTTGTCCTCGATCGCTTCGAGCAGGTGGTCGAAGGCGCGTTCCACCCCGCGCGCCGGGCTCAGCCAGGGCAGGCCCAGGTAAAGACCGAGCAGGAGAACGAGGGCGCCGACGGTGAGGAGTGCGGGACGGCCGCCGGGGAGGGGCATGGGCGGGGCGGAGCGGGTCAGCGGAAGGCGGCCCAGACGCGCTGCACGTCGTCGTTGTCCTCGAGGGCGTGCAGGAACTCGCCGACCTCGGCGCGCTCGGTCTCGCCGAGTTCCGGGTAGGTTTTGGCCAGATAGCCCATCTCGGACGTGATCACGGTCCAGCCGTTGGCCTTCAGCCATTCCGATACGGCGTGGATGGCGGTGCGCGCGCAGAGGAAACGCGCGCCGGACGCGCCCTCGGCGGGGATGTCGTCGTTCTCGGCGTGGGTGAGGGGGGCGAAATCGTTGGCCCCGGCCTCGATCGCGGCGGCCTCGAGATCGGGCGAAGCGGAGGGGGTGTGGGCCTCGACGATGCCGAGGTGGTCGAAGAGAAACTTGTTCGAGCCGGTGGTGCCGAGGATGCCCTTCTTGAAGAGCACGCGCATCTCGGGGGCGAGGCGTTGCACGTTGTCGGTGTAGCACTCGACCACCACGGGGATCTTGTGCGGCGCGTAGCCGTCGAAGGTCACGTGGGTGAGCTCGCTCTTTTCCCCGCCGGTGCCGGCGCCCTTGTGGATGGCGCGTTCGATCACGTCGCGGGTAACGGAGGCCTTCTTGGCCTTGTCCACGGCGGCGAAGAGCCGGGCGTTGGCGGCGAGATCGCCCCCGCCGAGTTTGGCGGCGACGGTGATTTCCTTCACCAGCTTGCCGACCAGCTGACCTTTTCGGTTGTTAACGACGGCGCGTTTCGCGTGTAGCCATTGGCGTCCCATAGGACGGAGAGGCTTGGCACGCGCGGGGAGCGGAGGCGACGGAATTTTTTTGGCCCGATCGGACGGGTGCGGCCGCCCCGGGGCGGGGTGGCCGGTGCCGGAGTCGGTGGTTTCTTCAGTTTGTGGTCAGGCGCAGACGGTAAAACGCCGGGCCGCCGGTCCGGGGCGGGAGAGGCACGCGCACCCGCTCGTGGTCGCCGGCGTCGGTGGCCACCGGGGCGAGCCCGGGCAGGGCGGTCCAGGTGACCAGGTCGGTCGAGACCAGATGCTCGACCGTGATCCCCCCGAGGTTATTGGCCCGCTGATAGGTCAGCTCCAGGCCGGCGGACCCGGCCGCGAGCGCGAGGCCGGCGCCGCCCGGGGTGGCGGCGAGCGGATTGGTGCCGTGGAAAAACTCCTGCAGGTTGGTCACCTGGTCGCCGTCCGGGTCGTGGTGGGCGGCGGCGGCGTTGAGCGGCAGCGCGACGGTGCCGGTCCAGGCGGTGTAGGTGCGCAGGACCGGCGCGGGCCGCACCGCGTTGATCGCGGCGCGAGCGGCGGCGTTCTGGGAGGAATCGAAAAAGTTCTGGTTGATCACGATCTCCCGATTCTGGTGGCTGGCCGAGCCGGCCACGAGATTCAGCACCACCAGGCGGCGGCGGTCCTCGCCCCAGTCGTAGAGGTTGTTGCCCGGGATGAAGCCGCCGCGGTAGTAGCCGAGGGCCACGCGGGGATTGGTGCGGTTGGTGGCGGCGTCCAGGCCCCACTGTTGGAAACCCTGGGCGGAGGAAAACGATGCGTTGGTGGCGTCCCAGGTGGAGGCGGGTTCGGTGGAGAGCAAAAGGCTGCGGATCTCGACGCCGTGGTCGTTTTTTCCGCGCAGGGCGCCGCGGGTGCTGGCATTGAAAAAATCGAGGATGCCGTCGCCCACGGAGATGGTGTTCGACTGGCAAAACGGGCACCACGGGGTCATCAGCATGACCACGAGGATCTTTCCCGCGTAGCTATCGAGATTGGCGGCGGTGAAGGTGCTGCCGGACCGGACCGCGAAGGACTGGTTGGCCGAGACGGAACCGACGGGGAGCTGGACCTGGGCGAACACGGGGGCGGCGAGGAGGGGCCCGGCGAAAAGGGCGAAGGGCAGGAGTTTCATGACGAGGGCGGGGTGGGGTTTAAAAACGGAAGGTGGCCGCCGCGCGGAGGTGGACCCAGTCGCGGTCGCGGTAGAGGGCGCCGAAAAAACTGTTTTCGGTCGTCAGCGGTGCGTAGTCGGTGTCGAGCCACCCGACGCTCACGCTCAGGTCGACGGTCGGACGTTCCCAGAGCAGCCCGACCGAGGTCTCCTGCGAGTCGAGCGCGGGGGCGGACGCGGTGAAGGTCGACTCGGCGATCTCGCCGGAATCGCGGTAGACGCGATACCGGGTGGTGAGGGTCCAGGAGGGTTGGAAGCGCCACTCCAGGGCGGCGCCGCCGTAGGTGCTGTCGAAGGTCGGGGCCTCCTCGGCGTAGCCTCCGCTCAGCCGCAGCGCGACCGGACCCGCCGAGGCGGCCCAGGAGTGGTCGAGGCCGACGCGCGAATCGCGTTCCGAGGTGGTGCGGTGGGTCACGGCGAGCGTGGTCTTCAACCAGCCGTTGAGCGCCTGCTCCCAGCGCACCAGACCGGTCACCGTATTCAATTCTTCACGACTGGAGACGGGAAGACCGAGGAAGGGATCGAACGACCACGCGGGCACGACGCGGTCCCGGCCGAGGTCGAGGGCCGCCTCCAGCGAGCCGGCCCCGGGGGCGTAGTGCCAGGTCGTGGACAGGTTGACCGCCTCGCCGCCCGGGTCGGGCGCGCGGTAGGCGGGAAAGGCGAACCAGGTCTCGCGGTAATACTCGGC
>CAMCHD010000067.1 GCA_945874545.1 Akkermansia muciniphila | reverse complement strand
TCGAAGCGCGTGGTGCCGACGCGGAAGCCCCGCGGCAGGGCGGCCTGGGCGGCCAGCCACGCGCGATGCTCGGCGCGGGCGGAAAAGGTGTTCTGGGTGCTGGACACGCGCGGATAAGTGGGCCGGCGGCGGGGGAAGTGAAGTGCATTTTCGGTCCGCCGCCGCTCCGTCACACATCCGTCGCGGAGAATGTGATGGAAAACCCCGCGCAGGGTGATTTACCCGACCATCCCGCCCTACCACATGAACGTTTCCGACATCACCGCCAAGGCCCGTGTCCTGCTCGAGGCGCTGCCCTACATCCAGGACTTTCGCGGTTCCACCTTCGTGGTGAAATACGGCGGCAGCTTCATGGACGATCCCGACCCCGAGGTGCGCAACCGTGTGGCCTACGACATCGCCTTTCTCGCCGCCTGCGGCGTCAACGTCGTCGTGGTCCACGGCGGGGGCAAGGCCATCACCAAGGCGATGGAGCAGTCGGGCCTGAAGTCGCAGTTCGCCTCCAACGGCATGCGCATCACGGACGAGGCCACGGTCCAGATCGTGAAGAAGACCCTCGACGCGATCGTGAACAAGGACGTCTGCGAGGCCATCTCGCTCGCGCGCGCCAAGCCGAAGGGCCTGGCCGGAGACACCGTGCTGGTCTGCGAAAAACTCACCGTCGACGACAACGGCGACACGGTCGATCTCGGCTACGTCGGCGAGGTGGTCGAGGTGAAGGTGAAGCTGATCAAAAAGGAGATCGCCGAGGGCTTCGTGCCGGTCATCTCCCCCGTCGCCGAGGGCCACGACGGCAAACCCTACAACGTCAACGCCGACCTCGTCGCCGGCCGCGTGGCCAGCGCCCTGCGCGCCCGCCGCCTCGTCTACATGAGCGACGTGCCCGGCCTGCTCGCCTCGCCGCCCGACGTCGAGTCGCTCATCTCCACCCTCAAGGTCTCCCAGGTGGACGACCTGAAGAAACGCGGCGTGATCGACAAGGGCATGCGCCCGAAGGTGCTGAGCGCCGTCCGCGCCCTCAACGAAGGCGTCCAGCGCGTCCATTTCATCGACGGGCGGCTGCCGCACTCGCTCCTGCTGGAGATTTTCACCGACCGGGGCATAGGCACCGAGATCGTGCACGGCTGAGCCGCCCGCTTACCACCAAGGTGGGACGCCCGGCGGCTCGCCTCGCGGCGCCGCGCCGGCCAACCTAGCCATCCCCTTCCCATGAGCCAGACCCAGATCGCCCAGACCGCCGCCGAGGCCGCCTACGATTCGTATGTTCTCCGCAACTACGGTCGTCCCGCCATCACGCTCGCCCGCGGCGAGGGTTGCCGGGTGTGGGACGACGCCGGCCGGCGCTACCTCGACTTCGCCTCGGGCATCGCGGTCAACGCGGTCGGCCACTGCCACCCGCGCTGGGTCCGGGCCGTTTCCGAGCAGGCGGCCACCCTCGCCCACGTCAGCAATCTTTACCGCAACCCCCTGCAGGGCGAGCTGGCCCGGCGCCTGGTCGGCCAGGCCGGGCCGGGCCGGGTCTTTTTCTGCAATTCCGGCGCGGAGGCCAACGAGGGCCTGCTCAAGCTCGCCCGTCTGCACGGCATCCGGAAATCCGGCGAGGAGGGCAAGTGCCACAAGGTCATCTGCGCCAAGTCGGCCTTTCACGGGCGGACCTTCGGCGGCATGAGCGCCACCCCCCAGGAAAAAATCCAGAAGGGCTTCCGGCCCCTGCTGAGCGGCTTCGCCTTCGGCGAACTCAACAACCTGGCCTCGTTCGAGGCGCTGGTCGACGACCAGACGGCGGCGATTTTTGTCGAAACCATCCAGGGCGAGGGCGGGGTGCACCCGGCCACTCCGGAATTTTTGTTCGGGCTGCGCGAGCTGTGCAACCGGCACAACCTGCTCCTGCTGCTCGACGAGGTGCAGTGCGGCATCGGCCGCACCGGACGGTTCTTCGCCTTCGACCACGCCGGGGTCCGTCCCGACGCGATCGGCATGGCCAAGGGTCTGGGCGGCGGTTTTCCCATCGGCGCGATCTGGATCGGCGAAGGGGCGGCGGACCTGTTCCAGCCCGGCATGCACGGCACCACCTTCGGCGGCACGCCGCTGGCCTGCGCGGCCGCGCTGGCCACGCTCGACATCATCGCCGACGAAAAACTGTGCGAGCACGTCGCCCGGGTGAGCGGCCCCTGGCATGCCGAACTGGCCCGGCTCGCGGCGGATTTCCCCGCCCAGATCACCGGCTGGCGTGGGCTGGGCTTCATGGTCGGTTTGCAGCTGACCTCCGAGCCGCCGCCCTACGTCGCGGCGCTGCGCGAGGCCGGTCTGCTGGCGCCGCTGGCGGGCGGGAATGTCATCCGTCTGCTGCCTCCCCTGGTGGCGACCGAGGCGGAGTTGGCCGAGTCGGTCGCCATCCTGCGTCGGGTCTTTGCGGCGCGGGCGGCCTGAGCGGATTTGGCGCGGCGGGCGCCGCCCCTCGGGGTGACGGGTCACGTTTTCGTGGCGGCGGGCAGTTTACCCTCGCGCGGCGCGTCCGTCGCCCCGTATAGGAAGACGCTTCAATCGACGGACATGAAGCATTTCCTGAAAGAGACCGATTTCTCGCCCGCGCAGGTGGCCGAAGTTTTTGACCTGGCTCGCGAACTCAAGGCGGCGCGCGGATCGGCCGATGGGACGACCCTGAAGCATCAGACCTGGGCGCTCATTTTTTCCAAGTCCTCCACCCGCACCCGCGTTTCCTTCGAGGTCGGCATCCATGAACTCGGAGGCAATCCGCTCTTCCTGAGCAAAAACGACATCCAGCTCGGTCGGGGCGAGTCGGTCGAGGACACCGCGCGGGTGCTTTCGCGTTTTGTGCACGGCCTGGTCGTCCGGACCTACGACCACGCCGAGGTCGAGCGACTGGCGGCGGCGGGCACGGTGCCGGTGATCAACGCGCTCACCGATTTTCTGCACCCCTGCCAGATTTACACCGACGCCTTCACCATGGCCGAGCGGTGGGCGCCGGCCGGCGGGGATTTGTTCGCCTCCCTGCGGGGACGGAAAATCGCCTTCCTGGGCGACACCGCCTGCAACATGGCGAACTCGTGGGTCCTGGGCGCGAATCTTTTCGGCATGAAAATCAGTCTGGCCGGTCCGGCGGGTTTCGCGCCCACGGCCGAGTTGCACGCCTTGCTCGCCGCGGAGGGTTTTGCCGGCGGCTACGAGTTTACCTCCGATCCGCTGGTGGCGGTCCGGGATGCCGACGTGGTTTACACCGATGTCTGGGTGAGCATGGGCAAGGAGGAGGAAAAGCGGGAGCGACTCGCGTTGATGGCCCCCTACAGCGTCACGGCCGAGGTTTTCGCGGCGGCCAAGCCCGACGCGTATTTTATGCACTGTCTGCCCGCCCATCCCGGCGAGGAGGTGCAGCAGGCGGTTTTGGACAACCCCCGATCGATCATTTTTGACCAGGCGGAGAACCGCCTGCACGTGCAGAAGGCGATCATGACGCTCCTTGCCCGCCTGCGGTGATCTCGGTCTCGCGACCGTTGCGGCCGCGAGGCGGCGCCTAGGGCTGCAAAACGTAAACCATCTGGGAGTCGTCCCCGCGGAAAACGCCGCGGGTGAGGTCTCCGTCGTCGAGCAGGCGATCGACTTCGCTGGCGTGCCAGAGGCTCTGTCTCGCCCCGATGACGCGCAAGGACGCCTCGAACTGGTCCGCGCGGGACCACCGCCACTGGCCGCCGATCGGCGTGGGCAGGTTCCACCGGTCGGGAGGGGGAAGGAATTCCCGCATTTCGGAGGGCCAGCCGCCCGAACCGTCCGGCGGCCATTCGCCTTTGTCCATGGCGTAGCGCTCGATGGACTGGGTCGCGACCCGCAGTTCGTTCACGAAATGGGTCTCCTTCGCCCGGTCGCCGATCCGCTGGTAAAGAGGCACCGCCAGCGCAGCGAGAATCCCCACCAGAACCACCACGACCATGACCTCCACCAAGGTGAACGCCCGTCGTCGGCGAGCGGGCGGGAGCGTGAAAGGTGGGCAGGACATGATGCGGTGGTTTTGGGATTTGTAGCGAGTTTTACGCCGAATTCACGGGTAAACTGATTATGAATGTTTTCTTTTGGTGGCCGGCTTGGCGCATGGCACTTCCACTCCTTTTTCTTTGCTCCGTCCGCCGGCGCCGCCCACAAAGCGTGCTTTTCCCATGAAAATCGTTCTCGCCTACTCCGGGGGTCTCGACACCTCCGTCATCGTCAAGTGGCTCAAGGAAACCTACGACGCTGAGATCGTCACTTTCGCGGCCGACGTCGGCCAGGAAGAGGAGCTCAAGGGCCTGGACAAGAAGGCGAAAGCCACGGGCGCGACCAAGCACTACACGCTGGACCTGGTCGAGGAGTTCGCTCGCGACTACATTTTCCCGATGATCCGGGCCAATGCGATCTACGAGGGCCAGTATTACCTCGGCACCTCCATCGCGCGTCCGCTTATCGCCAAGGCGCAGGTCGATATCGCCCGCAAGGAGAAGGCCGACACCGTCGCGCATGGCGCCACCGGCAAGGGCAACGACCAATGCCGCTTCGAGCTCACCTACATGGCGCTCGCCCCGGATTTGCAGATCATCGCCCCGTGGAAAATGGAGGAATACCGCGCCCTGTTTCCGGGCCGGGCGGAGATGATCGCGTATTGCGCCAAACACAAAATCCCGGTCGAGGCCTCGCTGAAGAAGCCTTACTCCATGGATCGCAATCTTCTGCACATCTCCTATGAGGCCGGCATCCTGGAGGATCCGTGGTTCGACCCGACCACCGAGGCCAACAAGGCGATGTTCAAGCTCTCGGTCGCGCCCGAGGACGCCCCGGACAAACCGGAGTATGTCGAGATCGACTTCGAGAAGGGCGACGCGGTGGCGGTGAACGGCAAGAAGCTGACCCCGGGCGGGGTGATGAAGGTCTTGAACAAGCTCGGCGGCAAACACGGCATAGGCCGCGTCGATCTGGTCGAGAACCGCTTTGTCGGCATGAAGAGCCGCGGGGTCTACGAGACCCCGGGCGGCACCATCCTGATGCAGGCCCACCGCCAGGTGGAGTCGTTGACCCTCGATCGCGAGGTGCTGCACCTGCGCGACGGCTTCATCCCGAAATACGCCGAGCTGGTCTACAACGGCTTCTGGTTCGCCCCGGAGCGGGAGATGCTCCAGGCCATGGTCGACGAGTGCCAGCGTTTCGTGTCGGGCACGGTTCGTCTGAAGCTCTACAAGGGCAACATCATCACCTGCGGCCGGAAATCGAAGTATTCACTTTACGACGACAAGATCGCCTCGATGGAGGGCGTGCAGAGCTGGTATAACCAGAGCGACGCGACCGGCTTCATCCGCCTCAACGGCCTGCGTCTGCGGGCGCGCAAGCTCGCCCAGGGCGGTCCCCGGGTCTGAGCGACCGGGCGGGCGCGCCTCAGCTGAGGCGCGCCAGCAGTTCCTCCGCCGGCGGGCCGATCCGGCGGGTGGTGTCGCCCGCGATCCAGCGGCCCTCCACCAGCAGGCGGAGCGGGGTGGCGGGCGCCCCGCGTTCGCCGCTCTGGAAAAGGCTCACCAGCAGCTCGAGCGCGCGGCGGCCGATCTCCGCCTCCTGCTGGTCGATGCCGGACCACGTGACGTCGAAGACGCGCGAGAGGGTGGCGAGCGAGACGTCGGCGGGCACGGCGCAGCCCGCCGCCTCCAGCCAGCCGCGCACCTCGCCGACGTGGCAGACGATGGCGGTGGGCCGGTGCCGGCGGAACCAGGCGAGGAAGGGCTCGCGCGCCGCCGCCACGTTGCGCGGCTCGTCCCGTCCCGGCAGGGCGAAAAGCGGGACGCGGTGTTTCTCCTCCACCGCGGCCTGGAAAAAATGATACGGCGACTCGAAGCTGTGGTTGGCCCGGCGCAGGGTCTCGGTCGCGGCGACCATGCCGATGCGCACGTGGCCCAGCCGGGCCAGTTCGCGCAGGGCGTGCAGGCTGGCGTTGTGCTGGTGGGCGGCGACGACGTGCAGTCGCGGCGAGGCGAGCGAGTAGCCGATCGCGACCGCCGCGAAGGCCTCGATGTCGAGCGTGAGCTCGGTGCCGGAAAGGGGCTGCGGCGGGAAAACCAGTCCGCGAATGCCGCGGGCCAGGAGCACCTCGCGCGCGCGTTTCGGCGACATGCCCGGCTCGGCCAGCCAGAACTCCTCGAGCTTAAATCCCATCTGGGTCGCGAAGCGCCGCGCGCCCTCGTGGTAGCCCGCGATGTTGATCAGGGTGCGGCCCTCCTCCCTCGACGGAAAGTTGTTGATCCACGCGAGCGTGGATTGAAACGCCACCGGAGCCTGTTTGCGCCGGTAGTTGCTCAGCGCGGTGAGCATGGGGTCCGGCGCGTAGCCCATCTCGGTGGCTAGCGTCCGGATGCGTGCGCGCTTGGCCGGCTCGACATAGGTGTCGTTTTTCAACGCGCGCCAGGCGGTGGACACGTGCACGCCGGCGCGCACGGCGACTTGTTTGAGGGTGACTCGGGCTTCTTGCATGACCGCGAAAGGGGTGGTGAAGCAGAGGCATGAAACAGTTTGCAGGCAAGCGTCTTCGCGGCCTTGAAGAAGGGGTTCTGCACTCCTTTCCCCCGTCCCCCCTATGAACAAAGTCCGCATCGGCATCGTCGGCCTCGGCAACATGGGCTATGCCCACGCCCAAAACATCCTGGCCGGCAAGATCAACCGGCTCGAGCTCGGCGCGGCGGCCGACGTGAATCCCGATAAGCTCGCGCGGGTGCCCCAGGTGAAGGGTTTTAAGAGCGCGGCCGACATGATGGCGTCCGGTTTGATCGACGCGCTGCTCATCGCCACCCCGCACTACGACCACACCACGATCGGGATCGCCGCGCTCAAGGCCGGGCTGCATGTCCTGGTCGAGAAGCCCATCTCGGTGCACCGGGCGGACTGCGAGCGCCTGATCGCCGCCCACCGCGGACGCGAGGGCCGGCAGGTCTTCGCGGCGATGTTCAACCAGCGGACCGACCTGTTTTATCAAAAGATCCGCGCCCTGATCCAGGCCGGCGAACTGGGCGAGATCCGCCGGGTGAACTGGACCATCACGAATTGGTTCCGCACCCACGCCTACTACGCTTCCGGCGGCTGGCGCGCGACCTGGGAAGGCGAGGGCGGCGGCGTGCTGTTGAACCAGTGTCCGCACAATCTGGATTTGTTTCAGTGGATGTTCGGCATGCCTGTAGTGCTCTCGGCCGAATGTGGTTTCGGGCGCTATCACGACATCGAGGTGGAGGATGACGTCACCGCCACCATGCGTTTCGCCAACGGCGCGACCGGCGTGTTCATCACCTCCACCGGCGAGGCTCCGGGCACGAACCGCCTCGAGGTGGTGGGCGAACGCGGCAAGCTGGTTTACGAGCAGGACCGCATCGTTTTCACCCGCAACGAGGTGCCGATGGGCGAGTTTTCCCGCACGACCAAACACTCCTTCGCGACCCCGGCCACCTGGGACGTGTCGATCCCCGCCGCCGGCCATGGCGGCCAGCACAACGAGATCCTGTTGAATTTCACCGACGCGATCCTCGACGGCACCCCGTTGATCGCGCCGGCGCCCGAAGGCATCCACTCGGTCGAACTGGCCAACGCGATGCTGCTTTCGGCGTGGACCGGCAAACCGGTCTCCCTGCCGATCGACGGGCGCAAATACGAGCGCCTGCTCAAGGCGCGCATCGCCGAGTCGGCCCGGCTGGGCAAAAAGAAAAAGGTCGTGGTCGCCGCGCCGGTCGATTTCGCCAAATCCTTCGGCCGATAAACACCCCTTCCCATGAAACTATCCCAGGTCGCCCTGCAGCTCTACACCCTCCGCGATTTCTGCAAAACCGCCGCCGACGTCGCCGCCACCGCCCGCAAGGTGCGGGAGATCGGCTACACCGCGGTCCAGATCAGCGGCGTCGGCCCCGTGCCCGAAGCCGAACTCGTCGCCATCTTCAAAGGCGAGGGCCTGACGATCTGCGCCACCCACGAGGACGCGCGCCGCATCCTCGACGAGCCCGACGCGATGATCGAGCGTCTCCAGAAACTGGGCACGACCCTCACCGCCTACCCCTACCCGGCGGGGATCGATTTCGACAACCCGGCCCACCTCGACGAGCTGCTGCGCAAACTGGAGGCCGCCGGCGCCCGGTTCCGCGCCGCCGGGCTCACCCTGGGCTATCACAATCATGCCAACGAGTTTTACCGGCCGGCCGGCGGACCGTGTTTCCTGGAGCGCGTTTACGCCGAGACCTCGGCCGAGCACATCGTGGCCGAGCTCGACACCTACTGGGTGCAGCGCGGCGGTGGCGACGTGGTTGACTGGGTTCGCCGGATGAAAGGGCGCATGCCCTTCATTCACCTCAAGGACTACAAGGTGAACGCGGCCGGCGAGCCCACCTTCTGCGAGATCGGCGCGGGCACGCTGCCCTTTGCGCGCATCATCTCCGAGGCCGAGGCGGGCGGTTGCGAGTGGTTCATCGTCGAGCAGGACACCTGCCCCGGCGATCCCTTCGTATCGGTGCGGCAGAGCTACGACTACATCCGCGCCCACCTGGCGACCTGAGCTCCGGCCGCCCTTTCGCCTCGACGAAGTCACTCTTCAAATCTCCCCGTCCCATGCCCGCGTTTCTCCACGACGACTTCCTGCTCACCACCGCGACCGCCCGGCGTCTTTACCACGAGGTCGCGAAGGCGCAACCGATCTACGACTACCATTGTCATTTGCCGCCCGATCAGATCGCGGCGGATCGCCGGTTTGAAAACCTCACCCAGATCTGGCTCGGGGGCGACCACTACAAGTGGCGCGCGCTTAGGGCCGCCGGGGTGGACGAAGACCTGATCACCGGCGCCGCCACGTCCGACTACGAGAAGTTTCTCGCCTACTGCCGCGTGGTTCCGCAGCTCGTGCGCAACCCGCTCCACCACTGGTCGCACTTGGAGTTGCGCCGCTTTTTCGGCATCGATCTCCTGATCAACGAGGCCAACGCGCCCCGCATCTGGGAACTCGCGAACGCCAAGCTCGCGACGCCCGCGTTCACGGCCCGCGGCATCCTCGCCGCGGCCGGTGTCTCGGTGGTGTGCACCACGGACGACCCGGCGGATTCCCTGGAGCATCACCAGGCCATCGCCCGTTCCGACCTCAAGACCCGGGTCTACCCGACCTTCCGGGCGGACAAACTCGTCGCGGTCGCGGCCCCGGCGGTGTTCAACGCCTGGTGCGATCTGCTCGCGGCCCGCGCCGGACTGGCGGTCGATTCGCTGCCGGCGCTGCTCGACGCGCTGGACCGGCGGCACGCCTTTTTCCATTCCCTCGGCGGGCGCCTGTCCGACCACGGCTTGGAGAACCTGCCCGACGCCGACTGCACCGAGGCGGAGGCGGCGGCGATTTTCGCCCAGACCCGCTCCGGCCGCGCCGCGACGCCGGACCAGGCCGCCAAGTGGCTGTGGTTCGTCATGCTTTTCCTCGGCCGTCTGGATGCGAAGCGGGGCTGGACCAAGCAGCTTCACCTCGGAGCCCTGCGCAACAACAACGGCCGCCTGCTGAAGCGTCTCGGCGCCGACGCCGGCGTCGACTCCATCGGCGACTTCCCGCAGGCCCGCGCCCTCTCGCGCTACCTCGACGCGCTGGACCGCGAAAACGCCCTGCCCCGCGTCGTGCTCTACAATTTGAATCCGGCCGACAACTACGTCTTCGCCTCGATGACGGGCAATTTTCAGGACGGCTCCTCGGCGGGTAAGATCCAGTTCGGCAGCGGCTGGTGGTTCCTCGACCAGAAGGAGGGCATGGAGTGGCAGATCAACGCGCTCAGCTCGCTCGGCCTGCTCTCGCGCTTCGTCGGCATGCTGACCGATTCGAGGAGTTTCCTGTCCTACCCGCGCCACGAGTATTTCCGCCGTCTGCTCTGCAAGCTCCTCGGCGAGGACGTCGAGGCTGGATTGATCCCGGCGGACGACGCGGCGCTGGACGCGCTGGTGCGTGACATCTGCTTCGGCAACGCCGCCGCCTACTTTGGTCTGGAGCTCGCCCCCTAGGCGGCACCGGTGGGGTCGGCGGCGGCCTCGGCCAGCCGCCGGCAGGTTTCGAGGGTATCGATGTCCGCCGGGGTTTTGTCCGTGCGGATGCGGGCGATGCGGGGGAAACGCAGGGCGAAGCCGCTGTCGTGGCGGGCGCTGGGCTGGATGCGGTCGAAGGCGATCTCCAGCACGGTGTCGGGCACGACGCGGCGCACCCGGCCGCGTTCCTCGAGGGTGTTCTGGGTGAAATGCTCGGTGAGGGCGGCGATCTCGGCGTCGGTGAGGCCGGAGTAGGCCTTGCCCACGGTGCGCAGGGCGCCGGTCGCCTCGTCGCGCACGGCGAAGGTGTAGTCGCTCAGCACGCCCTTGCGTTTGCCGTGACCCTGTTCGACTGCGACGACGACCACGTCTAGGGTGGCGTAGGCTTTTTTCAATTTCAGCCAGGCGAGGCCTCGCCGGCCGGGGCTGTAGGGCGAGGCGGGGTCCTTGGCCATGAGGCCCTCGTTGCCGCGCTGGCGGGCGCGGAGGAAGGCGGCCTCCGCCTCGGTGGCGGTGTTCGCGGTGAAAACCGGGGCGAGGTGAATCGACGATGGGCTGGAGGCGAAGAGGGTTTCGAGGCGGGCGCGGCGGGCGCGGAGGGGGCACTGGAGGAGGGTTTCGCCTTCGTGCCAGAGGAGGTCGTAGGCGGAGAAGGCGAGGGGGATCTCCTGGCCGAGGAAGAGATCGTCGCCGTCGAGGCGGCGGTTCAGGCGTTTTTGAAGTTCGGCGAAGGGCAGGGCGCGGCCGTCGCGCCACGCGAGCAGCTCGCCGTCGAGGATGCAGTCGCCTGTCAGCTCGCGTTTCGCGGCCGCGGCGAGATCGGGAAACTGGTCGGTGATGCGGTTCAAGTCGCGCGAGAACAACTCCACCCGGTCGCCCCTCTTGTGCAGCTGGCAGCGGATGCCGTCGTATTTTTCCTCGAGCCAGACCGGCGCCGCGAGGCGGGCCAGGATGGCCTCGGCGGTCGGCTCGGGGCTCGCGAGCATGAATTGCAGGGGGTGGAAGATCCGTAGCGCGATGTCGCCGAGGGTATCCGCGAAGGCGGCGCGCACCACGGCGGGAAGATCGCCGCACAAAAGATTGGCCGCCCGCACCGCGTCGGCGGGGCGGCCGGTGGCGGCGGCCGCGGCCTCCTCGACCAGCCCCTCGCGCAGGCCGAGCCGGACGTCGCCGGTGACGATCTTGACCAGGTATTTGGCGGCTAGTGGCGAGAGCCGGCGCAGCGTGGTGGAGAGCAGTTCCAACCGGAGGGCGGGCGAGGGGGTGGCGGCCAGGCGGCCGAGCAGGGCCTCGAGTTCGACGAGGGGAAACGGGGAGGCGGGGGCGGCGGGCGCCCGGGGCGCGGCCAGGAGGGCCTCGGCGGTGTCGGCACTGTCGCCAAAACGTCGATACGCGGTGCGGAAATCGCCCTCGTGGTGTCCGGAAACGTCCAACACGGCGCGGCGGAGCAGGGCCCACCCGACCCCGAGCGAACGCGGATCGGCCTGGGGAAACGCGCGGCCGGTGAGAAACAGGGCGGCCCGCGCGGCGTCGGCCGGCGGGAGGGCGGCGAGGTGGTCGCGGAGCAGGGCGACCTTGGTCGTTTTGGCGGCGTCGCCGCGGATGCGCTCCCCGAGCGCGGCGAGGGCGTCGAGGGTGTTGGCGGGTGGCGGGGCGGGCGCGGCGGACGCGGGTGGCGGGGCGGGAGTTTTTGTGGCGGCGGGACGGGGCGCGGCGGAGGGGAGGACGATTTCGAGTTGGTTGTCCTGGTTGATCGCCCAGGCCTCGATCCCGCGTTCGCGCAGGTCGCGGGCGAAGTCGCTCGCGAAGCCGTGGAGGGTGAGCACACGGCGAGGTTGGGTGAGCTCGACGAAGCGGAGCAGGTCGGGGTAGTCGGCGTGGTCGGAGAGCGGGAAGGCGGCATCGCATTGGTAACGGAAACGCGCGCCGGGATCGAGCGCCCAGCCGGTCAGCACGGCGGTGCGCCGGCGGGGGATCTTGCGCACGAAGGGTCCGTCCGCGACTTGCGGCGGGCAGATGACGACGTGGCCGGCGCAGGTCTCGGCCGCGAAGGCGGCGTAGGGGGGGAAGGCGAGGCCGAGGGATTCGTAGACCCGGGTGAGCTTCAGGGTCTGGGGATGGAGCATCACCGGCAGTTCGGCGCCGGCGAGGGTGCTGAGGATTTCCTGGCTCTTGCCCAGGCTGTAGCCGAAGAGCACGGGCGTGTCGCCGTCGGCCAGGGCGGCCCGGCAAAACGCCACGACGTCGGCCAGCACGGCCTCGGTCGGCGGCAGGGTGTAGTGGGGCCGGCCGTAGGTCGTCTCCATGATCACGAGGTCGGCGCGCGGCGGGTCGCAGCGCTCGGCGGAGCGCCCGGGGCGGAGTTTAAAATCCCCGGTGTAGAGCAGGCGCCCATGGTCGGGGTGCTCGAGCAGGCTCATGGCGGAACCGTGGATGTGGCCGGCGGGAAACAGCGACACGGCGACTTCGGGGTGGTCGGTCGAGAGCGGGGCGACCTCGCCGAAGGGCAGAAGGCGCTCCACGCGGTCGCCGGTCCGGTCGGGCATGCGCGCGCGCATCAGCGCGGCGGTGCCGGGGGAAAGCAGGACCTCGCGGTGGGCGGCGAGGTGGTCGAAGTGGGCGTGCGACACAAAGCTCCGCGCCACCGGGTGGTGGGCGTCGAGCCACCAGTCGAGTTGCGGCAGATGGAGACCGTTGCGAAATTGGACGTCCCAGGGCACGTCCCGACTCTAGCGCGGGGACGGGCGAAGCAAACCGATTGACCCGAAACCCGGTCCCGTCTTGGCCGGCTCGGCGCTCCGATCAACCGCGGTCGAGCGCGTATTTGCCGGGCCCGAGGATTAGGAGGGCGAGACAGGCCACGCCCATGGTGGCGGGGTGGGCGGCGGCGTCCCAGCCGCCGAAGGGGTAGAACTTCCAGATCGTGGCGACACCCATCGTGACGGTCAGGGCGAGCGCGGCGGGGCGATGCAGGAATCCCACGATCAGGCAGATCGCGCCGGCCGTCATGGCCACGATCGCGGCGAGGCCCCACCAGGCGTGGCCGGAATCGATGCCCAGATAGCCGACGGCGCGCCCCACCCGGGACCAGGCCACGGAGTCGGCCACGAGGCGGGGCAGACCGTGGATAAACAGGAATATCGCGCCGATGCCGACGCGCAGGACGAGCAGACCGAGGTCGGTGTGGCGGTCGAGAAAGGACCAGCGGAGCATCGGCGTCGGCGGTCTTGGCTCAGCTGGCGGGGCCGGCGAGCGCGGGCAGGTATTTATGCTTCAACAGGCGCCAAGCGGTCACAAAAAACGCGGTCAGCGGGATCGCCAGGACCATGCCGAGGATGCCGCCCAGCGCGGTGCCCCAGAAAAAAATCGCCACGATGATGGCGACCGGGTGCAGGCCGGTGCGCTCGCCCATGATCTTCGGGGTGAGATACCAACCCTCGATGTTCTGCACCAGGATGAACACCCCCAGCACGAGGCCGACGAGTTTCAGGTCTCCGCCGGGCTGGAGGAAGGCCAGCGGCAGGGCGACGCTGAGGCCGATGATCGTGCCGAGGTAGGGGACGATGTTCAGCACCCCGAGCATCAGACCGATGAAGAGGCCGAATTTCAGTCCGATCACGGTGAAGCCGAACGCGAGCAGCGCGCCCATGATCAGACCGATGATGAGCTGGCCGCGGAAAAACGACACCACGATGGCGATGAATTCACGCACCAGAAACACCAGATCCTCGCGCAAACCGGGCTTCAGAAAACTCAGGTGTTCGCCGAGGTTCTTGGTCGGATCGCCGCTCGAGAGCAGAAAAAAGAACAGGTAGATCGGGATGATCGCGAGGTTGGTGAAAAACCCGAACAGGCTGAGCGCGCCCGCTCCGGCGGCCTTCAGCGAGGGCATGGCCTGGGCGAGCAGTCCGCGGCCTTCGTTGAGCAGACTTTCCGCCGCCTGTTTGATCGTGGGATTGGCCAGGTAGCGCTGGGCGGAGGCGATCCAGTCGGGGTAGTGCAACTGTCCTTCCGCGAGGGCGCGTTCCCACAGGGCGGGCAGGAAGGCGATGAGGTCGAGCAACTGCGACAGCGCGGGCGGCACGACCGTCACCACCAGGCCGGTGGCGGCGAGCAGGAAACCACCGTAGATCACGGCCACCGCCACGATGCGGCGGATGCGCAGGCGTTTTTCCAAAAGCAGGACCAGGGGCAAGAGGACGAGGGCGAGGATGCCGGCGGTGACGAGCGGCCAGAGCACGTTGGCGAAAACGCCGAGCAAAAACACCCCGAGCAGCGCGAGGCCGACCAGCAGGGCGCCGGCGGCGATGAAGGCAAAGAGGGCGAGGGCAAAGCCGGCCACGCGGCGCTGCACCGGCGAAAGCAGGGGCGCGAGCCCGGCGGCGGCGGGCGGGACCTGGGCGGAGGCGGGTTCTTCGGCCATGGGGGAGAAAAAGCCCGGCGGGCGCGTGCGGGCGAGGAAAGTTTTCGCCGCAAGAGACTTTGCGCGACGGCGGGAACCCGTAAGGTGGGCGTTCTTCGCATGACACCCGCCCCCGCCACCCACATCCACATCAAGGGCGCGCGGGAGCACAACCTGAAGAACCTCGAGCTGCGCCTGCCGCGCGGGAAACTCGTCGTGGTCACCGGTCCGTCGGGCTCGGGCAAGTCGTCCCTCGCCTTCGACACGCTCTACGCCGAGGGCTACCGGAAATACATGGAGTCGCTCTCCACCCAGGCGCGGCAGGTCCTGGAGCAGCTCAAGCGACCCGACGTCGATTTTATCCACGGGCTCTCCCCGGTGCTGGCGATCGAGCAGCGCACCGGCAACGGCACGCCGCGCTCGACCATCGCCACGGTCACCGAGATCGCCGACTACGCGCGCCTGCTCTGGGCCCTGCACGGCGAGCAACGGTGTCCGAAGGACGGCGGCCGGGTGGTGCAGCGCTCGCTGGACGACAACGTCGCCCGCGTGCTGGCCGAATGCGCCGGCGAGCGGATCATGGTGCTCGCGCCGGCCTTGAAGGCCCGGCCCAGCGTATTGCGCGACGAACTGCCCCGCCTGCGCCAGCGCGGGTTTCAGCGCGTGCGGCTCGATGGCGTGGTGAAAAACCTCGACGATCCGCAGCTGGTGCCCGCCGGGCAGGGCACCCGGGAACTGGCGGTCGAGATCGTGGTGGACCGGCTGGTCGCGGTGGCGGAGCAGCGTTCCCGGCTGGCGGACTCGCTCGAGCTCGCCTTTCGCGAGGGCAAGGACCGTGCGCTCGTGCTTTCGCAAAAGGCCGGCGCCGCGCCCGGCGCGTGGCGCGAGCTGGCGCTTTCGCAATCGCTCGCCTGCGAGGTCTGCGGCGATGTTTTCGAAAAACTCACGCCGCGATGCTTTTCCTTCAACCACCGCGAGGGCGCGTGCCCGGACTGCGAGGGGCTGGGGCGCAAATTGCGTTTTGTGCCCGAACTCATCGTGCCGGATCCGACCAAATCGATCCGCGAAGGCGCGCTCAAGCCGTGGCGCATCGGCGGAAAAAATCTCATCATCAAACACAACGCCCTGCTCAAGCAGCTCGCCGCCCAGCTGCCCTTCGACCCCGAGAC
>CAMCHD010000066.1 GCA_945874545.1 Akkermansia muciniphila | reverse complement strand
ACGCCGATCCGGCGGCCCTGCTGGCGCGCTGCGGGCTCGCGGCGGGCTGAACACGCCGCATGCAAACCCCAGGCCAAGACCGCCCGTCGTCCCCGCGCGGGCGCGGGTGGCGCCGGGCCGCGCGACTCCTCGGCGCGGCGCTCGGGCTGGTGGCGCTCGCGCTCGCGACGCTCGATTTTTGGCTGCCGCCCCTGGCCGAACGGCTGGCCTCCGGGGCGGGCGTGACCTTTGGGGCGCGGGAGACGCGCGCGGGGCGCACGGTCGCGTGGCGAGACGTCGCGTGGCGTGCGCCGGGGGTGGGGTTGAGCATAGACTCGCTCAAGCTTGACGCCCCGACCCGTATCCTCCGGCGCGGCGGGCGGACCGACCTCGCGGTGGAGGGCTGGCGGGTGGACCTCGCGGCCTCGCCCCAGGCCGACCAGAGGGGCGGCGAGGCCCCGAAGGTCTCGGAGGCGGGTTGGCCCGAGACCTGGGAACTGGTGCGCGGCATCGGCGCCCGCCTGGACCGCTTTGTCGGCGCGGCCGGCTTGCGCGAAGGAAGCCTGCGGGTCGGGGACGAGGAGATTGTCTTCCCCGTGGTCGAGGTCGGAGAGGGCCGGTTGACCGGTTCGGCGCGGCTCCGGGGCGAGTCGCTTGATTTTGATCTGGGCCTGGACGTCCGCGCCCTCGCGGTGACCGCGCCGCGTCGGCGGGCGGCGGCGCGTTTGCACCTGGCGGCGGAGCGAATCGTCGGGGACCTGGTCTGGCGGGAACAACGCGCCGCGCTCGCGGCCGAGTTTGCCCCCGGGGCCTGGCGGCCGGTGCGCCTGAGCCTCGTTGGCGAGGACTGGGTGGTGCCGGCGGCCGACCTCGGCCTGGGCGCGGCCTACGGCGATTTGCGCGGACGTTTTTCCCTTAGTGAACAGGGGGCGGGCGTGGCGGTGGAGCTGGCGGCGACGGCCGAGCCGCGCGGGTCGGGTTATCCGCCGGTGCGCATCGATCTGGCCGGCGAGGTCGCGCCCGACCACGCGCGACTGGAACGCTTCGCCCTCGTCGCACCGCAGGCCCGGGCGCACCTCGGCGGGCCGGTGGAGTGGCGGATGGGCGAGGGCTGGGCGGCGGAGGGCGGGCCGGAATTTGTCTGGGAGGCGGATCTCGATGCGGTGAGCGGTGGGCGGGGGGCGGGGCGGGCCCGGGGCCGGGCGACGTGGGTCGGCGGCACGGGGCCCCGGGCCCGCGTGCTCTGGAGCGCCGAGGTGGAGAACGGCGCCTGGGGCGATCTGCGCGACCTCGCCCTCGAGGCGGGCGGCGAGTCCGATGCGGGCGAGACGCGGGTCGAGTTTGCCCGTCTGATGGTCCGGGACGGCGGTCGGGTGGAGGCGAGCGGACGCGTGATCCACGTCGACGGGGGACGGATCGCGGGGGCGAAAGTCGCGGGGCAACTGGCCGGCGCCGCGCTGCGGCCGTGGTTGCCCGACGGCCTGGAACTCGGCGCGGCGCGCTTCACGGCCCGCGGCGGCGGGGTCTGGACCGAGCTCGACTACGAGGCCGAGCTCTCCCTGTCGGAAGCGAGCTACGCCGGCTGGGCGTCGGACACGGTGAGCGTGGCCGGCGAGGGCACGGGCACGAAGGTGGAAAAACTGGAACTCAAGGCCGCGCGCGGCGGCGCGGAGCTGAGCGCGTGGTTCGCGGGGGATTTTTCACGGGGCCTGCTCGGCGGCCTGAGCCTGAAGCGGGCGGACGGGCGCGCGCTCGAGTCGAAGGGTTTCGCCGGGGGCGGCTGGGACCGGGGTGGGATGCGCCTGGGGCTGCACCTCGAGGGCCCGGCCACGCCCGACGGGGGCGGGGAGCGCCTGCGGGTCGCCTGGGAGCGGGGCGGGGCGGCGGTGGTGGAGATCCGAAATCTGGATACACGCTGGCCGGCGGACTGGCGCGCCGGGCCGGCCTGGCCCGAGGTCGCGGTGCGTGAGTTTTCCGTGGCGGCGCGACCGGGCGCGGGGGGATTTTTCGAGGGCACGGGGCGTTTCGACGCCGCGTGGCGACGGCCGGGCGAGGCGGAGTGGTGGGCGCGGGGAGAGATCGAGGCCGGCGAGGGGGGATTTGTCCTCGCGGGAATGGAGGCGGGCGAAGGCGCCGAATGCCTGCTGCGGGGAGCCGGCGTCGTGCCCTGGCGGCTGGCGGCGGGGCCGGGCGGAACGTTTCAGCCGGGGGCGGAAGGCGTCTGGTCGCTGCGCCTGGGATCGCGGGCGGACGCGACGCGGTGGGACGCGTTGGCCAGGCAACTGGGGCTGGAGCTGGAGGCGCCGGAGTTCGCGGTGGCCCTCGACGGGCCGGCGGACGCCCCGCGCGGCCGCATCACCCTCGCGGCGGCGCGGGTGGGTTTTCGCGGCGAGGCGCTGCCGGAGGGCGGCCTGACCTTGCGCGCCCTCCGGGCGGAGGCCACGGTGGCGCCGGACTCGATCACGATCGACCGCCTCGCGGGGGAAATCGACGGGCAGGGTTTTTCCTTCGAGGGCCGCCTGGCCTTGGAGGACGGGGATTGGGAGCGTCTGCGCGCGCGGCCCTACGTCTGGCTGCGGGACCACGCCGAAGGCCGGTTCCAGATGCCCGACGCGCGGGTCGAGGCCCTGGCGCGCTACCTGCCCACGGTGTTGGCGCCGGCGGGCGTCTTCACCGCCGATCTGCGACTCAGTCCCGGCGCCAGGCTGGACGGCATGGTCGCGCTCCGCGGGGCGGCCTCCCGGCCGCTGGGGGGCTTTGGCGTGTTGCACGACGTGGAGCTGGACCTCGCGCTCGGGGGGCTCGACGTGAAAATCCAGCGCATGCGGGCCACGGCGGGCGGGCAGGCGGTGGAAATCACCGGCGGGGCGCGCCGCGACCCGGGCAAAGCGCCGGCCCTTGATCTGGCGATCCGGGCCGAGCGGTTCCCGTTGGTCAGGCGGCCGGGTCTGCTTCTGCGCGGCGATCTCGACCTCACGGTAAAAACCGACGCCGCGCACCGCACCCGGTTGGCGGGTGCGGTGCGTTTGCGGGACAGCCTTTTTCTGGCGGACATCCGCCCGCTCATCGCGTCCTCCGGCGGCAGCGCGGCGGCGGCGCGGGCGCGGCCGCCCTACTTCTCGGTCGAGACGCCGCCGCTGGCCGACTGGACCCTGGCGGTGCGGGTGGGCGGCGAACGGTTCCTGCGTATGCGCACGCCGGTCTTCACCGGGGTGGTCTCGGCCGATTTCGAGCTCACGGGCACGCTCTTCGAGCCGCGCGCGGCGGGCGAGGCGCGGGTCGACTCGGGCGCGATCCTCTTTCCCTTCGCCAGCTTCACGGTCCAGGAGGGCGCGGTGCGGTTGCGGCGGGGGGATCCCTTCACCCCGGCGCTGGACTTCAGGGCCAACGGTCGGCGGCTGGGCTACGAGCTCCGGCTGGAGTTGGGCGGCACGGCGGACGCGCCGCAGCTCCAGTTGTTTTCCAGTCCGCCGCTCGAGGCGGAGAATCTGCTCCTCATGGTCACGGCGGGAGCCGCTCCGGCCGAGGGGCGCCGCTCCGCCTCGACCGCGTCGCGTCTCGCCGCGATGGGGGCCTACGTGGGGCGCGATCTGCTCCGCAGCGCCGGCGTGGGCGGATCGGACGAGGAGCGGCTGTCCGTGAGTTCGGGCGAAAAGGTTTCGCGGCAAGGTCGGGAAACCTACGGCTTCGACTACCGGCTGACGGAGTTCTGGTCGTTGACCGGTGAATACGACGAGTTCGACGCCTACAACGTCGGGGTGAAACGGCGCCTTCGGGCGGCGGATCGCGGCGCGGCGGACCCGGCGGCCGGGCCGGCCGAGAGGGGGGAGGGTCCATGAGCCGCGTGATCGCGAACTTCGCGCGGGGCTGTCGTCTGCTGGGCGTGGCCGCGGCGCTGGCGGGCGGGCTCGCGGCGGCGGACACCCCGTTCGAGCTCAAGGTCGGCGGTTTTGGCTGGCTGAAAAACCGCGAGCTCGGGCAAGCCGTTCAGCTGCTGCTGGGCGACGGCGCGGTCCGGACGACGGTGGACGCGGGTTTTGTCGAGGACGCGGCCCTGGTGTTGCACTCCGAACTGGCCGAGGCGGGTTTTTTCGCCGCGCGGGTGCGGGTGGAGTGGACCGGGGTGGACGGGCGGACGGGGGGCGCGGAAATCGACGCCGGGCTGAGCCGCCCGCTGCCGCGTCCGCTGGAGGTCAGGTCCCTGCGGCTCACCGCCCTGCCGGGGGTGCGCGCGGTGGTGAGGGAGGTCGGATTCGTCGGTCTGACCTCGCTCGACGAGGCGGAGGGACGGGCGTTTTTCCGGCCGGACACCGGTTTGTTCACCCCGGATCGTCTGCGGGCCTTCGCCCCCTCGCGGGCGCGCCGGGCAGCGGACCAGTTGCGCGAAGCGTTGCGCGCCCGGGGGCGGGCGGAAGCGCGGGTGGACGTCGCGGTCACCGGACCGGACGCGGCCACGGGGGACGTGAGTTTGAACGTCACGGTCCACGAAGGGCCGCTTTGGCGGGTCACGGATTGGCGGGCGGACGTCCTGGGCGGCGCGGCGGTGCCGGGCGGCGTGCCGGACGGGGTCGTCGGGACGGTGTGGTCGCGCGCGCTGGCCCAGGACGCGGCCCAGGCGCTGCGTCGGCGCTACCACGGACTCGGGCGGGCGGAGGCCCGGATCGACGTGACGGCCGAGCCCGGCGCGGCGGTGACCGGGTCGGCGGAGCGGGCGGTGGTCGCGGTGGCGCGGATCGAGCCCGGGCCGGCCTGGACGATGGGCGCGGTCACCTTCGAGGGGGTGGTGCGGACGCGCCCGGACGTGCTGGCCGAACGGGTGCGTCTGGAGCCCGGCGCGCCCTTCGATCCCGAGGCGGTGGAGGCGGCGCGACTGCGTCTGGCGAGGTTGGGGGTCTTCGCCCGGTTGGAGGCGGTCGAGGAGGATCCGACCGCCGCCACGGACGGGGAACGCGACGTGGTCTTTCGGGTGCGCGAGGACGCGGCCTGGCAGGCGGCCTGGACCCTGGGCTACGGCAGCTACGAACAGCTGCGCGGGACGGTGGAGTTGACCCGGGGCAACCTGGGCGGCCGGGCGCATCGCGACCGCCTGGAGCTGGCGCAGTCGCTCAAGGCCACGCGCGCCGAATACCGCTACACCGTGCCGACGCTTTTTGCAGACACGGTCGAGGCTTCGGCGCTGGCCTACGGGCTGCGGCGCGAGGAGCCCTCCTTTCAACGCGTCGAATACGGGGCGGGCGTGGAGGCTTCGCGCGACGTCCCGTGGATCGATGCGCGCGGCACGGCCGGCCTCGCCTACGCTGTCCTGCGGGCCAACGCGGTGACACTCGCGCGGTCCGCCGGGGAGCAGGCGCGCACCGAGGTCTCCGCCCTGGCGCTCAGCCTGGTGCGGGACCGGCGGGACAATCCCATCCGCCCGGAGCGGGGGCACCGCTGGTCGGCGCGCTCGGAGACGGCCCTGCCGGCGCTGGGTGGCGAGGCGAGCTACGAGCGTCTGGAGTTGGCCGCCTCGCGGCACTGGGACTTCGCCGGGGAGCGTTGGATCCACGCCGGTGTATCCAGCGGGCTGCTTGCCGGCGGCGACGGCGAGGTTCCGGTCAACAAGCTCTTTTTCCCGGGCGGCGAGAGCTCGATCCGCGGCTACCTCGAGGGGGAGGCGACCCGACGCGGACCCTTCGGACGCTTTGTCGGCGTGCGCGGGTTCTGGTTGGCAAACCTGGAATTCGAGCAGCTCGTCACCGGACGCTGGACGGCGGTGCTCTTCATCGACGCCCTCGGCACGGCGCTCGAACCCGGCGACTGGCCGGGGGACGAGGTCCTGGCCTCGATCGGGCCGGGGCTGCGCTACCAGTCGCCCATCGGACCGCTCCGGCTGGAATACGGCCGCAACCTCAACCCGCGCGACGGCGACCCGAAAGGCGCGCTGCACTTCTCGATCGGTTTCCCGTTTTGAATCGTTAGCATGGAACCGCTCGGGCAAAACGCCGCCGGCAAAATCGGGTGGCCGGGCCGGGGCCGGCGGGGCAAAAACCGGGCACCATGATTATCGCCGATCTTGCCAAGATTCCGGGCGGGACCTTTCCCGCGCAACGCTGGGGCCGCGGCCTTGCCGGCCAGGCCGCGCAGCCCATTCCCGCGAAGGGGTTCTCGATGGGGTTCTCCGTGCTCGCGCCCAAGGGCGGCCAGGTGCCCTGGCACAACCAGGAGCAGGAGGAGATCTACTTCATCGTGCAGGGCGAGGGGGAGATCTGCGTCCACGACGAGCGTTCGCCGATCAAGGCCGGCCAGGCGGTCTACATGCCCCCGGGGCAGTTTCACCAGCTCACCAACACCGGCGACGAGCCGATGCACATGATCTATGTGTATTGCCCGGGTGGCGACGTCGCCCACTGGCGGCAGGAGCTCAACGGCACGCTGCCTCCGGCGGGCACGGGCGACATCCCGCCGCTGCCGGCGGGCGCCCAGCCGCAGTGGACCGCGGTCACCCCCAAACCGCTCGGCTGAGCGGGTCGGCGCGAGAAACCGCCACCATCCCACCTGGACCTTGGCCCCGGTCGACGTAAGCCTGCGGATACACCTTGGCCGGGACCGCCGGACGCGTGGCGAGGGTGGGAACCGTTTTCCGCGCGGAGCGGGTGTGGGCTGGTCTTTAGGCTCGCGCGGCGTGGGCCGGTTTGGCCGAGCGACGTGAAACGAGGTAGAGGCCGGCGAACACCACCGTGAGCACGAGCGGCAGGACGGCGACCTTGCCGAGGGCTTCGAGGCCGGCGGCGGACTGGATGGCGGCGAGGGCATCGGCCGCGGGGGCGATGCCTTCGGGGGTGCGGGCGGCGATGCCCTGGTCATACCATTTGCCGATGATGGGGAGCACGAAGCTGACCGAGAGCATGCCGGCGCCGCCGATGACGGCCATGCCGAGCGCGCCGGTCTTGGGGTAGTTTTCCGCCACGTAGCCGACCATGGTGGGCCAGAAGAAGCACACGCCGAAGGCGAAGATGGTGGCGGCGCCGAAGAGCATGTTGCCGCTGGCGTGGCTCATCGCGTAGAGGCCGAGGGTGGAGAGCACGGCGCTCATCACCAGCATGCCGGCGGGGGAGAGCTTGTGCACGAAGGGACCGGCGAACATGCGCCCGACCGCCATGATACCGTTGATCCAGACCAGGACGAGGATGCCGGAGACGCCGGCGTGGGAGAGGATGTTGGGGATCCACTGGCCGGAGCCGAGCTCGGTGGCGGCGGTGAGCAGCATGCAGGCGACCATGAGGATAAAGCCGGGGGCGAGGCAGGCGGCGAACATGGAGCCGGTGGACTCGCCGCGCTGCACGCGCTCGGTCTGCGGCAGGGCTTGGCCGAAGAACATGATGCCGTAGGCGATGGCGGGCAGGAGCATGGTGGCGAACTGGGCCTGCCAGCCGAGACCGAGCTTGCCGAAGAGGAAGGCGAGGAGGCCGCCGATCACGATGCCGCCGGGAAACCACACGTGGAAGTGGTTGAGCTTGGTGGTCTGGTCCTTCGGGTAGAGGGTGGTGACGAGGGGGTTGCAGGCGGCCTCGACGGAACCGTTGGCGATGCCGAAGAGCAGGGTGCCGCCGAAGAGGCTCCAGAAATCCCAAGCGAAGATGGTGAGCAGAACGCCGGCGACGTGGCCGAAGAAGGCGATGCCGAGGATGCGTTTAAACCCGAGGGTATCCACGAGTGGACCGCCAAACATCATGGCCAAGGTGAAGCCCCAGAAGGCGGTGCCGTTGACCCAACCGACCTGCTCGTTCGACAGGTTGAACTGGGCGGCCCAGTCGCCGGTGGCCCCGCCGCGGAGGGCGAAGCTCATGGCGGTGACGATGAGGGCGAGGCAACTGGCGCGGAAGAGGCGGGTGGGGTTCATGCAGGGGTGGTGGGTGAAGGGGCCTGGGATGGTGGGGCGGGGAGGGGACGGAGGAGGATTAAACGGATACACGGGCCTTGGATAGCCCAGAAATGAAGCGAAAAGTAAGGACGCGCGGGGGCGTCGTCAGGCCGGGACCCGGCCGTGAAAGCTCAATGGGGCATCGGGGGCGGGAAGGAGGGCGAAGCCCACGCCGGGTAGGCGCGCGGCAAGTTCGTCGAGCTCGTCGGGGGCGAGGAGGAAGGCGGCGGTGGAAAGGGCGTCGGCGGTGGCGGCGTCGGGCGCCCAGGCCCAGGCGCGCAGGGGAGCGTCGGAGGCGGGTTGGCCGTCACGGGGGTCCAGAATGTGCGCTCCCTGCACCGCGAAGCCGGAGGCGCCGAGGCCGGCGCGGCGCAGCGGCAGGAGAGCGGAGTTCTCGGTGTCGCCCAGACCGACCGACCAAGGCTGGTCGGGAGCGGGGCCATCGAGGGCTAGCAGGCTGCTGCCGCCGCCGGCCATCAGAAGGGCGGAGGGGATTTCCCACTCGTCGAGCAACTCGCCGAGCCGGTCGAGGGCGTAGCCCTTGCCGATGGCGCCGAGGTCGAGCGAGACGGGGGCGTCGAGCACGCGGGCGAAGGGCGCGGCGGGGTCGAGGAGCAGGCGGCCGCGCCGGGACGGAGCGGAGGAGGTGGCGGAGCCGCGACGGCGGTGGCGGTCGAGGGCGGCACCGAGGGTGGGGTCAAAGGCGCCGCCGGTGAGGGCGTGGAGCGCGAGGGCGAGGCGGAGGCAGGCGGCGGTGTCGGGCGCGAGGGCGAGGGTGTCGCCGGGGGCGAGCCGGGAAAGGGCGGCGATCTCGCTGGCCGGGTCGTGGCGATTGAGCAGGACCTCGATACGGTCGAGACGTCGCCAGCACTCGGCGGCGGCGCGGGCGGCGTAGTCGGCGTCGGGGTGGACGAGACGCAGCTCGAACGTGGTGGCCATCGCGGTGTGGGCAAAGAGGTGCATGGCGAGGCGGCGGGTTCAGGGAGCCGGTAATAGGATGACGATCGGCAGTTCGGCGCGCAGGCCGAGGAAGTCGGCCCGCCAGGAGGCCGCACCGGGGGGAGGGGGCAGGGCGGCGGGGTCCAGGTCGCGACAGGAGCCGGTGAGGAACACCAGATCCGGCGCGGGGGCCGAGCCGGGGGCGGGCGGCGCGGGGTAATAGCCGGTTTCGGGGTAGGCGCGCAGATACCAAGGCAGGGGCCAGTAGTCGTCGCCGTAGACGTGGACGACGGGCGCGGCGCGGCCGGCGAGGGCGGCGGCTAACCGCGCGGGCAGCGTTTCCAGGTCGGGCGAACTCGGGGAGTAGGCGAGGGGGTTGGTGGGATCGACGGGGAAGCGGTGAACGAGGGCGCGGGTTTCGGTAAGGAGGGCGGTGGCGAGGGCGGTGGCGGCGAGGGCGGTTCCAATCCGGCGGGCGCGGACGGACAGGGCGGCGAGGGCGGCGGCGGGGGCAATGCCGGCGACGAGGGCGGCGGGCAGGAGGAACTGAAGCGCGAGCCAGGGGGTTTTGTAAGGAACCAACGAATACAAAAGGGCGAGGCTGGTGGCGTAAAGGGCCAGCCACCAGGCGAGGGGGCGGGCGGCGCGTTCGCGCCAGGCGAGGATGACCCCGGCGGCGAAGGCGGCGGCGAGCGTCCAGCCGGCCCAGGGGAGGGTGCGGAGACCGGGTAGGAGATACCACCTGGCGTAGGCGAGCGGAGGTTTTTCGTGGCCCTGGCCGGCGGCGCGGTCGGCGGCGAAGAAAAGGGCGCGAAAGGCGTCGGAGGGGCCGGAGGGGTTTTGGCCAAAGCCGGAGAAAAGCAAGGTCGCGGTGGCCAGGGCGGCGGCAAGAGCCAACAGCGTGAAGCGAGGAGCGAGGAGGCGGGAGAAGGGGGCGGCGAACGCGGAGCCGGGGGCACCGGAGGTGGCGGGCCGGGCTAGGAAAACGGCGAGGGTGGCGAGGGCGGCGGCGGCGAGGGTGAGGACGACGGTGGCCTTGGTGGCGAGAAGCAGGCCGAGGAGGACGCCGGCGAGCAGGGCGCGGGGCGCGGACGGGGCGGCGAAGTGGCGCCGGACGGCGACGAGAAGGGCGAGCGAGATAACGAGGAAGAGCGGCTCGTGAATGAAGGTGCCGCCGTAGTAGACGAAGGGGGCGGCGAGCGTCAGCCAGAGAAGGCTCCAAGCAAGGGAGCGGGGCGAAAGGGCCGGGGCGAGGACGGGAAGGAGAAGAAGAAGGGCGGCGGAGGCGAGGGCGGGCACGAGGCGGACGTGCCAGGTCTCGAGATCGGCGTGGGAGTCGATGCCGAGCCAGGCGACGAGGGGGCGGGCGGAAAGGAGGAGGACGGGGCCGTGGCGGTCGACCGGGTCGTAGCGGTAGGGCTGGCCGGCGAGCAGGTCGCCGAGGAGACGGGCGTTGACCGCCTCGTCGGTGTGGAGGGGGCGGGGCTCGGGGCCGGGGGCGAGCCGGAGGAAGACGGCGACGGCCGCGAGAACGAGCGCGAGCAGCCAGAGCGCGCGGGGCGGGCCGGCGGGGCCGGTGGTGGGGGCAGGGGAACGAAGGAGCGTCACGCGTGGGCAAACTTGACGGGTTGGCGGGCGTGCCGAGGCGAAAATGGGCCTCGGTCATGTTTGGCTGGGGAAGGAATGGCAAAACGCCACGCCGGCCACCCCCGCCGGGCAGCTAAGGTTCAGCGCCACCCGCTCCCCTTGGCTGAAGGGAGGCTCTAGCGATCCGCCGTGGTCAGCGCGGCGTGCATGGCGCGGCCCTTGTGTTGGGTTTCCTCGTATTCGGCGGCCGCGGTGCTGTCCCACGTGATGCCGCCGCCGACGTGGTAACTGGCCCGGCCGGCGGCGCAGGTGATGGTGCGGATGGCGATGGCGAGATCGGCGTCGCCATCGTAGCCGAGGTAACCCAGCGCGCCGGTGTAGGCGTGGCGAGGGCAGGGCTCGAGCTCGGCGATGATCTGTTGGGCGCGGATCTTGGGCGCGCCGGTGATGCTGCCGCCCGGATGCAGGGCGCGGAGGGCGTCGAAGCGGTCCAGTCCCGGCGCCATCTCCGCGCGCACGGTGGCCACCAGGTGATGCACGGTCGCGTAGGACTCGAGGTCGTGCCGCGACGCCACCCGCACGCTTCCGGGGACGGCGACCCGCCCGAGATCGTTGCGGGCGAGGTCCACGATCATCAGCAACTCGGCGTGGTCCTTGGCGCTGGCGAGCAGACGGGCGCGGGCCTCGGCGTCGGCGATCGGATCGGCCTGGCGGGCGATGGTGCCCTTGATCGGGCGGGTCTCGAGGCCGCGGCCGTTCACCCGCAACAGGCGTTCGGGCGTGCTGGAAACCAGCTGGTGGTCGCCGAAATCGAGAAAGGCGCAGTGCGGCGAGGGGCTCAGGCCGCGGAGGCGGCGGTAGAGCGCGGCGGCGGAGCCGGAAAAAGGCGCGGAAAAACGTTGGGTGAAATTCACCTGGTAGACGTCCCCGGAGGCGATGTAGGCGCGGATGCGCTCCAGGGCGGCCGCGTAGGCGCCCGGAGTGAGATCACCCCGGGGTTCGCCGGCCAAAAACGGCGCGGGCGGAGGGGGCGGGGCGGACACGAGGGCGCGCAGGCGGGCGAGGCCGGCGGCGTCCTTTGCGATCAGGTGGGTGTGGCCGGTGGCGTGGTCGTGGACCACCGCGTTGTCGTAAAAGCCGAAGGCCAGCGCGGGCGCGCCCTCCGGTCCCGCCCCATCGGGGTGTCGAACGCCGTCGAGCGCGGCGCCGTAATCGTAACCCAAATACCCGATGGCGCCGCCGGCGAAGGGCAGGCCGGGGACGGGCGCGACGGCGCGGGCGTCGAGTTCGGCCCGAAGGCGCGGCACCTCGTCGGCGTCGCCGCGCACCACCAGGGCCGGCTCGCAGGCGAGGATGCTGTGGCGGGCGGTGGCGGAGGGCAGGGCGGAATCAAGGAAAACGCAGCCGGGACGGGCCGCGAAGGCGTGAAACAGCTCCGCCGGTGGCGCGCAGGCGCCGGGCGGGAGGCTTTCCACTAGCGGGGACGGGCGCATGGCGGGGCGGGCGGTCCGGGGTGGTCAGACCGAGGCCGGACGGACACCGGAGCGATCCAGCAGGGCGAGGTGTTGGGCCATGCTTCGGCCGGCCAGCACCAACTCGGGCGCGAGGTCGCACAGCGGGGTCAGCACAAAAGCACGGGCGAGCATGGCGGGGTGGGGCAGGGTGAGGCGCGGGTCGGCCAGGGTGGTCTCGCCGTGGAGCAGGAGGTCGAGATCGAGGGTGCGCGGGCCCCAGCGTTCGCGGCGGAGACGCCCGCGGGTCTGCTCGATGGTGAGCAGGGCGTCGAGCAGGGTGTGGGGAGCGAGGCCGGTTTCGAGACGGGCGGCGGCGTTTAGATAATCCTGCTGGCCGGCGGGACCGAGCGGCGCGGTTTCGTAGACCGCGGAGGAGGCGACCAGCCGGGTGGCGGGCAGGGCGGCGAGGGCGAGCAGGGCGGCGGCGAGGTGGGCGTGGCGATCGCCGAGATTCGAACCGAGGGCGACGTAGGCGGTGACGGGGGCGGGCACGGACGGAGAGGGGCCGCGTTCAGGCGCGCGTCAGGGTGGTGGTCAGCGAGATGCCGGCGTGGTCGCCGGGGATGGGGGCGTGGGGCTTGTGCAACGCGAGGGTGGCGGAGAGCACTCGCGGGTGGGCGGCGAGCACGGCGGCGAGAACACGATTCGCGAGGGCTTCCACCAGGGAGAAGCGTTCGAGGGTCACGATGTCGCGACAGAGTTCATACACCGCGGCATAGTTCACGGTGTGGGCGAGGTCGTCGGTCGCGGCGGCCTGGGCGATGTCCACCACCAGATCGAGGTCGAGGATCCAGGGCTGACCGAGCGCGGCCTCCTCCGGCAGGACGCCGTGGCGGCCGTGAAAACGCAGGGACTTGAGGCGGATGGTGGCGAGCATGAAGGGAGGGCCGGGAGCGCGGGGTGGGTAGCGGAAGGCGAGGGGCGGGGGACAAAAAAGCACCGGCCGAGAGGGCCGGTGCGGAGCGTGACGGAGCCGGGAAGGACGGGTTAGCCCCCGGCCCGTCCGGCGGGCGACTAGAGTTTATCGACCACGCGGTCGGCCAGGCCGTAGGCGATGGCTTCGGTGGCGGTGAGGTAGAAATCGCGGTCGGTGTCCTGATTGATGCGTTCGAGCGGCTGGCCGGAGGCGCGGGCGAGGATGAGGTTCAGCTCGGAGCGCAGCTTTTCCATCTCCTGGGCCTGGATGTTGATATCCGAGGCGGGACCGCTGAAGCGCCCGCTGATGAGCGGCTGGTGGATGAGCACGCGCGAGTGCGGGAACAGCAGGCGCCGGCCTTTCGGGGCGCCGCTGAGCAGGATGGAACCCATCGAGGCGGCCATGCCGGTGACGATGACCGTGATCGGCGAGCTGATCAGCTGCATGGTGTCGTAGACGGCCATGCCGGCGGTGATGGAGCCGCCGGGGGTGTTGATGTAGAAAAAGATCTCTTTACCCGGGCCCTCGGCCTCGAGGTAGAGGAGCTTCTCGGTGATGTCCTTGGCGGACTCGTCGGTCACGGGGCCCCAGAGGAAAATCTTACGCTGCTCGATGAACTTGTTCTGGATGCGGGCGGCGAGCGGGGCGGAGTTTTTCTTCACGGCGGCGTCGGCCTTGTCGTCCTCCTTGTCCTCGTCGTCATCGTCGTCGGCGCGGGGGGCGAGGGGTTCTTTGAGTCCGGTGTGGAGGTTGGAGAAATGCGTCATCGGGGCGTAACGTGGGCGCGGGCGGGGCGCTTGGCAAGTCGGGCGGCGGGATGGCGTGCGGGAGCGGAGTCAGAGGTAATGCGCGGCCATGTCCCGCCAGTGGCGGGCGTCGTGGGCGCGGCCGGACCAGACGTGGAGCTGGTGGGGGATGTGTTTCGCGTGCAGCACGGCGGCGAATTCGTGGTTGTTGGCCAGAAAGGGATCGGCGTCGCCGATCACGAACACCAGATCGAGGGCGCGGATCGCGGCGAGCAGATCGGGCCGGCTCAGGCGGGGCAAAAACTGGCTCGGCATCAGGTAATACACGTCGGGGTCGCGGTGCCCGTCGAGCAGGTCGCGGAAGTTCTCGACCCGGTGGGTGAGGTCGTAGCGGCCGGAAAACGCGGCGAGTTTTTGGAAAAAACGCGGGTGGCGGAACGCGATGCTGGCGGCGAAAAAGGCGCCCAGGCTGCAGCCGTGCGAGATGGTGCAGGGGTGGGGATTCAGCATGCCCATGAAGGGCAGCACCTCGTCCAGCACGTAGCGTTCGTAGGCGAGGTGGCGGGCGATGCGTTCGGGCGGCGGACGGCGGCGGGCGTAGAAGGTCTCGCGGTCGAGACCGTCGATGCAAAACAGCTGGAGGTGCCCGCCATCGAGCTTGGCCTGCAGCGCCTCGACGATCCCGAGGTCCTCATACTCGTGGAAACGCCCGCTGCGGGTGGGAAACACCAGGACCTTGGCGCCGGCGTGTCCGAAAACGAGCAACTCCATCTCGCGGTCGAGATTCGGGCTGCGCCAGACGTGGTATTCGCGGGACATGGGCGGTGGGCGGGACGCGATCACCTTTTCACGGCCTCAGCTTTCGGCAAAGAAATCGGCGAGGCTTTGTGTTAAGATTCGGTGATCGGCGGCGGCACCGGGAAAATCGGAAAAATGGCCTGCGGCCAGCGGCAGCAGGTCCTTGGGACCGGCGAGCCCCTGGTATATCGCGAACTGGCCGGGCGGGGCCACGGCGGGATCGAACACCGCGCAGGCGCAGAGAACCGGCTGGGTGACGAGGCGGGCGGCGGCGGCGGCGTCGAAATACGCGAGGGTATCGGCCAGGACTTCCGGGTGCTGCCGCGCGTAGACCTGCACGCTGGCGGCGCTGCCCACGGTGGGCAGGCGGAGGCGTAGCGGGTGATGGCCAAAACTGGGCACGCTCACCGCCGCGCGGGCGAATCGTTTATCCCAGGCGAGGGCGAGGATGCCGAGGCCGCCGCTGAAACTCGTGCCGATGTAGCCGAGCCGACCGGCCAGTTCGGGGAAAAGGGCCAGCAACGCGCCGGCGGCGACCCATAGGTCCTCGACACAACCGCCGTGGACGTAGGTTTCGCGCCGGCCGATCCCGTGCAGCACGTGGGCGGACGGGTTGTCGGGAATGCCGGTGCAGCGACTGCGGCCGAGGCCGCGGCACCAGGGAAACAGCAGGGCGCTGCGACGGAAGGGCAGGGTGGCGTCGTAATCCTCGTTCGAACCGTAGCCATGGCCGACCACGATGGCCTGAACCGGCGCGCCCTCGGCGGGCAGCAGGAGCACGGCGCCGAGGCTGAGACCATCGGTGGTCGGAAACCGCAGTTCATACACGCGGCGGCCGAGCGGATCGCGACCGGTCTCGCGTAAATCGGGTCGGGGCGACGGCTTGGTCGCACGGGCGTGGCGGGGGGCCCAGAAGTCGGCAAAAGCGTCCGGCAGAGGCGGCGCCTCCACCCGGAGCAAATCATCCCACGTCTGGCCGTAGGTCGGGTCGAAGGGAAAAAGATGGTGGGCGGGCGGGGCCGGCGGAGGACGCAAAAGCATGTCGCGGCCCGCAGCCAAGCCCGGCCCGCGAGCCGGACGCGAGCGCGGAAACGCGGCGTCGAAAAATGCGAACGTTTCCCGCGTCGGAATCGCCTCAGGCGAGCGACACGCCCTTTTTGGCGGCGGCGCGCAACAGGGCGTCGGCCATGTCGGTCGGCGTGGCGGCCACCTCGATGCCGCACTCCTGGAAAACGGCGATCTTCGCGGCGGCGGTGTCCTCGGCGCCGCCGACGATGGCGCCGGCGTGACCCAT
>CAMCHD010000065.1 GCA_945874545.1 Akkermansia muciniphila | reverse complement strand
GGTGCCGCCGAGCGGGCTGGTCATGGCCGCCTTGGGCATGCTCGGGTGGGGGGATTACCGGGACTCCTGGCGCCACCGGGCGCCGCTCGCCCGCGATATCATGCTGAAACGCGCGCTCGGTTTCTCCCCGGAGAGCGAGACGAGGCTGGCCGGTCTCCTGCGGCCGGACGTGCTGGCCGGCAAGGGCGCGCGGCCCCGGACTTGAACGGTGACCTTTGGCTTGCGGTTCGTGGAGCGAGGGCGCGTGATGGCGGCGTTCTTTGGAGACGGGCCTTTAGCTCAATGGTCAGAGCAGGGGACTTGAGAAATCGGGTCGGCGGCGGCGAAAGCCGTCGTTTGTCAGGTGTAACTTCGGCGAACGGTTTTACCTCCCAACGCCGAGCCAAGCGAGACGCGCCCGCGCGCGCCTCGAAGGTGTAGAGACTATAATCACCCGCCTACCGGATCGCGCGATGTCGCGCGGCCCCACGGCGAAGGCATAGTCCAGACCACGAACGGCGCGCTCACGCGCGAAGGCGGCGAAAGCCGAAGTGGCAGGCATAATCCCTTGGTTGCGGGTTCGAATCCCGCAGGGCCCACCAAAGAACCACCCTCCCGGGCGGCGCACCGGTCGCACGGCTGCGGTGATGCGAGGACCGCAAGGCGGCGATGCCTGAGCTTTGATTTCACTCGGCCGGCGCGCCCGGCCGGTGGGAAAAACGAACCGTCTCCTATCGCAGGGAGGGCCACGCTCCTGGCTCAGGACCGGCCGCGCTGGCGCAGGTTATCGATCGTGACGGCCACGATGATCACCAAGCCCATCACGATTTCCTGGGTGTATTGCGGCCAGCCCATCTTCACCCCGCCGTTCCGCAGGATGGTGATGATCAGCGCGCCGATCATGGTGCCGAGGATGGTGCCGCGCCCGCCGAGCAGACTGGCCCCGCCGATGACGGCGGCGGCGATGACAAAAAGCTCGTAGCCGATGGCCTCGGTGGGCTGGCCGATGGAGCCGAGGCGGGCAAAAAAGAGGATGCCGGCGAGGCCGCTGAAAAGACCGCCGATCATGTAGACGAGGATCTTTGTCCGGGGCACGGGAACGCCGCAAAGGATGGCGGTCTTTTCGTTCGAGCCCAGGGCGAAGATATGGCGGCCGAGGCGGGTGTAGCGCAGGAAGAGGGCGGTGAGGACGGCGGCGACGATCACCAGCCAGACGGCGGTGGGCAGGAAGGGCCAGGTGAAGACGGTCTTGGACGGATCGAGCAGGCGAGAAATCCAGAGGTCCTGCACCTCGGCGGGTGGGTAGATGTTCTGCTCGTTGGCGACCAGTTTGGCGAAACCGCGGGCCATCTGCATGGTGCCGAGGGTGATGATGAAGGGGACGATGCGCAGCCAGGTCACCATCGCGCCGTTGATAAAACCGATCAGCGTGGAGACCGCGATCGCGGCGGCGATGGCCAGCAAGGGGAGGGCGACCGGGTGGGCGAGCACGAGTTTCTGGCCTTCGGGCCCGAGATTCAGCACGTAGGCGGTGGTGATCATCGACAGCGCGATGCTGGAGCCGGCGGAGAGGTCGATGCCGCCGGCGATGATGATGATGGTCATGCCGATGGCGGCCATGGCGACCACGGCGATGTCCTGCAGCATCAACTGCGTGTTGGCGTCGGACATAAAGCCCTTCGACGCCGGGGTGAGGATCGCGAAAAAGGCGTAGACCGCGGCGAGGGCGGCGAGGCGACCGAGCATGGCGACGACGCGCGAGGATTTTTTGACGCCGGTGGCGGCGACGGGCGCGGTGGTGTCGGTGGTGGCGGGGACGGGCTGGCTCATGGGAGGAGGGAAAACGGGACGGGGGAGACGACGGGGTCGAAGGCCGCGGCGCGGTTTGAAAACAGAACGGGTGGGGTGGTGATCTTGGGGAGTTGCCGACGGTCGGGGAGGGTCAGGCGCGCTGGTCCTGGCCGGTGGCGGCGAGCATGAGCGAGTGCTCGGTCCACGCGGCGACGGGGCGGGCTTCGCCGAGGACGCCGCGGGTCATGACCGCGATGCGATCGCAGATGCCCATCAACTCCGGCAGGTAGCTGGATACGACCAGCACGGCTTTGGGGGCTTTCCCGGCGGCGGGGTCGCCGAGGGCGAGTTTATCGATCCACGCGTAGATCTGGGCCTTCGAGCCCACGTCGATGCCGCGGGTGGGCTCGTCGAGCAGGAGGACGTCGCAGTCGTGGTGGAGCAGGCGGGCGATGGCGACCTTCTGCTGGTTGCCGCCGGAAAGCGCCTCGACCGCTTGTTCGCCGCCCTGGCATTTGATCGGGAAGGCCTTGATCCACGGCGCGGCGGCGGCGTTCTGGCGGGACGGCCGCACGAAGCGCCACGGACCGAGGCCCTCCAGCTTGGACAGGGTGAGGTTTTCGGCGATGGAGAGGTTCTGGGCGAGCCCCTCGGTCTTGCGGTCCTCGCTGACCAGGCCGACGCCCTGACGCCAGCGCGCGCCGGGGCCGGCGGGGGGTGTCAGGTTGCCGTGGATACGGATCTCGCCGCCGGCCACGGGATCGAGGCCGAAAAGGGCGCGAAGGGTCTCGGTGCGGCCCGAGCCGATCAGGCCGGCGATGCCGACCACTTCGCCGCGGCGCAGGGTAAGCCCGGCGGCCCTGGGGAACTTGCGACCGGCGAGGGCGCGGAGCTCGAGGATCGGAGTGGACGGTGTGCGCACGGAGCGCGGGTAGAGATCCTCCACGTTTCGGCCGACCATCAGGGCGATGATCTGGTTGACCGGCACCCGGCCGACCACGCCGTGGCCGACCGTCTCGCCGTCGCGCATAACGGTGAAGCGGTCGCACAGCGCCTCGATCTCCTCCAGCGCGTGGCTGATGTAGACCACGGCGACGCCCTTCGATTTCAGTCGCCGCACGAGGGCGAACAGGGCCTGGACGTCCTTTTGGGTGAGCGAGCTGGTGGGCTCGTCCAGCACGAGCACCTTGCAACCCACCGCCACGGCGCGGGCGATTTCGACGAGTTGTTGCTCGGCGATCGAGATATCGCCCACGGGGGTGGCGGGGTCGAGGGTGGTGAGGCCGACCTCGTCCAGGGCGCGGCGGGCGATCGCGCGGGTCTCGCGCCAGTTCATGAACGGACCGCGGGTGGGCTCGATGCCGAGGAGGATGTTCTCCATCACGCTCAGGTGCGGCGCGAGGGCCAGCTCCTGGTAGATCATACAAACGCCGAGGCCGCGGGCGTGGAGCGGACCGGTGGGCAGGTAGGGGGCGCCCTCCAGTTTCATCTCGCCGGCGTCGGCGGCGTGGGCGCCCGAGAGCACCTTCATCAGGGTGCTCTTGCCCGCCCCGTTTTCGCCGATCAGGGCGAGCACCTCGCCGCGGGAAAGCGTGAGATCGACGCCCTTGAGGGCTTTGGTGGCGCCGAAGCTTTTGCGCACGCCGGAGACGGTGAGGAGGGGGACGGCGGAGGGGGCGGACACGGTAGGGAGCGGGCCGGGTTTAAGACGCCGACGGCGTCGGGTGTTTGGAAAAACGGAGGGGCGTCGGCCCCGCGCGCGGGACGGGAAAGGGGGCCGGCGCGCGAAGGGGGACGGGATACAGGCGAAGGAAGGCGTTTACTGCGTGTTGGCCTTGTTCTTCACCGTCACGCCGGTGTCGACGTAAGCCTCGACCGGGCGGCCCTGCAGGTGGTCGACAAGGGACTTCACGCCCAGGTAACCCATCTTCTCGGGGTCCTGGACCACGAGGGCGTCGATGACGCCGTTTTGCAGGCCCTGGATGAGCAAGGTGGAGTCGTCGAAGCCGACAAACTTCGCGCTGACCTCGACGCCTTTGTCGCGCAGCGCTTTGAGGGCGTTGTAGGTGCCTTCGGCGGTGGGTTGGTTGGAGGCGAACACGCCGGCGAGCTCGAGCTTGTTGTTTTTAACGTAGTTGCCGAGCAGGGTCTCGGCCACGCGCTGGGCGCCGGCCATCGAGCCGTCGGTGAACTGCTGGGCGGCGACCTTCAGGGCGGGGAATTTGGCCAGGGTGGCGGTGAATCCTTCCTCGCGCAGGCGGGTGCTGGCGGAGCCCTCGGTGAAGCGGATCACGAGCACCTGACCCTCGTGGGCGGGCGAACCGCCGATCAGGCCCGAGAGGGTCTCGGCGGCGGTGCCGCCGGCGGCCTTGTTGTCGGTCGCGGTGAAATTGACGTAGTCGGTGCCCGGTTTGGCATCGAGCGGGGAATCGAAGATCGCGACCGGGATGCCCCGTTTGGCGGCGGTGCGCACGTGAGGCGCAAGGGCTTTGTCGTCGCAGGGGGAGAGGAGGATGCCCTGCACGCCGGAGGCGGCGAGGTTGTTGAAAATGCCAATCTGGTCGGCGACTTTGGAGTCATCGAGCGGTCCCTGCCATTCGAGGGTGACGTTAAATTCGGCGGCGGCGCGGCGGGCACCGGCCTCGGCGGCTTTCCAGTAGGAATGGGTGGTGGCCTTCGGAATCGCGGCGAGGGTGATTTTGGCGGGGGCGGCGGAGCCGTCGGCGGCGGGCGTGGCGGCCTCCGGGGCCTTGCCGCAACCGGTGAGGAGCAGCGCGATGGCGGCGGACAAAGCAGGGAACAGGAGCGGTAGGGCGTGTTTCATGATTGGGGGAGGGAGCGGAAGAGTTGAGGGTTCGGTTCGGGTGCGGCGATACAAACCTTCGTCTGCTTGCTCAGTTAGGCCGTGTCTCGGTTAAACTCGTCGCGGTCGTTCGAATCACCGCGCAGCCCGCGCCGGGCGGGGAATCTCGCATGCCGACTCACAGGGAGATTGAAAAGGATTTTACAGACGCGCCGCATTCGTGACGCTTTGGGGATCATGCACGCGTCGATCATCTGGTTGGCCCGGTTGGGAATCGATCAAGGGCTTTTTTCGCTCAAGGAAGCCCTGGGTGCCCGTTTGCGCCTGGGCGAGGATGTCGACCTGCTCGATTACGCGCAGTATTTTTTGGACTCGCACATCGTTCCCGAGGACAAGATCGAATTGCTTGAGCGGATCGCTGGCCTCGCCCAGGCCAAGGGGCAGATCGGTCCGCCGGTGGAGGATCCCTTCGCGACTCGCGGCACCGGCACGGTGTCGCCCGTTCCGATGCCGTCGGCGGAGCCGGCGCGGTCGGGCTCCCGGCCCGCCACCCCCTCGCCGGTCCACTCCGCTTCGCCTCTTCCCGTGGCCACCGCCAATCCGTTCGCCGCGCCGGCAGGGGCGGCCGCCCGCCTCGACGATTTTCCGTTTGACCGGGTCGGCGCGCTCTCGGACGCCGAACTCGACGCCGCCCTGCGTAATCTGCTCAAGGCCTGCGCCCGCGAGGGCGTGAGCGACCTGCATCTTTCCGCCGGCGCGCGACCGTTCATCCGCAAGCAGCGCGCCATCCAGCGCATTTACGACCAACCGCTCAGCGCCGAGGAGGCCCTGCGCCTCAACACCGCCCTGCTCGCGCCCCATCAGCGGGAGCTGTTTCTCGACCTCAAGGACCTCGACTTCGCCTTGGCCCTCGACGCCACCAATCGCTACCGGGTCAACCTGATGTTCCACAAGAACGGCGCCGCCGGTTCCTACCGCATGGTGGCGGCCAAGGTCCCCAAGCTCGACGACCTCGGTCTGCGCAACCTCGAGGCCGTGCGGAAGCTCCTCTCCTACCACAACGGCCTCATCCTCGTCACCGGTCCGGTCGGGGCGGGCAAGACCACCACGCTCGCCGCCTTGGTGGCCGAGCTGAACGAAAAGCGCCACGACCACATCATCACGGTCGAGGACCCCATCGAGGTGGTGCAGACCGCGATCGGTTGCAACGTCACCCAGCGCGAGGTCGGTCCCCATACCAAGTCCTTCGCCGCGGCGCTCAAGGGCGCCCTGCGCGAGGACCCCGACGTCATCATCATCGGCGAGTTGCGCGACCTGGAGACGATCGAGATGGCGATCAGCGCGTCCGAGACCGGACACCTCGTGATCGGCACCATGCACACCAGCGACGCCTCGACCACGCTCAACCGCCTGCTCGACGTCTTCCCGCCCGCGCAGCAGACCCAGATCCGCGCCAGCGTGGCGGAGAGTCTGCGCGGCGTGGTTTGCCAGCGACTCCTGCCCGCCGTCGGCGGCGGCCTGGTCATGGCGTGCGAGATCCTCATCGGCAATCCGGCCGTCTCCGCCCTGATCCGCGAGGGCAAGATGGCCGGCCTGCGCAACGTCCTCGAGACCGGCCAGCGCGACGGCATGTGCCTGATGGAGTCGGTGGTGTTTCAGCTCTACACGGACAAAAAGATCACCGCCGCCACCGCGCGGGAAAACATCAGCAACCGGGTGCTCAAGGCCCGCATCACCTAGCCGGTCAGCCCGCGCCCCATTTCACCGCCATGCCCGCCATCGACGCCCTGCTACGCACCATGTTGGAACGCGGCGGCTCCGACCTCCACCTCACGGTCGGCCTACCCCCGAAGTCCCGTATCTCCGGCGGCCTCACGCCCATCGGCGACGAGCCCGTCACCGCCGCGCGCATGGAGACCTATCTCAAGGAAATCTGCCCTCCCCATCGCTGGGCCGATTTTCTGGAGCGGCGCGACCTCGACCTCGCGCACGAGATCACCGGGTTGGCGCGTTTCCGTGGCAATTACCTCTGCAACCACTGGGGCATGGCGGCGGTCTTTCGCCAGATCCCCTCCAAGATCCTTTCTTTCGACGACCTGAAGCTGCCGGAGGCGTTGAAAAAACTCTGCCACCTCAACGAGGGCCTCGTCCTGGTGACCGGCCCGACCGGGTCGGGCAAGTCGACCACGCTCGCGGCGATGATCGACTACATCAACACGAACCTCGCCCGCCACATCATCACCATCGAGGACCCGATCGAGTTCGTTCATCAGCAAAAAAAGTCGACCATCGTGCACCGCGAGGTCGGGGAACACACCCGCAGCTTCGGCGCGGCCCTGAAAGGCGCGATGCGCCACGACCCCGACATCCTGCTCCTGGGCGAGATGCGCGAGCTGGAGACGATCAAACTGGCCCTCGGGTGCGCCTCCATGGGCATGCTGGTCTTCGGCACGCTGCACACCAACAACGCGCCCAAAACGGTCGACCGCATCATCAACGCCTTCCCCGCCGACGAGCAGAACCAGGTTCGGGTCATGCTCGCGGGCTGCCTGGCCGGGGTGGTCTCCCAGCTGCTGTGCAAACGCATCCCGAAAGGCCGCTGCGCGGTGCATGAGATCCTGCTCCAGCACGAGGCGCTGCCCAACACCATCCGCAGCGGCCAGATCGCGAACATCCGCGCCATCATCGAAAACGGCCGCGCCGACGGCATGACGACCATGGATCAGAGCCTCATGGCGCGGGTGAAGGATAACAGTATCGCGGCGGTCGAGGCCTACATGAAGGCGGCTGACAAAAACCTCTTCGCCGGCCTGCTCAAGCCGGGCGATCTCGACGGCGGACACTGAGCCCGGACGCGACCAACGGTGGTTCAGCGCGGGCGGGCCCAGGCGGGGCGCTCCTCGATGGTGTAGTCGACGGTCAAATACTGATGGCCGTCCCGCAGGATGATGAATTTTGTCTTTTGTCCGACCCCGTAGAGGTAGAGCCAGCGTTGGAAATCGGCGACGGACTCCACCCGGTTGTAGCCGAATTGGACGAGCAGGTCGTCGACCCGCAGGCCGAGTTTTTCCGCCGGGCCGCCGGGCCAGATGGACTCCAAGCCGACGCCCGCGCGGTGACGCTTTGCGGTGGGAAACAGCGCGGCCTCGGCGGGGGTGAGCGGGCGCACCGAAAAGCCGGTCCAGGGCGAGAGCTGGTTTTTCTTTAGCTTCAACGCGTCGTAGATGTTGAAGCACAGGGTGATGGGGAGAACAAAACTCTCCCCGGGATCATCGACGTGACCGGGCTCCGGCTTGGGTTTGTAGCCGGTGTAGATGGCGACGACCTCCCCGGTGGCGGGGAGAAACACGGGGCTGCCGCAAGACTCGGGGCCGAGACCGAGATCGGTGCGGTAGTGCGTGGCGGTGAGGTTTTGCTGGTAACAGTGCAGGGTGTTGAGCGCGGCGAGGCTGCCGGTGATGCGGCGCAGGGCACGGGTGGGGGCGGGCTCGGCGGTCGCTATGGTCGCGAAGGCGGCGAGAGGAGCGGCGGCGGCGGGTTCGGAGCCGCGCAGGATCGGGGAAACCGTCACCGGCGAGGACGGGGTGAATTGGAGGATGCCGAGGTTGAGGGTGGGCTCGACGCCGATGACGCGGGCCGGGTGGACAAGCCCGGACGGGTCGTCGGGCAGCGTGAGGCGCAGATCTTCGAGCAGGCGGCCGGTGGCGGGATCGAGCAGGTTTTGATAGTTGGTCAGCACCAGGCCCTCGGCCTCGACGACGAACCCGAGGGAGCGGGCGACACACACCGGCGCGGCCGGAGCGGCGGACTCCGTGTCGACGGGAGCGAGGAAGCCGGCGATGCTCACCAACGTCGGACCCGCCGGCACCGGGGCGGCGGACTGCTCGGCGCGCACCAGCGGAGCGAGGAGCACGGCCAAAACAGCAAACGACGAGGAGAGCGGGCAAACCAGGCGGAGCAGGGCGGCGATCATGGCGCGGGGGGCGGAGCGGGCAGGAAGGACTGGTTAAAGGGGTTGGTCTCGGTGCCGCGGGTGATGCGCAGGAAGGCGTGCCGGGTGGCGGCGTGACACTCGTTGCAGGATGCGATCACTTGATCGACGCCGCGCAGCAGGACCTCGCGCGAGGCGGGCGGCGGCGGGGTGACAGGGTAGTTCAGGCTGGCCTGGAGGTCGGCGTAGGCGGGCCGGGCGAGGCGGTCGATGAGCAGAGCGATGGGGTGGTTCTCGTATTCGGGCGCCTCGTTTTGAATGGTTTGGAGCTGTTCGAGCGACTCGTGGAGGTAGAAGGCGGCGAGCGGGGCGTTGCCCGCGTCGGCGGAGAGGGCGAGCTTATGGGTCAGGCGCTGCAGCGTGGCCATGAGGTGGGCCAGCTCGGGCTCGGGCGGGGGCTCGACCGCGGGCAAGGGGGTGAGCGTGGCGACTGGCGCGGGAGAGGGCGGGACCGGGTCGGCCGCGCGCACGAGGACAAACCCCGTGAGCAGGGCAAACGCGAGGAGCGAGCGGGCGGAGTTGGCGGCGGGCATGAACGAGCGGGGCGGGGCGCCGATCCTGCGGGACCGCCTCACTCGAACACCACGCGCCAGAAGCGGCGGGGCTCGGTGGGGTTGAGCGTGGCGGTGTAGGTCACCTGTTCGTGGTCGCCGAGATCGGTGAAGGTGGCGGAGGCGGTCCAATCGGGGACATCGGTGAAGCCGGTGACCAGGTCGGTGGCGGTCTGCACTTTGGCGGCGGGCACCAGGCCGCCCTTGGGACGGTGGAAGACGAGGGTGATCTGGTTGCCCGCCTGCGTGAGGGTCAGCGGCGTATCGTTGGCGGCGAGGGGATCGCCGTTGAGCAGGAACTCGGCGTAGTTGTTGCGGCTGTCGCCATCGGGGTCGGCGGCCGAGGCGGACACGGCGGGATTTTGCAATTCGCCGCTGGTGAAGCGTTGATATTGCCACTTGGCGAAGGTGGCGGTGCCGGCGGGCACGAAGATGACGTCGGCGAACTGGGGGAAGTCGATGTAGGGATTACGATTGCCCTGGCCCAGGGAGCGGGAGCCGACGGACACGCCGGCCTGGATGGCGGCGTTGCGCGAACGCTCGTAAGTATCGGGTGGATACGCGCGGTTCCAGGCGAGCAGGGTGTCGAGCACGCCCTGGTCGAGGGCGCCGAAGACGGGGTTGTTGCTCAAAACCAGATCGCTGGTGAGCGGCTCGGCGCCGTCGTAGCGGGTCGCCATGTAGAGCAGGGCGCGGGCGACCAGGCCCTTGTCGCGGTCGAGGGGCTCGAAGGCGGCGGCGTTCTGGAAGTAGTCGAGGCTGTTGGCGGCGGATTCGGGCGCGAAGGCATCGGTCACGCGGGTGCCGGTGACGACCTCGAAGCGGCGCGAGGAGCGCAGGCTGTTGACGTCCACCTGGGCGGGGAAGAGGTGGTGCAGGTCGGAGAAGTCGGGGCCGTCGTCGCCGACGCCGTCGTTGCGGGGCCAGACGTGCTCGCGGTTCCAGCTGGTGGCGTTGGTGGTGCCGGACGCGCCGACGAAGGACGCGGCGGGCAGGGTGGCGAGCGAGTAGACCAGGCGCAGTTGGCCGGAGCCGGGCGTGGTTTCGTCGAGCGCCTTCATCACGTCGTCGACGTCGTTGTAGGACACCACGGTGTGGCCGTCGATGATGTCGTGCAGGGCGGCCTGGAGGGCGGGGCCGGTCAGGCCGAAGGCGGGGGCGTAGTAGGTGCTAAGCGGGGCGGTCTCGATGCCGGTGGGCAGGTCGGTGAGACTGAGCGTGACCTGGACCAGATGGTGATCGGTGACGGTGGTGGCTGGGTAGAGCGGGTCGTTGGTGGGGGGCCAGAAGACGGAGCTGGAGACGTGGTCGAGGCCGTAGGCGGAGGGCAGGACGTAGTCGATGCGCACGCCGCCGGAGAAGGCGGCGGTGTCGTCGGCCGAGGGGCCGTTGCCGCCGGCGGGCACGAAGCTGGTGTCGTAAAGAGGATTGGCGGGGATGGTGGCGCCGCCGACCGCGGCCACGCCGCCGATGATTTGTTTGATCGCCGGGTCGGTGCTGTCGCCCTCGTCCTTGTCGGCGTTTTGGTCGCCGAAGAGGATGAAGCGGGTGTTGGCGGGCAGGCCGCCGGTGCGGGCGCCGAGCGCGGGGGGCACGTTGTCGTTGGCCGCGAGTTCGGCGTCGTCGTAGATGTAGGCGGAGACGGCGGGGTCGACGTAGTCGGACCAGAAGCGGATCTCGTCGGAATTACGGCGGCCGTTGTGGTCGACGCCGGCCTTCCAGCGGGAGCTCTCGGCGGGGGTGTCGAAGACGGGGGGCGTGGGGTGGCTGACGAGGAGGTGGACCGGGGTGCCGTTGATCAGCACGGGCACGTCCACGTGGTTTTTTGAGGACAGGCGGTAGATCGCGAGCTCGTCGGGGGAATACCAGTCGGCGGGGCCGGCGAGGTCGGGATCGTCGGGCAGGAGGGCGCCGGGCATGTCCTTCCAGAGGAACTGTTGGAAGGTGCGGATGCCGGGGCGGTCGATGGGGAACTTGGAGAGGATGAGGAAGGCGTATTGACCGGGGTGGACGCCGAAGCCGAGGGCGTCCTCGCCGTAGCCGGCGGTGGTCGGGTTGGTCACGACGACGCCGTTGTTGTCGAGGTCTTTTCCGGAGGGCACGCCGGTGTTGGCGGGGGCGTGATAGACGTAGGGGTAGTAGACCGGAGCCTCGCCGTTTTGGGAGACCTCCAGGTAGTTCTCGCGTATCAAGCGGGAGGATACGCCGGCCTCGTCGTAGTCGAATTCGTTGAGGATGAGCACGTCGGGATTCACGCGCTGGACGATGCGGGCGATGCTTTGGGTATCGCTGGAGGCGAGGGTGGAGAGGTCGTTGACCAGGGCTCCGCCGGTGGCGCGGTAATGGGAGGTGTTGAACGTGGCGGCCTTGAAGGTGGAGGGGGCCGTGACCGGGGTGGTGGTGACGTTGATGGCGACCTCGTTCAGGGTGTGGGTGGTGCCGTCGAAGGCCTGGACGCGGAGGTAGTGGGCGGGGCGGGCGGAGGCGTCGAGGGCGGCGGGGTTGGCGAGGGTGATGACGCCGGTGTTGGGGTTGAGGCGGAAGGCGCCGGTGTCGCGGCCGATTTCGAAGAAGCAGACCTGGCCGCCCTCGGAGAGGTTCTTGGCGGAGATGAGGCCGTTGGTGATGGAGTGGGTCTGGATGTTGAAGAGGAAGAGGGTGCCCGGGTCTTCGCCGAAGAGGCTGGAGACATCGAGGATGCCGGAGCTTTCCCAATTGCCGACGTCGGTCGGGGCGGTGTCGGCGGAGCCGAGCGGGACGATGACCGAGCGGTCGATCTCGGCGAGGCGGCGGGCGTCGCCGTTGGCGGGGTCGAGGCGCCAGATGGAGGACTCGTGGCCGGCGGCGCCGAAGTTGCCGATCTGGTTGGCCTGGTCTTCCTGGACGTAGATAAAGCCGTCGTCGGCCCAATCGAGGTTGTCGGGGCAGCGCAGGCCCTCTTCGGGCGTGCCGAATTGGTCGCCGCCGGCGTCGTCGCCGCTGTAGAGGAGAACGATCGAGGCGGCGGTGGGCACGGCGTTCACGAAGTCGACGTCGACGATGTAGGTGTCGCCCCAGTTATCGGCCGGGTAGAGGCTGCCGCGGCCGGTGGAGGCGAAGGCGAAGCGGGTGCCGTCGGTGGGGCTGGTGGAGAGGTCCTCGGGACGGGAGAAGGAGAAGGCGCCGGCGGCGTCGGCGACGGCCTGCAGGGTGGTGTCGTTGCGGTAGCCGAGGGCGTCGTGACCGGAGGTGCCGGCGGAGGCGGGGACGCGGGCGGCGACGGCGACCCAGGAGCCCGCGCGGAAGGCGCCGGTGCCGTTGAATTGCTGGGGGTTGGTGTCGCCGTTGGTCGCCTTCCAGGCGTAGAGCTGGCCGCCGCTCAGGCCGTTGCGTTCGAGAAAGGTGGCGCCGGGGGCGGTGCTCTTTTCACCGACGTAGAGCCAGAGCGGGGTGCCCTGGGCATCGTCGCCGAGCACGAAGGCGACGTGGGTGGTGGTGCCGGTGTCGAGCAGGGCGACGTTTTCCCAGGAGCCGCGGCCCATGTCGGGCACGGCCCAGAAGTCACCGGTGGCGGTGTCGAGGGCCCACATGGTGCCGCCGTGGGGATGGCCGAAGCCGGTGGAGGTTTCCTCGCCGGTGAAATAGATCCGGTCCACGAGGCCGCGACCGGTGCCGAAGAGGTCGGGCTCGTAGAGTGACGACGAGCAGAAGCGATCCAGGCCGCCGAGGTCGAGCTGGGTGGCGGGGTTGGTCACGACCACGCCGGCGCGGTCGTAGATGCGGGCGATGGCGAGGCCGCCGTCGATCACGCGGCGGGTGGCACGGTCGAGGTCGAGGAACGAGATGCGGGCGCCGCCCTTCGTCATGACGGTGCCGTTGGCGAGGGTGTAGGGATAGGCTGCGGTGCCGGAGGCGGGCAGGGATATCTCGTGGTTAATGAATACGCGGATGGTGTCGGCGTTGAGCGCGTAGGCACCGATGCCGTCGGGGGTGCCGGGGGGCGAGAAGGCGCCGGCGCTGGTGGGGTTGAGCGCGCCGGTGGAGGCCGGGAGGGTGTCGCCGATGGTGAAGATGGGGGTGACGAGCACGTTTTGGCCGTTTTCGCCGCGCATCGGCGAGGTGCCGCCGGAGCCGCCGAGCAGGGCGTAGCGGATGCCCTCGCGGCCGGTGACGGCGGGGTTGAGCGCGCCGATCACGGTGCCGGCGGGGGCGTTTTGCGAGATGGGGAAAGGACCGGTCTGGGCGATGGGCGGCTGCGCGGTGGTGAAGGTCCAGGCCGAGGGGCCGGAGAGGCCGGCGAAGGCGTTGCCCGCGGCGTCGGTGATGGCGCCGGCGTCGATCTCGACGTAGTAGGCGGTGGCGGACGCGAGGATGCCGGCGGGGTCGATGGTGACGGTGCCGAGGTTGACCGTCACGCGACTGTCGGAGATGGCGAGCGACTCGAAAAGGGCTCCATCGGACACGCGACGGATGGAGACGGAGCCGGCACCCTTCTGCACGATCTCGTCGAAGGACACGATGAGGTTGGCGCCGGTGGGCAGGGAGCCGGAGCCGGAAGCGGGGATGAAAAACGCGACGGTGGGCGGGGTGGTGTCGACGCCGGTGGTCTCGGTGACGGTGATCGACAGGGCGGGGTCGCCGGGGTCGAAGGTGTTGCCCTTGCCGGAGAACGTGATCGCGTCGGCCGGGAGCACGGCGGCGAGGATGAGGCTGAATTCGGCGCCGGTGTTGAGGCGGGACAACAACGCGGAGGCGGTGCCGCCGAGGTTGAGGGTGTAAGTTTGGCGCGAGCCGTCGGCGGGCACGGGGTGGTAGCTGAAGCGTCCGAGGGAGACGGGGGTGAAGGTGTATTGCGCGTTGTCGATGCCGTTGGCGAAGGTGGGATTAAAGCGCTTCGAACCGATGTTGCCGATCAAGGGGTCGGTGGTGAAAAAAACCTCGAACTCGGTGCCGGCGGCGTTGGTGGTGAACGTGCGGGTGTTTTGGGTGAGGCTTAGGCGGATGGAGTCGATGCCGGTGAGGGAGGACGAGCCGGGCAGGCCGAAGTCGAGTTTGTTGATGACGAAGCTGGCGAGCGAGTAGACCGCGAAATTGCCCTGGCCGCTGCCCTCGGCGTAGAAATCGGCCGAAGTGGTGGCGCTGGTGAGTTTGATCTGCGCGGTGGCGGCGACGTCTTGGGTGACCGAGGGCAGCACGGCGGCGGCGATGGTGGTGAAGTTCCAGGCGGTCGCGCCGGCGAGGCCGGCGTAGGCGTTGCCCGCGAGGTCGGTGATGGCACCGGAGGGGATTTCGAGGTAGTAGCCGGTGTTGTTGAGGAAGGGAGCCGACGGGGTGATGACGACGGTGGTGTTGCTTGAAACGACGACCTGGGCGGAAGGCAGGGTGATGGATTCGAAGACCGAGCCATCGGCGGAGCGTTTGATCAGGAGGGTGCCGGTGCCGAGTTGCACAGGCTCGCCGAAGGTGAGGGACGGCGTGGCCAGGATGGAGACGCCGGTGGCGCCATCGACCGGGGAAAACAGCGTGGTGGTGGGCGGGGTGGTGTCGACGCCGCCGAGGTCTTGGATGACGCCGGAGACGCGGAGGGGAATGACGTTGGTGGAGGCGTCGGTGAAGTTGGTTACGCGGAACGAACCGGTGGAGCCGGTCGTGCCACCGTTCGCGGAGGTGGTGCCGAGGGCGCGCAGCCGGAAGGTGACGGTGCCGGAGACCGGAGGGAGCGAGGTGAGGTCGAGGCTGGAGTTGAGGCGGGTCGCGCCGGCCGGCTGGGTGAGCGTGGCGACGAGCGTCTCGGACGGGGAATTGGTCGCGCTGTAGTAGACGCCGACCGAACCCGGGCCGGTATTGGAAGACTGGGTCCCGATGAGGATCTGTTCCAAGTCGACCTCGAGACCGGCGTTCACGGTGAAGCCGAATTCGATAAAATCCGTGGCCTCGGAATTGTGCCAGCCGTTGGAGCTGAGCGAGCCGGCTCCGGTGGGTGTTCCCAGGCCGGCGCCGCGCTGGAGCGGGGAGGCGGTCACGCCGACGGCGCCGGCGGTGCCGGTGGAGAAGGCCTGATTACCGGGGGCCGAGGCGAGGTCGTAGTCAACCAGGGTGACGGCCCCGGCGAAGCTGGCGGTGCAGGCGGCGAACAGCAGGGCAAGCAGGCGACGCGGCAGGGCGCGGAGGGCGAAGGGGAGCATGGGCGAAAAAGGGAGGGTGCGAGGAGGCCGGAAGGACGACCGACGATGGAACCCGAACAGCGACGAAAGGATCAACCTGCGGGCGTGACGCCTCGGCAAAGTCGAGGCGTCGATCCGGCAACGCGGAGGTGTCCGCCGGGTGACGTGGCACCAAAACGCGCAAGCCGACCGGGTGATCCCGGTCGCGGTGAGGCTGCGCGCTCACACGGTGCCACGCCCGGGAATTACTTGCCGGGGCCGGGGATGGCGGCGGGGTAGGCGACGCGGCCGTGGAGCATGCTCAGCAGGGTGTGGGCAAAACTGTCCTTGATCTTGGTCAGCTCGGCGAAGGTCAGGGGCGACTCGTCGAGCTGGCCGTCGGCGATGCGATCGCGGACGATTTTTTCGATCACCTCGCCCAGATGTTGCGGGGTGGCCTTGGCCAGGCTGCGGGCGGCGGCCTCGATGCCGTCGGCCAGGTGGATGATGGCGCTTTCCTTAAAACGCGGCAAGGGGCCG
>CAMCHD010000064.1 GCA_945874545.1 Akkermansia muciniphila | reverse complement strand
CGGCGCCAGTTCTCGACCGAGAAGGCGTATAGGGTCAGCATACGAATGCCGAGGGCGCGGGCGGCGTGGGTCACGGTCCGCACGGACTCGACGCCGCGGCGATGTCCCTCGAGCCGGGGCAGGCCGCGCTGGCGGGCCCAGCGGCCGTTTCCATCCATGATGATGGCGACGTGCGCGGGCACGGGGAGCAGGGCGGGGACGGGAGGCATGCGCGAAGGAAAAGGCGGCGGTAAGGTAAAAACGAAAGGGTCGGTCTAGCGCCGCCGCCGGGTCCGGGGCAATGCCAGAACTCGATCCGCCGCCAGCGCCGCCAAGCCCGGGCTCGACCCGGGCTTTTACCGCTGTAACATTTGTGAAACGCGTGGGCTTTGCCCTAGGCGGGTCGCCGCCGTAAGGTAACGTCCGTAACAATTTCGTCCCTACAACCCGCACCCTCCACCATGCCGGACTCCCCCGCCTCTGCCGCCGCCAAGAAGATTCTCGTCGTCGACGACGAGACGGACGTCACCGAGCTCCTATCGTATACGCTCAAGGCCAAGGGCTATGTGGTCGAGACCCTCAACGACCCCAACCGCAGCATCGGTTTTGCCCGGACCTTTTTGCCCGACCTCGTGGTGCTCGACGTGATGATGCCCGACCTGAACGGTATCCAGATCTGCCGCATGCTGCGGGCGGACCCGAAGCTCAAGAAGGTGCCGGTGATTTTCCTCACCGCCAAGGCGGAGGAGGGTGATCGTATCCAGGGCCTGGAGACCGGGGCGGACGACTACCTGTGCAAGCCCTTTAGCACCAAGGAACTGGTGCTGCGCATCCAGACCATCCTGCGCCGGGTGAACGACGGCGCCCCCGAGGTGCCGAAACTCATCACCGCCGGGCTGATCGTGCTGGATGGGGAACGTCATGCGGTGACGGTCGCCGACCAGCCGGTCGAGCTCACCGCGACCGAGTTCAAGCTGCTGCGGCTCCTGATGGAGCGCCGGGGCCGGGTGCAGACCCGCGAGCACCTTTTGATCAACGTCTGGAATTACGAGACCGAGATCGAGACCCGCACGGTGGATACCCATGTGCGGCGCCTGCGGGAAAAACTGGGTGGCGAGGCCGACTGGATCGAGACCATCCGCGGCGTCGGCTACCGTTTCGCCGAGCGGCGTTCCTCCGAGGCGGCGAACACCTGAGCGCGTCCGGCCCCGGCCGTGGGGAGCGGCCGGCGGGTCGCCAGGCGCGCTCCGTTCTCGCGCGCCGGGCCCGGCTGGTCTCGTTTTTCCCCGTTCCGATGTCCACTCTCGCCATAATCGCCCTCTCGATCGCGGTGGGGTTGCTGTTGATCCGGCACCTGCATCACCGGCGCGCGGTCGCTGCCCTGCGCGAGGCCCTGATCGCGCGGCGGGCGCTTTTGCGCGATGATCTGCCGGGCGCGCTCGGGCCGGGCTGGGACGAGCTTTGCACCACGGCCGGGGCCCTGGTGGAGGAGGTCAACCGTCTCGATCAGCAGCATACCGGCCAGATCGCGCAACTCGAGGCCACGCTGGGTTCGCTTCAGGAGGCGGTGCTCTTGATCGACGCCAACAACTACGTGCTGCTGGCCAACCAGGCCTTTCACGCCATCTTTCCCAAGGCCGGCCGCATCCTTGGCGAGCGGCTCGAGCTCGCCTTGCACAGCGACGCCTTTTTGCGCCACGTCGCGGCGGTGCGGGCCGAGCGTGCCCAACCGCGGCAGGAGATCGAATTTGTCGACGCGCAGGGCTCGACCTGGCTGGAGGTGACCGGCTCGGCCATCGGTCCCTTCAACGGCCGCAAGAACCCCGCGTTGCTCTTCGTGCTGCACGACATCACCCGGCAAAAACGGCTGGAGAACGTGCGCAAGGAATTCGTCGCGAATGTCTCGCACGAGCTGCGCACGCCGCTCTCGGTCATCAAGGGCTATGTCGAGACTCTGGTGGACTCGCACGACTCGATGCCCCTGGCCGATCGCGATCGGTTTCTCAAAACCATCCAGCGTCACACCGAGCGGCTCAACTCGTTGCTCGAGGATCTGCTCGCCCTCTCCCGCCTCGAGTCGGCCAACGCGGGCCTCGCGCGCGAGCGGGTGGATCTGGGCACCCTGTTGGCGGGGGCGCTGGATGATTTCCGGGCCCGGCCGGCCGCCGAAGGGCATCGCATCAGCCTCTCGGTGGAGCCGTCCGTGCCGCCGCTTTTCGCCGATCCGCTCAAGCTCGGCCAGGTCGTCGACAACCTGGTCAGCAACGCTCTCAAATACACTCCGCGCGGCTCGCGCATCGATGTCGGCGCGCGCTTGGTCGGGCCCGATCAGGTGGAGGTTTCGGTGCGTGACAACGGTCCGGGCATCCCGGCCGAGGATCTCCCCCACGTGTTCGAGCGGTTTTACCGGGTGGACAAGGGGCGCTCGCGCGAGAAGGGCGGCACCGGTCTGGGCTTGAGCATCGTGAAACACATCGTGCAGCTCCACGGCGGCCGGGTGTGGGCGGAGAGCCGCTACGGCGACGGCACGAATTTTCTCTTCACCCTGCCGCTGCAACCCTCGGCCGTCTCGGCGGCGGGGCGGGCGACGGCCGGTTCGGCCTCGCCGGCGGGCGCGGCGCGGTGAGGACGGTCGATCCGCGCTAATCGATCCGGCCCTCGTCGAAGTCGATCAAGTCGGGCACGCTGATGATCTGGCCGACGCGGTCGGCGCAGCCCATGGCGGTCAGGGCCTCGGCGAGAAACTTCCGCCCCTCCTCGCTCATGCCGCGCTGGCAGAGCTCGCGGTTCCATTTGATCGCCCGGACCTCGGCCGGCAGCAGGGCGCGCAGGCCGGCCTCGACCGCCGCGTCGTCGCCCGGGGCGGTGGCGAGCACCATCGCCTCGACCGCGGCCGGGTCCACCCCGAGGTGCAGGCACAGGAAGCGATCGAGTCCGCGTTTGTAGTTCTTCGCATAGCTTTTCGGCAAGGCCCCGTGGGCCTGCACGTAACGGATTTTGGCGAGGAAACGCGGGAGGTAGAGCAGCCCGGTGGCGGGGTGGGGTAGGTAGGGCGAGGGCAGGCAGTCGAGCACCTCGCCGGTCGAGCCGGGGATGGGTTTGGAAGGCATGGGAGCAAACAAAATGAGACTTCCGCCCGCTTGCGGCGCAAGCTCCCGCCGGCAAAGTGCCGCCATGCCCCCCGCCCTCCTTCGCGTTCTTTTGTTTCTGCCCGTCCTCGGTCTCGTCGCTCCCGCGGCGCGCGGCCAGGCTCCCGCCGCCGCCCCGGCTTCGGCCGCGCTCACCCGCGACGCGGGCAAACTCTACACCCAGCTCTGCGCGTCCTGCCACGGGGAGAACCTCGACGGCGGGCTCGGCGGCAGCCTGGTGGATGACCTCTGGAGCCACGGCGACGGCGGCGACGAACACCTGGCCCGCGTCATCACGGCCGGCATAGCCGGGATGGGCATGCCCGCCTTTGGCGAGGTCCTGGATGCGCCCCGCGTGCGCGGCCTGGTGGTCTTTATGCGCGAGAAAGCCGTCCGCGCGCGGGAGGCGGGGACGACCTACGCCAAACCTTCCGCACCCGACACGGTGGTTAGAAGCCGGGCGGCGGCCTTCCGGGTCGAGACCCTGGCCTCCGGTCTCGGCGTGCCGTGGTCGGTCGCCTTCCTGCCCGGCGACGAGGGCCTGCTCATCGCCGAGCGCTCCGGCGCCCTGCGCGTCTGGCGCGACGGCGTGCTGGCGCCCGCGCCGGTCGAGGGCACGCCCAAGGTCTGGGCCCAGGGCCAGGGCGGCCTCATGGTCGTGCAGGCCCACCCCGACCATGCCCAACCGGGCAACGGCTGGATCTACCTCGCGTTCAGCGATCCCGGCGAGGGAGGCGCCGCCATGACCGCGGTCGTGCGCGGGCGGATACGCGACGGTCGCTGGGTGGACGAGCAGGACATCTACCGCGCTCCCCGCGAGCTCTACCGCAAGGCCGGCGTGCACTTCGGCACGCGGTTGGTGTTCGACCAGGGCTACCTCTTCTTCGGCATCGGCGACCGCGGCGCGCAGGATCAGGCCCAGGACCTGACCCGCCCCAACGGCAAGATCCACCGCGTCTTCGACGACGGCCGCGTGCCGACCGACAATCCTTTCGCGTCCGTTCCCGGCGCCCTGCCCACCATCTGGAGCTACGGTCACCGCAACCCGCAGGGGATCACGGCCCGGCCCGGCACCACCGGCGAGAACCTTGCGATCTGGGAAAACGAGCACGGCCCGCGCGGCGGCGACGAGCTCAACCGGGTCAAACGCGGCGCCAACTTCGGCTGGCCGCTCATCACCTACGGCATGAATTACAACGGCACGCCCATCACCGCCGAGACCGCGCGCGACGGGCTGGAGCAACCGGTCATCCACTGGACGCCCTCGATCGCGGTCTGCGGCCTCGATTTCTACACCGGCACGCGGTTTCCGGGGTGGGAGGGGAACCTCCTGGTCGGGTCCCTGAAACAACAGGAGCTGCGGCGCCTCGTGCTCGAGGGTGACCAGGTGGCGTCCCAGGAGGTGTTGTTCCGCGGCATCGGCCGGGTGCGGGCGGTGCAGACCGGGCCGGACGGATTGGTCTACGTGTGCCTGGAGGATCCGGGCCGCGTGGTGCGACTGGTGCCGGCCGAGTAGGTTTGGCGCGGGTCGGTTCGCTCAACCCTCCGGGAAGGCGTAGGTCGCGGCCAGGGCCTGGAACGAACGCACCTGGGCGGCTACCCACGCCTCGTTGCGGCCGAACTCCTCGGCGAGGATGGCCGCGACGCGGGGCGCGCAGGCCGAGGCGGCGTGGGCGTCGAGCAGCAGGCAGCGGGTGCGGCGGGAAAGCACGTCCTCGACCGTTTGCGCGGCCTCCTCGCGCGCGGCGCGGCGCACCTCGGCCTCGAAGTAGGGCAGGCTGGGGTGGAGGATTTCCGAACCGGGGCGGATCGGAATGGACGCGCGCAGGGGCAGGTCGGCGGTCGGGCAGGGCTTGGGCGGGAGGCCGGCGAGTCTGGCCGCGAGGTCCACCACCTCCTCGGCCATGAGGCGGTAGGTGGTCCATTTGCCACCGGTGACGGTAAGCAGACCGCCCGGGCCGACCGAGATGGAGTGGTCGCGCGACAGGCTTTTGGTTTCGGCCTTGGGTTCGCCGCGCACCAGGGGGCGCTGGCCGGCGAAGACGCTCAACACGTCCTCGGGCGCGGGATCGTCGGCGAGGTAGCGGCGGGCGTGCTCGAGCAGGAAGGCGCACTCCTCGACCAGCGCCCGCGGCTCGGAGTCGGGACCGGGACGCGCGGTGTCGGTGGTGCCGACCAGCACACGGTCGCGCCACGGGATCGCGAAGAGCACGCGACCGTCGTCCGTCTTGGGCACCATCAGCGCGCTGGCCCCGGGCAGGAAGCGGCGCGGCAGCACGAGGTGGGCGCCCTGGCTCACGCTCACCGAGGGCCTGGCGGCGGGGTCCTCGATGGCGCGCAGGCCGTCGACAAAGATGCCGGTGGCGTTGACCACCTGGCGGGCGTGGACCATGAGGCCGCCGCCGCCGATGCGGTCGCGCGCCAGCACGCCGGTGATGCGGTCGCCTTCGCGGGCGAATTCAAGCACCTCGGCGTGATTGAGCAGGACGGCGCCGTGGTCGGTGGCGGTGAGCGCGAGGGTGACGGCGAGGCGGGCGTCGTCGAACTGGGCGTCGTGGTAGAGCACGCCGCCGCGCAGCCCGGCCGGCTCGATGTTGAGCAGGTGTTCCATCGTTTCCGCGCGGCTGAGCATGAGCGAGGGGCCGAGGGAAAGCGGGCCGGCGAGGGTATCGTAGAGTTTTAAGCCGAGGCCGTAGAAGGTGCGGTCGGTGAAGCCGTAGGCGGGGATGACAAAATCTAGGTCGCGGACGAGGTGCGGGGCGTTGCGGGCGAGGCGGCCGCGTTCGAGCAGGGCGGTGCGGACGAGTTTGAGGTCGCCCTGGCGGAGGTAGCGCACGCCGCCGTGGACAAGCTTGGTCGAGCGGCTGGAGGTGCCGCCGGCGAAGTCTCCCCGTTCCAGCAAGGCCACGGTGTAGCCGCGCGCGGCGGCGTCGACCGCCACGCCCAGGCCGGTCGCGCCGCCGCCGATGACGAGCAGGTCGAAGACCTCGCCGGCCCGCAGGTTGTCGAGGGTGTAGGCGCGATTCATGGGCGGGCCCAGTCGCGGGCGCGGGCGACGGCGCGGGTCCACTCCGCGTGGCGCGCGGCGCGGAGGGCGGGATCGAGGGCGGGCTGCACACGGACCTCGCCGGAGCGGTCGGCGTCGAAGGCGCCCGGTCCGATCACGCCGGCGCCCAGGCCGGCGAGGGCGGCGGCGCCGAGCGCGGTGGTCTCGGGATCGCGCGGGCGCACGACGGGGCGGCCGAGGCGGTCGGCCTGGAGCCGCAGGAGCGGCGCGCTGCGGCTGGCGCCGCCGTCGACCCGGAGCTCGGGCAGGACGAGGCCGGCGTCCTGTTCCATCGCGGCGAGAAGGTCGACGGTCTGCATGGCGATGGATTCGAGGGCGGCGTGGCAGACGTGGGCGCGGTTCACGCCCCGGGTCAAGCCGACGAGCGCGCCCCGGGCGTGGGGATCCCAATGCGGGGCGCCGAGGCCGGCGAAGGCCGGCACCAGCCAGGCCCCGCCGGCGTCCGGCACGGAGGCGGCGAGGGCGTCGAGCTCGGCGGCGGAGGCGACGAGTTTCAGCTCGTCGCGCAGCCATTGCACGACCGCGCCGGCGGCGAAGACGGCCCCCTCGAGCGCGTAGGTGGCGCGGCCGCCGAAGCGCCAGGCGGCGGTGGCGAGCAGGTGGTGGCGGGAGACGACCGGGGCGGCGCCGGTGTTGAGCAGGAGGAAACAGCCCGTGCCGTAGGTGGCCTTGGCGGTGCCGGGGGCGAGGCAACCCTGGCCGAAGAGCGCGGCCTGCTGGTCGCCGACGAGGGCGGTCACGGGCGCGCCGGCGCCGGGTAGGCCGGGCGCGACCTCCCCGAAGGATACGGCGGTGTCGCGCACTTCGGGCAGCACGGAGGCGGGGATGTGGAACAGCCGCAGCAACTCCTCGTCCCAGGTCAGGGTGTGGAGATCCAGGAGCAGGGTGCGGGAGGCGTTGGAAACGTCGGTGGCGTGGACGCGGCCGGCGGTGAGGTGCCAGAGCAGCCAGGTGTCGACCGTGCCGAAGGCGAGGTGGCCGGCCCCGGCGGCGGCGCGGGCGCCGGGCACGTGGTCGAGCAGCCAGGCGAGCTTGGTGGCGGAGAAATAGGGGTCGAGGCGGAGGCCGGTGCGGGCCGTGACGAGGGTTTCGGCGCCGGCTGCGCGGAGGTGCTCGCAGCGATCGGCGGTGCGCCGGTCCTGCCACACGAGGGCGGGATGGACGGGGACGCCGGTGCGGCGATCCCAGAGCAGGGTGGTCTCGCGCTGGTTGGCGATACCGATGCAGGCGACATCGGTATCGTTCAGCCCGGCGCGGGCGAGGGCCTCGGCGGCGCAAGCGCGGGTGGTGTTCCAGAGGTCGGTCGGGTCGTGTTCGACCCAGCCGGGGCGGGGGTAGTGTTGGGGAAACTCCCGCCCGGCGGAGGCGAGGGCGCGGCCGGCGAGGTCGTAAACGATGGCGCGCGACGAAGTGGTGCCCTGGTCAAGGGCCAGAAGGTGGCGGCGGGGCATGGGGCGGGGTGGAAGCGGGGGTGGGGTATGACGCGGGATTAGCAATCGGCAGGCCGCCCAGAAAACGCCAGCCTAGGGCGAGTCCGCCAAAGAAAAGAAAACCACCGACCCAGGCGGGCAAGAGGTGGCGCCAATCCAGGTAACCGACCGCATGGTGGATACCGATGGCCGCCGCGTAGGAAGGAGCCCCGAGGCCGAGCAGCGCGTCGCGCAGCCAGGCGTTGCCACGACGGTAGTCCCAAAGCACGGGAAGCAGGGAAGCGATGCCGCAGGCCAGGAGCATGCCGCCGAGCGTGGCGCGGTCGTGCGCGACCACCGCGATCAGGCGTTCGCCGAGCGCGGGGACTTCCCCGGCACCGATGCAGAGAAACGCGAGATCCTCGGCGACAAACACCCGGGTGAGGCCGATGAACGAAATCAGCAGGCCGGCGAACAACAGGCCGAACGCGTGCACCACGAGCAGTAGTTGACTCCATTGGGCGCGACGCCAGGTGGCGTCCTCGTGTTGATCCACGCATGGACGCGGGGCGGCCTCCGGCCGTGCGCCGGTGAGGGTCGCGACCAGCAGCTGAAAAAGGATCGCGGTGACGAAGGCGTGGAGGGGATCGAAGTATCCGAAGCCGAGAAAATAGAAAAAGCTCGCGAAGCCCACGAGGGCCGAGCCGACCACGGCCAGCCATGCCGCATGGTCGCCTCGGCGGATGCCGGCGAGGGCCAGTCGCCAATACAGCCAGCCCAACCCCAGCATCACGCCGGCCAAGGTGGCTCGATCATGGCTCATGAAGGCCAGCAAGCGGGGATTGAGCCGCGCCAGCTCGGCGGCGACGAGGCCAAGATAATGTTCGTCGTAGGGCAGCAGCACCCGCGTGAGGGCCAGGATCAACGCGAGCAGGCCGCCGCCGAAGAGGGCGGCGCCGAGCGCCGCCGCCCAGAACCACGATTGACGCGGAGCCGGGGTGTTTTCCGTCGGGCGCGGAGCCGGTGGCGGCCGCGTGGCGAGCCATGCTTCGTTGCAACGTTTGATCAATCCGGGTCCGCTAAAGACCAGGCCGGCGTCGATCAGCACGAGATCGGCGCCCGCTTCGAGGAGAGCCACGCCGTCGGCCGGCTCTGCCACGCCGCCGGCCACCACCAGCGGGCGTTCCGGGCCGAGCGCCTGGCGCCACAGGTGGACACGGCCGGCCAATCCGTTTGGCGGACGGAGCGGAATGCACCAACCTCCATCGGAGCTTCGGTCGCCGACCTGCAGAACGACGCCGTCGGGCAGGTCGGGCGGGGGTGGCGCCGTGGCCGGCCACACCGGCCATTCCAACCCATCGGGCGCGAGGATGAATTCCGTGCCATCCGCGCGCCGGGCGCGGGTCAGCACGGGGCAGGCGGGGCCGGGGTGAAGGGCGCTCGCCGCGGTGGCGCCGGTTTCGAGCAGGCCATCCTTCTTGCGCTCCACCTCGGGGGCATTTGTGCCGTAGCGTTCCGATCCGCCGATGCCGAAGCGAGCCAGAGCGGCGGCGGCGCGGCCCTCGGGATCGACTCGCCAGCCGAGCAGGAAGGGTGATGCGTAAGCCTGTCCGCCGACGGTGACGGCGAGGGCGGGGTCCGCTCGCATATGGCCCAAAAAATCGATCACGCGGCCGCCGGCGGGCAATCGGCCGAGGGTGCCGAGCAAACCCAGCGCGACGCGCCGTGCCGTCGGGTCGGGAAGACAAAACAACAACGGTCGGGCGATGGTGCGGTAAAACCAGTCGGGCATGACGACGAGATCTTGGGCGCGCCGCTCCCGCGAAGCCAGCCCGGCTAACGGGGTGGACACGGCGGGGGCGGATGGGCAGGATGCGGGTTTTCCATGATCAAGTCCGTCCTCGAATTTCGCGCACGCAAGGGGCTGGCGCCCATCGGCATGGTATCGGCCCACACCCACTGGGAGGCCGCGTTGCTGGCGGATTCGGCGGTGGACTGCGTGCTGGTGGGCGACTCGCTCGTCACCGTCATCGATGGCGAGGAGACCACCTTCGCGGCCACCCCGGAGATCATGGCCCGTCACACCGCCGCCGTCGCGCGCGGCCTCGGCGCGGCGGGCGGGCGGCGCCTGTTGGTGGCGGATTTCCCCTTTCTCGCCGCCCGTCGCGGCACGGCCCACGCGGTCGAGGTCGCGGCTCTGCTGCTTCGCGCCGGAGCCCAGGCGGTCAAGCTCGAGGGGGTGGACGGCCATGCGGACGTCATCGCCCACCTCGTGCAATCGGGCGTGCCGGTGATGGGCCACCTCGGGCTGACCCCGCAGACCGTGCATGCGCTGGGCGGCTACAAGGTGCAGGGCAGGACCGCCGCCGCCGCCGCCGACCTCCTGCGGCAGGCGCGGGCGCTGGAGGCGGCGGGGGTGTTCGGGATCGTCTTGGAATGCGTGCCGGCGGCGGTGGCGGCGGAAATCACCTCCGCCCTCGCGGTGCCGACCATCGGCATCGGCGCGGGCGCGGGGTGCGACGGCCAGGTGCTGGTCATGACCGATCTGCTGGGGCTCACGCCGGGGCGGCGGCCGCGGTTTGTGCGGGAATTTGCGGCGGCGGGCGAGGCGGCGCGAGCCGGGCTGGCGGCCTACGCGGCGGCGACGGCGGGGCGGACCTTTCCGGCGGAGGAGGAGAGTTATTGAGGCGGGGCGCGGCCCGCGTATTCGTTTTTCCATGCCCCGCCTGCTTTTCGCCCTTTCCGGTTCGATCTCCTGCTACAAGGCCTGCCATGCGATCTCGCGGCTGGCCCAGGCCGGCGTGGAGGTGCAGACCGTGGCGACGGCGGGCGCGCTGCGTTTTATCGGCGCGTCCACGCTGGAGGGCCTGACCGGGCGGGCGCCGTTCACCGACCTCTGGGAGAAGGGCCGCGCGATGGACCACATCGACCTCGCGCGTTGGGCCGACCTCGCGCTGGTCTGCCCGGCCTCGGCCAACACCCTCAACCGCCTCGCGGGCGGGCTGGCGGACGATCCGGTGGGGGCGCTGTTTCTGGCGTGGGAACTGCAGAAAAAACCCTGGTGGGTGGCGCCGGCCATGAACACTGCGATGTGGAATCACCCGGCCACGACCGCGAGCGTCGCCCGGCTGACCGGCATGGGCGTGCGGGTGCTCGCGCCGGAGTCGGGCGCGCTGGCCTGCGGCGAAATCGGCGCGGGGCGCTTGATGGAGCCGGACACGCTCGTGTTGCACGTGCTGGCCCAGCTCGGACCGAAAATCGCCCAGCCCGGGCGGTGAAATCGCGTCCGGCGGGAACAAAACCGACGCGTGGCGCCTCTTCCCGGAGAACCCACTTTTCCGTTCCCCGATGAAAGTCCTCCTCACCTCCGGCGCCACCCGCGAACCGATCGACGCGGTGCGCTTCGTTTCCAACGTCAGCACCGGCGCGACCGGCGCGGCCCTGGCGGACGCCCTCGCGGTGGCCGGCCACGAGGTCACGCTCCTGCACGGCGAAGGCGCGGTGCGGCCCTGCCGGGATGGCGTGGTCTGCGGGGCGTTCGGCTCGACCGCGCATCTGGGGGAACGTCTGCGCTCGGCCCTGGCCGGCGGCGCCTACGGGGCGGTCATCCAGGCGGCGGCGGTCTCGGACTACCGGCCGGACACCGAGCATGCGGGCAAACTCAGTTCGCACGCCGACGAGCTCGCGCTCCGCCTGGTGCCGACCCCGAAGTTGTTGCCCTTGATCAAGTCCTGGTCGCCGCGACCGCTGCGGGTGCTGGGTTTTAAGCTCACCCATGGGGCGGACGAGGCCGCGCGGGTGGCGGCGGTGGGCAAGCTCTTCTCGGCCGGCGGAGTGGACGCGGCGGTGCACAACGACCTCCTGGAAATGCACTCCACCGGCGCGGGGCGGACCTTCCGGATCTACCGGCCGGGCGAGTCGTCGTCGGCGGAGGCGGTGAAATTCACCGGCGTGCCGGCCCTCTGTGCCTGGGTGGCGGGCTGGGTGGCGGAGGCTTGAACCCGGATAATCGCCGTATCCGGCTTGAACCACCGGGGGACCCGCGTGGTGGCGCGGGCCCAGCGCGGGCTTGCCCGGAGGGGGCGGCTGGTTTTGGCTGCCCGGCTTTCCCCGTGTTCCGCACCTTTCTCAAGACCAAGCTGCACCGCGCCACGCTCACCGCGGCCGATCCCGACTACGAGGGCTCGATCTCGCTCGACCGCGCCTTGTGCCGCGCGGCCGGACTTTTGGAATTCGAGCAGGTCGACGTGCTCGACATCGACAACGGTGCGCGTTTCACGACCTACGTCATTTACGGCGAAGCGGGCCAGGTGCAGGTCAACGGCGCGGCCGCGCGCCTGGTGCGTCCGGGCGATCTGGTCATCGTGCTCGCCTATTGCCGTCTGGCGCCGGAGCAGGTGGCCGGGCACGCCGCGCGGGTGGTTTTGATGGCCCCGGGCAACGTGATCGCGGCGGTCGAGGACAAGCCGGTCGCGGCGCCGTGAGCCAAACGCGCGCCGGTGCGCCGGACGGGCGCGCGGCCCTCAGCCTGCGGAGGGTGGATCGAAGCGCCCGGTGAAGCGCGCGGGGGCCGGATCGCGCGGGGCGAAGGCGCTGGGTCCCTTGTATTCCTTGTCACCCTTGTATTCGAACTTGGTCGGGAAAATCTCGGCCATTTTGTCGATCAACGGGGTCAGCAGGCGGGGCTCGGTGCGCTCGTAGGTCCAGTAAAGCAGCACGGCGCCGCCGACGGTGAACAGCGCGATCCAGGGGATGATGTCGTTGATCTCCTTCAGGTCCTTCCACACCCGCTTCACCAGCACGATCACGGCGATGCCGAGCAGCAGGCTGAGCCACGTGTCGCGCGGCACGGCGAGGATCTTTTCCCAGACGGTGGGCTTGGTGGCGGCGGCGGCGGCGAGGAACGCGTTCATGGCGAGGCGATGGAACGATCACTGGAGGCGCGCGGGGCGCTTTGCAGCAACGGACTCTGTGAATTCGCGGCCACCGGGGATTTTAGCATCCGCCTTAAGCCGGCGCGTTGGCAACCCGGGCGGCGGCGCGGCGCCAGATGGAGAGCAGGGCGGCGAAATCGGCCTCCCGGTCGCGGCTGGTGATCACATGGTCGAACTTGTCCCGCTCGCGCAGCTCCCGTTCGGCGGTCGCCATACGATGGGCGATTTCCGCCTCGGTCTCGCCCCGGCCGCCGAGGCGCACGCGCAGCTCGGGGATGGGCACGTCGATGAACACGGTCGCGAGGTGGCGGGCCAGGATGGCGTCGCCGGCGGCGGCGCGGCGGAAGTTGTCCACCCCCTGCACGTCGACGTTGATCACCAGGCTGCGGCCGGCGGCGAGGGGATCGCGCACCGACGAGGCGAGGGTGCCGTAGCGGTTTTTTTGATGCACCCAGGCCCACTCGAGGAACGCGCCGGAAGCGATGCGGGCGTCGAATTCCCCGGGGGTGAAAAAGTGGTAATGCACCCCGTTCACCTCCCCGGGGCGGGGGGCGCGGGTGGTGCTGGTGACGACGCGGGTGAAGCCGGGGACCTCGGCGACGAGGCGTTCGCACAGGGTGGTCTTGCCCGAGCCGGCGGGGCCGGCGAGCACGAGCAACACGGGGGCGGTCGGGAGGGGGTCGGGCATGGCGGGGCCGGGGCGCTTAAGCGACAAAAGCCACGCCGACGACGACCAGGCCGGCGGCGGCGAAGGCGCCGCCGACGCGGCGCGGACGGCCGGGCACACGTTGCAGCCAGTCGATCGCGTCGCGCAGGCGCCAGGGCTGGCCGGCCAGCCAGAGCGCGGCGGTGAGAGCGAGGTAGACGGCGACCTTGTAGACAAGGGCGAGGCCGTAGTGGCCGAAGCCGGCGGCGAGCAGGGGGCCGGCGGCGATGAGGATCAAGGCGGCGAGGCCGCGCACGGCGAGAAACTCGGCGACGTTAAAGAAGGCCAGCACGGCGAGGAGCGCGAACGCGGCGGCATAGTAGCTCTTGGGCGCGGGCACGATCAGGTCGGCGTCGGACATGTTGTAGACCAGGTAGACGAACCAGGTCGCCGCGCCGCCAAAGAGCACGTAGGCGGCGGCGCCGGAGCGCGGAAGGGCGCGCAGGCTGGAGCGGATCAGCGGCGTGTCCGCCGCGAGCGCGCCGCCCAGGCCGATCAGGGCGAGGCCGACGAGGAGTTGGGCGAGGAGGAGGGACATCGGGAAAAGCGGAAAGCGGAAAAGCGGAAAGACTGGAATGTGGAAGGCGGGAAAGGCGGAAAACGGGGAGTGTGGAAGGCTGGAAGGTCGAGGGCTGGAAAAATCGTTCTCGTTCTCTTACTCCTACTCGTTCTCGTTTCCGAGGTCCGGCGTCGAGTCATCTTCTCCCTCGCGAAGCCGGTGGTCCGTCCGGTCGACGGCTGAAAAACGGGCAATGAGGCCGGCGATGAGCGAAACCACCCCGAGCAGCACGGTTTTGCCCTGCTTGCACGGTTCGAGGGCCAGATGGTTTCTCACCTGAAGCACGTCGAGGCAGGCGGCGCACTCCAGCGCCGAGCCGCGGGCGATATCGAGATAGCGACAGCGATCGGCGTGTGATCGTTTGCCGTTTCCCTCGGCGAGATTGAGGACGATGCTGGTTGAGGCGCGGTCAAGTTGGTCGCGGGCCGCAAGCTTGACGGGCAGGGAGTCGACTACCGGTCCCGCCCACGCGCAAAATTTCAGAGCCTCCTGGTAGGCCCGGAGTTTTTCGTGGTCGAAAAGGGCGGCGGATTGCATCGAGGCGGACGAAGGCGGAACGGAAGGGGAACGAGAACGAGTAGGAGAACGAGAAGGAGAATATATCGTGGACCGGGCTCAGACCTCGGCGAGGACGAGGTCGCCGTAGAGGGTGCTCACGCTGGCGCGGGTGATGCGCAGGGGCACGAGCTGGCCGACCAGGCGAGGACTCGCGTCGAAGATGCACACGCGGTTGCCCGGGGTGCGGCCGGTGAAGCGTTTGCCGGTCTTGTCCGGGCCCTCGACGAGCACCTCCTCGACCGTGCCGACCAGCGTGGCGGTGCGGCGTTCCGAGTTGCGGCGCAGCACGTCGAGCAGCTCCTGGTTGCGGCGTTCCTTCACCTCGTCGGGGATCTGGTCGCCCAGCTCGGCGGCCGGGGTGCCGGTGCGGATGGAATACTTGAAAATGTAGGCCATGTCGTAGTCGCAGGCCTCGAACAGCTCGCGCGTCTGGCGAAACTCCTCCTCGGTCTCGCCGGGGAAGCCGACGATCACGTCGGTGGAGAAATACATGCCGGGGCGGGCGGCGCGCAGGGCGTCCACGATCTCCTTGTAGCGCTCGCGCGAGTAGGGGCGGTTCATCGCCCGGAGGATGCGGTCGCTGCCGCTTTGCAGCGGCAGGTGCACGTAGGGGCAGAGCTTGGGCAGGCGGGCGTAGGCCTCGACCAGATCCTGCTTGAAGCCGCGCGGATGGGGCGAGGTGAAGCGGATGCGGGCCACGCCCTCGATCGCGTGGATGCGCTCGATCAGCTGCACGAAGGGCGAGACGCCGTCGGTGTGGGTGTAGTCGCGGCGCCCATACGAGGTCACGATCTGGCCGAGCAGGGTGATCTCCCGCACGCCCCGGGCGGCGAGGGCGGCGCACTCCGCGACGATGTCGTCCATCGGGCGCGACCGCTCGTCGCCGCGGGTCTTGGGCACGATGCAGAAGGCGCAGTCCATGTTGCAGCCCTGCTGGATGGACACGAACGCCGATACCCGCGCGGGCGCGGCGTCGGCTCCGCCCTCGTCGGCGGGGCCGTCGGGCGGGAGGTGGTCCTTGATGGTGTTTTGCGAGCCGGCCTCCTCGGCGATGTCCACGATGCTCGCGCCGACCGGCAGGCCGGCCTCGCGGGCGGCGCGGAGGTTGTCCAGGTAGCCCGGGACCTGGTGGAATTTTTGCGTGCCGATGATCAGGTCGACGTCGGGGAGGCGTTCGAGGATCTCGGCCCCGCGGTTCTGGGCCATGCAGCCGAGGATCCCGAGCACGAAGTCGGGCTGGTGTTTTTTGCGTTGGACGAGGTAACCGGCCTTGCCGAGGGCCTTTTGCTCGGCGGCGTCGCGGACCGAACAGGTGTTGAGCAGCAGGATGTCGCAGGCGTCCTCGTCCGCCACGATGCGGTAGCCGCGGGCGCGCAGCATCGCCGCGACCGCCTCGCTGTCGCGTTCGTTCATCTGGCAACCGTAGGTCTTGATGTGGACGCGGTTCATTCCGTTAAAGGCGGAGCCAAACAGGCGCCCGGGGCGCGCGGCAATGGCGAAAGCCCGGCGAAGG
>CAMCHD010000063.1 GCA_945874545.1 Akkermansia muciniphila | reverse complement strand
TGTGGAGCGATCTGGCGAGCACGACCGATTCCTCCCACATCACGAATTCCTATTCCCGTCTGCGCGACATGGCCCTGGCCTATGCCACCCCGGGCTGCTCGCTCGCGGGCGACGCGGCGCTGCTGGGGGATGTGCTTGGCGGCTTGGATTGGATGTTCGCCAATCGTTACGGGGCCACGACCAAACAGTATTTTAACTGGTGGGATTGGGAGATCGGCGCGCCCCTGCGGCTCACCGACCTTTGCGTTTTGCTCTACGATGACCTGAGCGTCGCCCAGCTGACCAACTACATGAACGCGGTGAACTTCCAGGTTCCCCTGCCGGACATGACCCAGGCGAACCAAGTTTGGAAGGCCCGTGTCGTCGCCCTGCGCGGTTGCCTGGTCAAGGACGGCGCCAAGATCGCGCTCGCCCGCGATGCCTTCAGCTCGGTGTTCCCCTACGCCGCCTCCGGCGACGGATTTTATACCGACGGCAGTTTTATACAGCACGATTTTCATCCCTACACCGCCGGTTACGGCTCCTCGTTGATCCAGAACATGGCGCCGACCCTGGCTTGGTTGAGCGGTTCGTCCTGGGCGGTGGCGGATCCCGCGCAAAGCAACCTGTTCCGCTGGGTCTTCGATTCCTACGAGCCGATCCTTTACAACGGGAATGTCTTCGACCTCGTGCGCGGGCGCGAGGCCGGGCGCGCCGGGGCCACGCCCAACGGAAACACCATCATGGACTCCATCCTGCGCATCGCCGAGTTCGCCCCGCCCGCGGACGCGGCGCGGATGAGAAGCATGCTGAAGGAGTGGGCCCTGTCCGACTACACCCGCAACTTTGTCTCCGGCCGTCCGCTGACGACCCTGCCGCTGGCCAAAAAGCTCATGGAGGACCCCGCCATCACGCGCCGGGGCGAGTTGATCGCCCACTACACGTTCGCCGAGATGGACCGGGTGGTCCACCTGGGGCGCGGTTACGGGTTTGGCCTGGCGATGTCCTCCACGCGCATCGCCAATTTCGAGTCCATCAACGGTGAAAACCTGCGCGGCTGGTTCACCGGCGACGGCCAGACCATCCTCTACAACGGCGACCTCCACGCCTTTGCCGACGCCTATTGGGCCACGGTGGATCACTATCGGCTGCCGGGCGTCACCGCCGACGTCACCCATGAAAAACTTCCGCACCAGACCTCCTCGCTGGGCCCGCGCGGCCAGGGTCAAAGCACCCTCTCGCCGCACGCCTGGGTGGGCGGCGCCACGCTCGAGCGCTTCGGCGCCGCCGGCATGCAGTTCAAGGGCGTCGGAGTGACCCTCACCGGCAAAAAATCCTGGTTCATGTTCGATGACGAAATCGTCTGCCTCGGCGCCGGCATCACCAGCACCGACTCGCGTTCGATCGAAACCACGATCGAGCAACGTAAGATCAACAGCTCCGGCAACAACGCCTTCACCGTGAACGGCGCCGCCCAGCCCTCCGCCCTTGGCTGGACGGACACGCTCGCCGGCGTGTCTTGGTCCCATCTCGCCGGCCACGTCGCCGGCTCCGACATCGGCTACTTTTTCCCCACCACTCCATCCGTCCGGGTGGTGCGCGAGGCTCGCACCGGCGCCTGGAACGATATCGACGCCGGCGGCGCGAGCACGCCGATCACCCGAAACTACCTGCGCCTGACCTTCGAGCACGGGACCAATCCCACCAACGCGACCTACCAATACGTCCTGCTCCCGGGGCGCAGCGCCGTTCGCACCGGGCACTACGCCGCGGCGCCGCACATCACGATCCTCAACAACAACGCCAACGTCCAGGCGGTCCGGGAAAACACGCTCGGCGTCACCGCGATCAATTTTTGGACGGACAACCCCCACACCTACGGCGGCATCACCTCGGACAAAAAGGCCAGCGTGCTGGTGCGCGACGACGGCGCGTTCATCGACGTGAGCGTGAGCGACCCCACGCAGCTCAACACCGGCTCCATCTCGCTGCAGATCGCGCTCGACGGCGGCACGCTGGTCCGCGCCGATCCCGGCGTCACCGTCACCCGGACGACCCCGAACATCGCCCTGAGCGTCGCGACCGCCAACGCCGCGGGAAAGACCTTCAAGGCCCGCTTCTACAAACTCGCGCCTCAAACCGTGGACCTCGCGCCCGTGGCCGACAGCTACGTCCACGACGCCACCGCCACGGTGAACTCCAATTTCGGCACGCAGACGACCATGATCGTCAAAAAGGCGGGGAGCACCTTCAACCGGGAGAGTTTCCTGCGTTTCGACCTGCCGGCGCCGAGCGGCGTGCTGCTCGGCGGCACGCTGAACCTGACCTGCGTGGTCGCCAACGTGCCCGGCGTGAGCGCCGTCGCCCCGGTGTCCGACACCACGTGGAGCGAGACCGGCATCACCTGGAACAACCGCCCCGCCGCCGGAGCCGTCCTTGGCACTTGGATACCCGTCGCGGGCGCCGTCGGCGCCGCCGACGTAACGGGCGCGCTGCCCGAGAGCGGCCCGGTTTCGTTCGCGGTCTTCGCCACCACCGAGACGAGCAACGGCATCGTTTCCTACGCCACGCGGGAGCACGCCACCGCCGCCGGCCGACCCCGGCTCGGACTGGTTTACGGGCGCCTTCCGCCGGAGGTCGGCCTGACTTCGCCGGCCGACGGCATGATCGTCACCAAGGCGGGCGAACTGGCGCTCTCCGCCGAGGCCACCTCCGCCGACGGTCCGATCACCGGCGTCGCTTTCTACGACGGCGCGACCCTCCTCGGCACCGACACCACCGCGCCCTACGGCATCACGCCGACCCTGGCGGGCGGGCCTCATTTTCTCACCGCCGTCGCCACCGCCGCGAACGGGCTCAGCCGCGCCAGCCTGGTGACGCGGGTGGATGTGGCCCATTCGCCGGTCGCGGTCTCCGCCGCGTTGCATACCCCGCGCAACACCGCCGTCGAGGTGGATCTGCGCACGCTCGTGAGCGATGTGGAAACGCCGCCCGCCGATCTCGCGTTGGCTCTCGGAACCGCGACCAACGGCACGGTGACCCTGCTCGCCGACGGACGCACCGCGCGCTTCACCCCCGCGCCCGGTCACACCGGGCCGGCGAGCTTCACCTACACCGTCACCGACACGACGCGCGACGAACGCACCGTGTTGAACTACGCGTTCCAGGCCGGCGACGTCACCGACCGCAGCGGCCAGGGTCGCGACGCGACCTTGAACGTGCAGGGCACCGGCTCGGCGAGTTTCCCCACCGACTCCCCGCTCGCCTTGTATTCGCGATGTATCGCCCTGGTCGAAAACGGCACCGCCGGGGCCGTCCGCCTCGATCGCCGGCTCGGCGCCGCCGAGGTGGATTTCGCGACCGGCGACTGGACGGTCACGGGCTGGTTCAAGAGAAGCCCCTCCAGCAACATCGACGTGATCCTGCAGCTCGGTGATTCCGGCGGTTTTGGCCCCGGCGCGCTCAACCTCGCGTTTTACGGCGGCGGAGCGACCATCCAGCTGCGCAACTTTACCAGCGCCAACGTCCAGGATCTCGATCTGAGCCGGAGCAACGTGGCGACCGGCGCGTGGCACCATTTCGCCGTGGTGCGCGCCGGCGCCGTGATCACGTTTTATCTCAACGGCGGACTGGTCGGCAGCGACGACGCCTTCGCCCTTGGTTTCACCAACAGCGCCGCGTTGAAGTTCGGCGGTTCGAACGGCACCACCGTGCTCGACCGCTGGTTCAAGGGGTCGCTCGCCGACCTGGCCGTCTTCAACGCGCCGCTCAGCCTCGCGGAAATCGGCAGGCTCATCGCACGGCCCGTGCATTGGTTCGGCGGCCAGAGCACCGGCGCGACCGTCTCCGTCCAGGTGCTCTCCCCCCTGGAGCAATGGCGTGAGCAGCATTTCGACACCATCACCAACCTCGGCGAGGCCTCCGATCTCGCCGACCCCGATGCCGACGGCCTGCCCAATCTGCTCGAATACGCCTGCGGCAGCCCGCCGAAGGTCGCCGGCCCTCCCGCCCGGGCCCTGACCGCGGGCGACGGTGTGCTCGAATTTGTCTACACCAAAAACAAAGCCGCGACCGACCTCGTGTATTCCGTCGAGTGGAGCTCCACCCTTGGCGACGACTGGAGCACGGCGGGCGTCGGCCCGCCGACGATTTTGAGCGACGACGGCGCCACCCAGCGGATCACGGTCGCGGTCCCCTTCGGCGCCGACGTCGGTCGCCGTTTTGTCCGGTTAAAGGTGGCGACACCCTGATCCCCGAACCGTCCACCATGTCCACTCCGCCCGCCGCGCCCCAGACGCCTCCGAACATCGTGATCATCTACGCCGACGACCTGGGCTTCGGCGATCTCGGCTGTTACGGTGCGAACGGCATTCCCACCCCGCACCTCGACCGCATGGCGGCCGAGGGCGTGCGTTTCACCCAGTTCTACGCCACCGCCGCCACCTGCACCCCCTCGCGTTACAGTCTGCTCACCGGCAGTTATCCTTGGCGCAACCCCCGCGCACGGATTCTCGATGGCGATGCGCCCATCATCATCGGCCCGGACGAGCTCACGCTGCCCGGGGTGCTCAGGCGCGCCGGCTACGCCACGGCCGTGGTGGGCAAGTGGCACATCGGTCTCGGCGACGGAAAAATCGACTGGAACGGGGAGATCCGCCCCGCCCCGGTCGACGTGGGTTTCGACGAGTCGTTCGTCATGGCCGCGACCAACGACCGCGTGCCGTCCGTTTTCGTCAAGGATCGACACGTGCACAATCTCGACCCGAGCGATCCGCTTGAGGTGTTTTACGGAAACGAAAACCCCTTCCCCGACGTGCCCACCGGGCGAAGTCACCCGGAGTTGCTCACCCTGCGCCACGGCGACCAGCAGCATTTTGACACCATCGTGAACGGCGTGCCGCGCATCGGGTTTTGCCGCGGCGGCAAGGCCGCGACCTGGGACGACACGACCATGGCCGACGTGTTTCTGGAGCGCGCGAAGGAGTTCATCACCCGCCGGCAGGCCGGGCCTTTTTTCCTCTACCTCGCCCTCCATCAACCCCATGTCCCCCGCATTCCTTCGGCCCGGTTCCGGGGCCTGTCCGCGAAGGGCGCGCGCGGCGATGTCATCATGGAACTCGACTGGATGGTCGGGGAGGTGCTCGCCCACCTGCGCGCCCTCGGCCTGGCGGAGAACACCGTGGTGGTTTTTTCCAGCGACAACGGCCCCATCCTGCTCGACGGCTATCAAGACCGGGCCGACGAGCTCACCGGCGAACACCGTCCCTGCGGGCCTTTGCGCGGCGGCAAATACAGCCTCTTTGACGGGGGCACACGCGTCCCCACCCTCGTGTGGGGACCCGGCCGTGTTGTGCCGGGGGAATCCCACGCGTTGCTCAGTCAGCTCGATTTTCTCGCCAGCTTTGCCCATCTCGCCGGGGTGCCCCTGGTCGAGGCGGAGCGGGCGGACGGCCTCGATCTTGTCGACGCCATCCTGGGCCGGACCGACCGGGGCCGGGACAGCCTCGTGACCGAGGGCATCGGGTCCAACACCCTCGTCCGCGAGGGAAACTGGGTCTACATCCCTCCCTATCCCGGCGACGCCTTCGTGACCAACAAGGCGGTGGAATCGGGCACCGCGCCCGAGCCCCAGTTGTATGACCTTTCGGTCGATATCGGGCAGCGGGCGAACCTCGCCGCCGCGTATCCCGAACGGGTGCGCGCGATGGCCGCACTGCTCGCGGAGCTTCGCCGCCGGCGCGGTCCGCGGGCCTGACGGCGACCATTCACGACCCCCATGAAACGCCTTCTCCTCGCTCTTGTCCTTTTGTGCTCCGCGTCGTCGTCCGTGTCGGCGAACACCCGGCCGAACGTCGTCCTGATCTTCGCCGACGATCTTGGTTATGGCGACCTCGGTTGTTTCGGCTCCACGACCATCCGCACGCCCCACCTCGATCGCCTCGCCGCCGAAGGCCGGAGATTCACCAGTTTTCTGGTCGCTTCGTCGGTGTGTTCCCCTTCCCGCGCGGCCTTGCTCACCGGCTCGTATCCCAAACGGGTCGGCCTGCATGAGGGCGTGCTTTATCCGGCTTCCAAAAAGGGACTGAACGCGGAGGAGCACACGCTCGCCGACCACTTCCGCCAACAAGGCTACGCCACCGCCTGCTTCGGCAAGTGGCACCTCGGGGACCACCCGGAGACGATGCCGACCGCCAACGGTTTCGACACCTACTTCGGCATTCCCTATTCGAACGACATGAACCACCCCGACAACAAGGGGAAGCCCCCCGGCGGCGTCGGGGGCCTGGACGCCCTCTGGGACGACCCGGAATCGAGCCTGACCCGCTGGAAGACCCCGCTCGTGGAGGATAGCGAGATCATCGAGGTCCCGGTCGATCAACGCACCATCACCCGGCGCTGCACGGACAAGGCCATCGCCTTTGTGGAAAAGAACCGGACGCGCCCCTTCTTTATCTACCTGCCCTACTCGATGCCGCACATCCCGCTCTATGTGCCGGATGAGGTCCGCGACCCGGACCCGAAGCGCGCCTACATCAACACCGTGGAGCACCTCGACACCGAGGTGGGCCGGCTCCTTGAAAGACTCCGCGGGTGGAATCTGGCGGAAAGCACCTATGTGATCTTCACCAGCGACAACGGCCCCTGGCTGACCTTCAAGCACCACGGCGGCTCCGCCGGACCGCTGCGCGGTGGCAAGATGAGCGTCTTTGAGGGTGGTCATCGGGTGCCGTGCATCGTGTGGGCCCCGGGTCGCGTCCCGGCGGGCACGGAGACTCGTGCGCTGGCTTCGACCCTGGATCTTTTGCCGACGATGGCGGCCCTCACCGGCGCGCCGCTGCCCGCCGGTCGCGAAATCGACGGGCTGGACATCTCTCCCCTGCTGACCGGCGAGACCGAAAAGGTGCGGGACGAGTTTCTCTACTACGCGCCGCGCGGCCGGCTGGAAGGCATTCGGGAGGGGGACTGGAAGCTACTGATCCGCCACGCGGCGTCCGGATCGGCCGGCGAGGCCGCGCTTCCGCCGCAGGTTCTGCTCTACAATCTCGCCGAGGATATCGGCGAAAAGGTCGACCGCGCCGCCGGGCAGCCCGCGCTCGTGGAGCGGCTGGGGGCCCGGATGCTCGCCCTGGACGCGTCGATCGAGGCGGGTGCCCGCCCGGCCTGGCGGAAACCCTAGCGCCGCGGCCGCCGCCACCCGAACGCCGTTCCATGTCCGCCCCGGATCGTCCCAACATCCTCTGGATCTGCACCGACCAGCAGCGCTTCGACACCGCCGGCTGCTACGGTAATGCTTTTGTTCATACGCCGAACATCGATCGCCTCGCCCGCGACGGGCTGCGTTTTGCCCATGCGTTTTGCCAGAGCCCCGTATGCACCCCGAGCCGCGCCTCCTTTCTCACCGGGCGTTACCCGCGCACGACCCGTTGCCGCGCGAACGGGCAAGGCATCCCCGCCGGGGAGACCCTGGTCACCCGGGTGCTGCACGACGCCGGCTACACCTGCGGGCTGGCGGGAAAACTGCATCTCGCCCCCTGCCACCCGCGGGTCACGCCTGGCGCCGAGCGGCGCATCGACGACGGTTACGACATTTTCCACTGGTCCCATCATCCCGAGGGGGATTGGCCGGTCAACGCCTACCACCACTGGCTGCGCGAGAAGGGCGTGACCTTCAAAACCACGCCGTTTGGCGATTCGTCGCAGGTGAGGACCGGCATGCCCGCCGAGCAGCACCAGACGACCTGGTGCGCGCAGATGGCGATCAACTTTGTCGAGGCCCACGCCGTCCGGGACAAGCCCTGGCTTTTTTCCGTCAACATCTTCGATCCGCATCACGCCTTCGATCCGCCGGCCGAGTATCTGCGGCGCTACCTGGAGCGCCTCGACGCCATCCCGCCGCCCGTCTATCGCCCCGGCGAATTGGCCGACAAGCCGTTGTATCAACAGATCGACCACGCCGGCGCCTATGCCAACAAGACGCTGCATCCCTTCATCGGAATGACCGATCGGGAACACCGCCTGGTGACCGCGGCCTACTGGGCGATGGTGGATCTGATCGACGCCCAGGTGGGCCGGATGTTGGAGGCCCTGGAACGCACCGGCCAGGTGGAAAACACCCTCGTCCTCTTCATGTCCGACCACGGCGAGATGCTCGGCGACCACGGGCTTTACCTCAAGGGACCCTACTTTTATGAGCCCCTCGTCCGCGTGCCGCTCATCCTGCGTTGGCCGCGCCGGATCGCCCCGGGACGCACCAGCCGGGCCCTGGTCGAGTTGATGGATATCGCGCCGACCCTGCTGGACGCCGCCGGACTCGATCACGCACCGGGCATGCAGGGCCGCTCACTCTGGCCCCTGCTCACCGACGCCGCGGCGCCGGATCGGCACCATGACGACGTCTACTGCGAGTATTACGACGCCATGCCCTGGCATCGCGATCCCGCCGCCCACGCCACCATGTTGCGCACCGCGAGCCATAAACTCGTGGTGGTGCACAGCCTGGGCACGGGCGAACTGTATGATCTCGGCGCGGATCCGGGCGAGACGCGCAACCTATGGCATGAACCGGCCGGGCAGGCCCTGAAGGGGGAGCTGCTCCTGCGCCTTTGTAACCGTATGGCCGATACCGTCGATCCGTTGCCGAAGCGGGTGTCGGATTGGTGAAACGGTCCCTCCTCCGCCCGCCTTCGATCGAAACCTAACCCCCATGAACCTCCTCCCCCGAAGTATCCTGCTGGCCTGCGCCCTGTGGCTGCCGCCCTTCTCCGTCGCGGCGCGGGACGACATCCCGGGGAAAACGCCGCCGAAACTGGATAATCCCATCTCGGTCGCCTACCTCCGGGAGAATTTGGCCAAGGGCTCGCCTCGTTTGATTCTCACGCCCGCCATCGAGCGCGACTTGAAGGCCCGGCTGGCGAACGATCCCCTGCTTCAGGCCTATCACCGCCATCTCCAGGCGGAGGCCCGGGCGATCCTCGGGTCGTCCCCTCCGGCCCGCGAGCTCCGCGGGTTTCGCCTGCTTCCCGTCTCCCGGGAGATTCTCCGCCGCCTGAGCACCCTCGCGATGGCCTACCGTCTTGAGCAACAACCGGAGCTCCTGAAACGCATCGACGCCGAACTGTTGAACGCGTGCGCGTTCGAGGATTGGAATCCGAGGCATTTTCTCGACGTGGGGGAGATGGCCCTCGGGGTGGCGCTGGCGGTCGATTGGGTGGGTGACGAACTGCCGAGGGCCACGGTCGACCGGGCCAGGAACGCGCTGATCGAGAAGGCCATTTCGCCCAGCTACAACGAAGGCGGAAAGCCGATGTTTTGGATCGACGCGACCAGCAACTGGAACGCGGTTTGCCACGGGGGCCTGATCGCGGCCTCGCTGGCGGTCGCGGAAATCGACCCCGAACTCGCGGCCAGGACCGTCGCCCGCGCGCTGGAGAACCTGCCCGGGTCCCTGCACGAATACGCCCCCGACGGGGTGTATCCGGAAGGACCCTATTACTGGGAATACGGCACCACCTACACGGTCATCGGCGCCGACCTTCTGGACAGCGCCCTCGGACGTGATTTCGGCATAACGGCCAGCCCGGGCTTTATGGAAGGGGCCCGCTTCCGGTTGCAGGTCACCTCCCCGACGGGGGATTTTTTCAACTTTGCCGATTCGTCCGATCGTCCCACCGGAAGCGGCAGTCTGCTCCTGGCCTGGTTTGCGGCCAAGACCGGGGACGCCCTGTATTTCGACCGTGCCTTTTTTGAAAACCCGTCGCAAACGGGGCGCTTCACCGCCCTCGGTCTGCTTTGGCTGGCGCGCTACACGGAGAAAAAATCCGGCGCGTTGCCGCGCGAGTGGCTCGGCAAGGGTCCGAATCCCGTCGCCGTTTTCCGGGGGAAGGAGGAGCAGCCCCGGGCCTTTTATCTGGCGGTGAAAGGGGGCCGCGCGGACATCAGTCACGGCAACATGGACGCCGGAAGCTTCGTGTTCGATCTCGACGGCGTGCGCTGGTCGCTCGACCCGGGGAACCAGTCCTATTTTCCGCTCGATCAAATCGGGTTCCCCCTCTCCAACCGCAGCCAGGATGGCGCGCGTTGGTCTTTGCTTACCAAGGGCAACCACGGCCACGGCAACCTTAGCGTCAACGGCGCCCGTTTTTTGGCCACGGGCTATGCGCCCCTCCTCGGCTTTCGGACGGGGGCGCGGCCGGAGGTGAGCGTCGACATGTCGGAGATCTACCCCGGTCTGCTCGCGGCTTGCACCCGCCGCTTTGTCAAGGAGAGCGAGCGCTCCGTGTTGGTGGAGGACAGTTTCGAGACCACCGACGCCACCCGCGTTCTCACCTGGGCGATGATGACCACCGCCGAGGTGACTCCGTTCGAAGGCGGAGCGATCCTCCGGCAAGGGGACAAGGAACTCAAGCTGACCATTCTCGAGCCGGCAGGCCTGGCCGTGTCGGTCATCCCCCTCGATCCGCCACCGCTGGAGATCGACAAGACGATCAAGAACCTGAAACGCATCGAAATCCACCTGCCCGCCCGGGACGTGACGGTCCGCAAAGGGATCATCTCGGTGAGACTATCGGGGTGAGCTCGCCGGGCACGCATAACGCCGGGCGCCTCGTTTGCTCCGGCCTGCCCTCGGGCGGTATGGAGCGACGGTCGGTCGGTGCGTCGGGCGACCTCGCCGGTCTCGCTCCTGAGGCGGAGCGCGAAGGGTTTGTCCCCTCGAATGGCTCTAGGTGTCGTTGCGGTGCGTAGCATCCTGCGTTGAACGATGGGGTTGGGCACGTTTCGGTGCGTCATGCTCCCGCGGGTTCTAATTCCAGTCTGGCTCCGCCTCGCCGTGCTGGCGTTGGGCTTTGCCCTGGCTTCGGGAGCGCGGGCCAGCCTGGCCACCGACGTCAACGGTTTGTATTACACCGGGATCAACAGCAGCGGTTCCTTGTTGGCGGGTGGCACCACCGATCCGCATTGGAGCGTAACCTATGCGCGAGCCGACGGCGTATCCGGAAACGCCACCTACGAGGGGGCGGCCTACGTGGTCAGCAGCACGGCCAACAGTAGCGCGGCGACCAATTACATCGACGGCGCCTGGGTGCAAAACACCACCAGCGCCCAGTGGATCACCGCCCCCGGCGCACGGAACCCCTCCGGAGTGGCCAACGTCGGCGGGGTGCAGCTTCCGGGCAATGGCACCAGCGGAAACAACCGCGCCCAATACGTTTACACCCTGGGCTTCAACATCTCGGGCACCGGCACGGGCACGATTACCAACGCCATCGTGATCGAGCTCACCATCGCGGCGGACGACCGGTATAGCATCTACGTCAATCCGACACTGAACGCCAACGGCAGCGTCGCCGGCGGCCAAACTCCGGCCTTCTCGCGGAACAGCGCGTGGACCAACACGACCGCCGCCGTGCTGCAGAACGGCACCAACGGCACCGGCACTTCGGGCAACTCGGTGTTTGTGGTGGGAACCAACCAGCTGGTGGTGGTGGTGGACAACACGAACAGCGCCACCGGAAACAGCAACTCCACCCAGATCAATCCCAGCGGCTTCCTCATGTATCAGGTCGGAGCCCTGGCCACGATCGACGGCCGGCCCGTGCCCGAACCCGGCACGCTCGCATCGTTCGGCGCGGTCGGCCTGTTGACCCTGCTGCGGTGTTTGCGCCGCCGTCGTCGGGCCGCCGTGGCGCTTGCGGGCCTCACTCCAGAACCGCGCGGATGAGCTCCGCTTCGCGTTCGGTGCCCGCCCGGGCCAGCAGCGGCGCGAGCACCACGCGCGCTTCCGCCCGGCGACGCTCGCGGGCCAAGGCAAGACCGTAGGCGAGGGCGAGGCCCGGGTCCGTCGTCAGTTGCGCCCGTAGTGGCTCGAGCAGGACGAGCGCCTCCGCCGCCCGGCCTTGCAGGGCGAGCACAAAGGCGTGGGTCGCGACGCGCCCGGGGTCACCCGGGGTCGCGGCGAGATTTCGGCGTGACAAGGCCTCGGCCAGCCCCGGGTTTTCGCCGGTCAGCGCGGCGAAATAGGCGAGGTTGTTGGCGATCGCGGCGTCGTCCGGGCGGAGCGCGTGAAGGCGTCGGAAGGCGCGGTATTGGCCAAGGGCATCGCGCTGGGTCTGGTGGTGGCGCACCAGAAAACCCAGCGCGGGCACGGCGACGCGGGGGTCGGTGCTCGCCGTCTCCGCCAGCGCCACCGCTTCGCCGGTCAGGCCCCAGAGGTAGAGCGCGCCGGCCGCGTAGTGGGCGTGCACGCCGTTGGCGGCGAGCTTGGCCCGGAGAAACTGCCACAGTTCCGCCCGGCGACCCTCGTCGCCGCGCCGCCGGGCCGCCTCCACCGCGTAGGCCTGGCGCAGAAACTCGTATTCCTCTCCCCAGTCGCCGAATTCGGTATGGGCGGTCAATCCCGGCCAGTCGCCCGCCAGACGAAAGGCCTCCGCCCAGGCCACGCGCAGGGCCGGGGAAGCCGTCACCGCCGGATCGAGGGTGGCGAGCCAGCGCAGGGCGTCGCGCGGACGGTCGATCTGGTTGAGCCAGCCGACCAGTCCGAGGGCCTGGTCGGCGTCGCCGGCCCGCGCCTTTTCCAAGTCCGCCAGCACGTCCGAAAAACGTTCGGGATCGCCGGTGGCGAGCTGGCGCAGGCAGACCGGCATGTCCTCGACCGCGCAACGCGGGTGCCGGCGCAGCGCCTCGGACCAACGCAGGCGCTCGGCCGGCGAGCCGTTTTCGAGGGCGTCGCCGAGCAGGGCCCGCAGGGCGATGGCGCCCCACTCCGGATCGTCGGCAAAACCGGCCAGCAGATCCCGGCCGCGCTTCTTTTCGCCGGCGTCGGGGGAGCCGAGGAGCAGGCGCCCCACCGGAACCTCGTCGAGCGGCCCCGGTCCGGCCAGGCGGCGGGCGGTCAAGTAGTGGGAAATCGCGGCCTCCCGCGCGCCCGCGCGGCGGGCCAGTTCCGCGAGCAGGCGTTGGGCCGGGGCGGAGCCGTCGCGAGCCTCCGGCGTCAACCGGGCCAGCGCCCGGCGGGCGACCTCGGGCCGATCGGCGCGGAGCGCGTCGGTGGCCCATTCGAGCGCGACCGCGGCGTCGCCGGGGGAGAGGTCGGCGGCCCGCGCGGAACGGTCCGTCGCCAGATCGTGCCGACCGGCCCGCCGCTCCAGCTCGGCCGCGAGCCGCCAGACCTCGGGCAGGGTCGGATGGGCGATCAACGCGCGCCTGACCTCGCCGGCGGCGTAGTCGAGCCGCCCGGTCTCCAGCCATTCGCGGGCGATGCGCACGGTCGAGCGTTCCCGCCACCAGGGATAGATCCAGACGCTCGCGACACCGAGCATGGTCGCGCCCAGGACCAGTCCCTGGACCACGCGCCGAAAACGGCGGTGGTCGTCCCACGCGTCGAGGAGCTCCCACCACACATCGCGGAGCGACATCCCGCGCCAGGCCGCGAAACGCCGGCTCCAATCGGTGCGGGACGGGTGGAGGGGCGGTTCGGTCGGGTCGGGCGGCATGGCGATCCGCTCAGGCTCGCGCCGCCCGGGCCGATGGCGAGCCCGATGCGCGGGCGGAGACGAGGCGACCCAGGCGGTGTAACACCGGTCGGCGTTGTTCCGGGGTGAGCGGCGGCAGGGCGGGCAGTTCGGCGGCGCGGGCGTCTCCCAACAGACGCGCGGCGATGGCGCGGGCCTCGTCCCAGCGGGTCCGGAGCGGTTCGGTGGCGAAGGGCAGGCCGGCGGCGAGCGGGCCGGCCGCGGCGAGGCCGCGCAGAAGGCCGCGCCATTCGGTCAACAGGCGGTCGATGTCGCCCCGTCCCGCCTGGGCGAAGTCACCCGCGAGCCCGTGGGCCAGCGCGCCCCGGGTGGCGGTGCCTTCCGCCACCGCCCGGACGATCTCGCTCGCGCCGTGACCGTAGCCGGGGGGCAGGCCCTCCTCGAGATACCCCTCCGCGTTTTCGCGGCGGTAGGTTTTTTCGCAGACGTGGACGAGGCGCCCGAGGCGGCGGGGGTTGGTCCCGGCGAAGCGGTCCCCCGCGAACAGGTTCGCGCAGTCGTAGAGCAGGTTTTCCAGCGGGTAGCGCCGGTCCTCCAGGCCGGCGGCGAGGGCCAGACCCTCCGGACCGAGGAACTGGGCCGCGATGGCGCCGCGCGCGGTGAGTCGCAGGTGTTTGTCGAGCAGGCCGACCCGCTGCCACCGCCACAGCGGGGTCGGCTCGGGCGAGAGGGCGAGGCAGGCCGGCCGCAGGGCGCAGTCCGCGCAGCCGGCGAAGGGCTCGCGGCGGCGGCGGACCAGGCGGGCCCGCCCCGTATCCGTAAGCTGGTGACACGGGGTCGCGCCCGGCGGGAGCGCGGCGGTGGCCTCGGCCCCCATCGGAAACGGCTCGGCGGTGAACAGGCGTCCGGCGGCGCCGCGCGCCAGGGCCAGCGCGGACTCCCCCGGGGCGAGGCCGCGCAGCAGGGCGGCCCAGGGCAGGGGGGCGGCCCGTTTCAGACGCAGCGGCGCGGCGCGGCGGAGGCGCGGGGTGCGGGCGGAGACGAGCACGTAGCCGGTCTCGTCGAGCCCGCGCCGTCCGGCCCGGCCTATCATCTGCAGCAGCTCGTGCGGGGCGATATCGCGCTCCAGCGCGCCGACCCGGTAGGCGGCGGCGGTGAGCATCACGGAGCGCAGGGAAAAATTGATGCCCGCCGCGAGTCCGAGGGTGGCGACGACCACCCGGAGTTGTCCGGCCTTGGCCAGCGGCTCGACCAGACCGGCGCGTTGCGCGTAGCCCAGGCCGCTGTGGTGGTGGGCCACGCGGCGTTGCAGCAGTTTGGCCAGCACGGGCCCGGCCATGGACTCCTGTTCCGGGGTCAGCGGCAGGGGATCGCCGAGCGGAAGCTCGCGGGCGAACTGCCGTGCCAGCCGCTCGGCGTCGGCCCGGTGGGGTGCGAAGACGAGCACCGGGCCCAGGCCCTCGCGCAGGGCGCCGGCCACGCGCCGCGACCAGAAGCCCTCGATCTCGCGGGGAAAACCCTGGGCGAGGTCGTCCACCTCCACCTCCTCCAGCGGCACCGGCCGGGTGGCGGTGCGCACCACCTCGGCCTCGCGGCCGAGGCGGGTCAGCCACGCGGCGACATCCTCGGGGTTCGCCACCGAGCCGGAAAGAAAGAGCAACTGCACCGCGCGGGGCAGGGTGGCGATCACGCCCTCGTAGTGGTTGCCCCGGGCGGGGTCGCCGAGCCATTGGTATTCGTCGATCACCAGCAGGTCGGGCGGGGCGCCGGCGGCGCGGAGCAGGGTGCCTTGGGCCGCCTCCAGGGTCGCGACGACCACCGGCGCGTGGGGCGAGACGGAAAGGTCGCCCGTGGTGATGCCCACGCGCCAGCCGCGGGCGAGCCACTCGGCGTATTTGTCGTTGGCGAGCGCGCGGGTGGGCACGGTGAACACGGCCCGGCGGGCGAAGTTGCCCTGTTCGACGTAGCGCTCGAAGACATGGGTTTTGCCGGCCCCGGTGGGGGCGTCCACGACCACGTCGCGACCGGCCTGAAGGGCGTGCACGGCGTCGCGCTGCCAGGCGTCCGGCAGCATGAGGGTTTGCAGGCCTTCAAGTTCGCCGAGCCGCATGGGACGCGGACCCTAGGCGCGGACGCCGGGCGGTCAAACGCGACGTAAATTCGGCCCCGATGAGAGGTAAAGACCGCTTCGGAGGCAAAAACCGTAATCCTGCGGTAAACCTATTTAAACCAATCATACTTGGTTCGAGTTTGCTTTGTGATGTCCCACCTAACTTCGTTAGGAATATGTGTTCTTACTCAATTTCGTCGCCCGTTGCGATCTCAACTACGGAGCAAAATCAACGAAGCCATGCTTGATCATCGCGGTTTCAGTTGTTACCCGTTGGCGCGGATTCCAATCAAGGATCTTTTAGAGCGGAAAAACCTAGTAATCAAAGAGTTAATATCGATAGCAGAAGAAAGTGCTTGCCCGGCCTGGGTTCAAGACTCGGACGGGTTTTCGCGTAGATTCGGAGACGAAAGCCTCGACGAGAAAGCATTTGAACGTTTGTCCGGGATTGAGGTGTTCCTTGTCTCACTTGACGATCCTACG